>CAZPLZ010000126.1:0-9716 GCA_964587525.1 uncultured bacterium | reverse complement strand
ATCGTGCGGGGCGGTTCACATCTTCCGAAAAGCGGGACCGATGGTCCTCCGGTCTGGCCCGTGGGGTGGAAAGGTGACCGGAGCCGATGGGGCATCATCCATCCCGTCTGGCTCAGGGCCTATGGGATGGTGTCGATCGAGGACGCACAGATCATCACCTCCGTGAGGAAGCGCTCCCTGACCGTGACGTACACGCTGGTCAATCATGGGGCGAAAACCCGGACTGTTCGCCTGAATGCCGACGTCACGGATGCGAACGAGGGAAAACGCATCGGCAAGATTCGCAAGCGCCTCGACGGCCCTGCGGTGACGCTGGAACCGGGCGTTTCGCGGCGCGTGACCATTCGGACGCCCTGGCGCCGCCCACACTTTTGGCGTCCGGGTGACCCGCATCTCTATGTGCTGCGCTCAAGGGTTCTGGATGAAGGACATGTGGTGGATGAAGAGCGACGGCGGTTCGGATTCCGGGAGATCTGGATTGCGGGAAACCAGTATGTCCTGAACGGAACCCGGCTGAATCTCTGGGGGACCAGCGATCATCTCCCCGGGCAGAATTACCGGGACGAACGGTATACCCTTATGTCGCCGGAGACGTGGCCGGCCACGGTGGACACGATGCTCGGGCTAAACTTCCGAATCCTGCGCCATCACATGCAGCCTGCCCCGCATTGGGTGCTGGACGTCTCGGATGAAAAGGGGCTGTTGATCATCGAGGAGTCCGCCATCTACGGAAGCTGGCTGGATTACAACAAGCTGGACAAGACGGCCTATCTGGAGAATGCCAAGCGCTGGCTGGAGCCCTGGGTGAAGGACCGGCGCAACCACCCGAGCATCGTGTTCTGGAGCGCGGAGAATGAAAGCGGCACGAACTACCACAAGAACAAGTTCGACGGGAAGACGTTGACTCAGCTCGGCGAGGTCATCGCTCGTCATGATCCGACCCGGCCGATTATCTATGACGGCGACAAGGTGCCCGGGCCGATCGTCAACGTGCACTACCCGGAAGGATACGAAGAGCAGCCTCGGGGCAACCTTTACGGGTGGTGCCGGATGGTCCATCCCGACAAGCCGACAGGCATCGGCGAGTTCATCACCCACTACGGAAGGTATTGGCTGAAGGAAAAGAATTGGGATGATCGCAACCGATGGTGGCAAGGGACCTGGTGCCGGGGATTGCGGTACTGCAATTTCACCGATATTCGGCCGTACACGCTGATCTGGGCGGTGAAGGATCCTGAATCGCCGGCCGCCCGAAACGTGCGGAATTCATTCGCGCCGGTCGCCGTGTTTGATAAGGCCTACGACGCCCACGGCATCGATCCCATGATGAATCAGCGGTATCCCGCCCTCGAGGCAGGGACGCGGACCAGCCGGACCTTGATCGTCTATAACGATGACTTCGAGGACCAGCGGGTCACCGCCAGCGCACGGGTCAGCGTCGGCGACCGCGTGGTGGCGAAGTTCAGCCGTCGGGTGCGGGTGGGCCTCGGAGAACATCGGGAGTTGGCGTTTTCGTTCACGGTTCCGGAGCTTCCCGGCGAGCGCCTGGTGATGGCGTTGACGGCCGACAAAGGGGGAGCGATCCGGTTTGCCGAGTCCAAGACCTTCCTGATCAGCCCGCGGTAGGGGGGAACCGGTCTTCGCGAGACCTCTGCGGGGCGCGTACGTGATCCGAACTCGCGGATAGAATGTATCGTCGACCGCCGCGATTTGGAGCGAGCCGCCGGGCAGTTAGAGTAGGTCTTCTTTGCCCTGGACTTCGCTGAAGGGTCCTGGAGGACCCTGGGCGAGGGCCCACCGAGAATTAAGAGCTTGACGCTACTGGAGCGGGACTATACTGAATGTCATGGAACGGCAACCAGTGATGTTCTCACTTAAGGCGCGCCGGGAGCCGGGGAAGTGAATCGTTTCCTGCGCGTGAATCGAGCGGTGTGGGACGAGCGGGCGGTAATCCACGCCCGCGGCAATGCGCGATATCGGGTGGACCGTTTGCTCTCAGGCAAGAATGGATGGGCTGACCCCGTTCCGGACGACCTTGGACCTGTTCGGGGAAAAACCATGCTTCACCTTCAGTGCCACATCGGGCTGGATTCGCTTGCCTGGGCGAAGCGGGGAGCGGTTGTGACAGGGGTGGACTATGCTCCGCGGGCGATCGAGGCCGCTCGCGTGTTGAGTCAGAAGTCGGGCATCCCGGCGCGGTTCATCGAGTCGGATGTGTACGGGTTGCCCCGAAGGCTCAATGCGCACTTTGACATGGTGATCACAACGTATGGAGTGCTTTGTTGGCTGCCTGACCTGACGCGCTGGGCGAGGGTGGTCGCGCGGTTCCTCAAGCCGAGCGGGTTCCTGTACCTCGCGGAGATTCACCCGTTCGTCAATACGCTCGAGTTTACCGGCCGCAGTGAGACCCCGACGCTTGTGGGCTCGTACTTTCACCGCGGGGTGTTCCGCTACCACTGGAAAGGGGGCACCTATGCGGTACCGAACGCGCGAACGCGGCACAATGTTCATTATGGCTGGCAACATAGCCTGGCCGATGTGGTGGCCGCTTTGCGTAGGGCTGGTCTGGCCATCGAGTATCTTCACGAATTTCCGTACGCGTACTGTAATCTCACCTGGTACACCCGGCGTCGCACGATGCGGAAGGGTCGTGGTGGTTTCTGGCACCTGAGCGGCTGGGAGGACAAACTTCCACTAATGTTCTCTCTCAAGGCCAGGCGGGCTTGAGGTCGCTCGATGCGTAGGCGTGTGGGTTCCGAATGGGACAAAGCTGCAAAAGCTTGGGACGTTCAGGTTGCGGATCAAGGGATGTGGTATCAGCGGAACGTCATAGATCCTGTCGTGCTGAACATGACGGGACCCGTGAGGGGAAGGCGCATCCTGGAAATCGGTTGCGGGAACGGCTATCTGTCCCGCCTACTCGCTGCGAAAGGGGCGAAGGTCGTCGGCACTTCGGCCGGTTCGTCTGGAGATACTTGATACCAACGGCGGAGAGGGTGAACCTCCCCTTTCCGGGGTGTCTGCATTTCAGGAAGTGGGAGTATCATCGACCGGTGGGCTGGTACATAGCTCGGCTCCTTGAGAACGGACTCTGCGTCACTGGCTACCGGGAGATTCCGGCGGCGAGAAAAGTCACCAAGGCAGGGCCAGATGACGGTGATGTCACCTATCGCCGGACGAAGCATAGGACGCTTGCCGAGAAGAGGATGAAAGAGCGCGCTGGGAAAGAGATTCCCCTGTTTCTCATTGTGCGCGCCGAGAAGAAGTAAGACCTCTTGTGCCAATCGGGATGAGACACCGGGCCTGTGGAGCGATCATCAACTCAGGACGAGTCTTAATGGTGCGACATCAGCCGCCAGACGGTGATACGTACTGGACTCTTCCCGGTGGGGCGCTCATGCCCAACGAGACATTTGAAGAGGCAGCTGTCCGGGAAATGCGGGAGGAAACCGGCCTTGATACCAAGGTGTCCCGCTATTTGTTTGAGGACGTATATCTTTCCGATGGGAGCATAGGCAAGTGTTTCTTAATGGAGTTGGTTACGGATCGACAGGAACCAGCCTTGGGAAGTGATCCAGAGGAGGAGCATCTGAATTCGAGTGAACGGATGTTGAAGGAAATGCGCTGGTTCGATCTCGTTGATATGAAGGATGATGTCCAGATCAGTAAGGTCATTTTGGCCAGTATGTCGGTCTCCAGTTACCGCTTAGTAGATTCTGACCCCACATGGCCACGGCTGGCCCATGAGGAGAAGGCCAGTATCGTAGGCATGCTCGGAATCGAGACCTACCGCGTGGAGCATATCGGTAGCACGGCGGTGCCCGGCCTTGGAGCTAAACCCATCATCGATCTGATGCTGGGTATTGCGGGCGCTCCGAAGTCGGATGCGGGGCAACGGCTTCTAGAGCCACTCAAAACCATTGGCTATGAACACAAGGGCATCGAAACGGTTCCCGGAACGCTCTATATTCGCAAGGCTGAGCCCAGGCGGTTCAATCTGCACATGACTGAATACGGAAAGGAGTTCTGGGTGAAGTATCTTCTCTTCCGTGACTACTTACGGTCTCATGATGACGTCGCCCACCAATACGAGAACCTCAAGCGTGATCTCCTAGCCAGATTGGGTCCTGACCCGGACCAGGCCGCCTACAACGACGGCAAGACCGCGTTCATCACCTCCGTAGTTGAGAAGGCCTCCGCGCCACGCTGAGACAGGTTTGGCCCGTCCGCCCCGATCGCGTCGTGGCGGGCAGCGCTGGCTATTCTTGGCCACGGGTTGAAGGGAGGGGTCAGTGCACCTGAGTTTGGGCCCGTTCAATGGTTGTCCAGCCCCCTGATAAAATGTATCACAGATGTGAAACATAGTTCCAGGAGGTGAGAGCATGCAGACGGCGACGATAAGAGAACTGCGACTGGCGGCTAGCAAGGTGCTGGCGCGGGCGAAGAATGGGCCAGTGGTGGTGTTGAAAAGAGGGAAACCGGTGGCGGCCATTCAGTCGCTCCGGGAGGAGGGACTGGAAGACTTCCTCCTGATGCATCATCCCAAATTTGTGAAGGCCATTGATGAAGCCGAGCGGGACATTGCTCACGGCCGGACGATAAGCTTGAAGAATTTCGTTGCCGGGAAACGGATCTAAGCGACGCTGGTCGGTCCGGCTGACGGCGTCGGCGCAGAACGACCTTGACGCGCTGCCTCCGTCTGCTCGGAGCAGCATTGTTTCCAGGCTCCGTGGGCTGGAAAAGGAGCCGATTCCTCTGGGGAAGAACCTGAAGAGATTGCGGGGCCCCAAGCGCGTCGTGTGGCGCCTGCGGCATGGGGATTATCGGATCCTGTACCGAGTGGAAGAGGAGCAGGTCATGGTACTGAAGGTCGTCAACCGTCGCGACCTGGCGCGAGCTGCTGAGCAGTTGGGGTAGGCCTTCTTTGGAAGAAAGCGTGCAGGCTCAAGCCCTATCCTCGGCAGAAGAGGAACAGGTACACTTGATATGGATAATCTGATCACATCACACAAGGAGTGGCTATGACGAAAAGTAGCGGAGGTTCTTCGTGGATGAAATTTCTCGATAACTACAACCGCATCGTCTGGGCGATTGTGGGAACGATTCTGCTGGTGGCGCTGGTGATAGGGAGTTTGTGTTGTCTGAAATGGGGCCAGTGCTCGAGCAAGCAGGTGCGGATCGAGATACAGGCGAAGTAGCTGGGCAGAATGCCCGCATGATTTATCGAACTCTAGGCAACACCGGGGAGTCACTGTCCGTGATAGGCTTCGGTGGCATTCTTGTGATGGATGAAACCGCGGCTGAGGCGGACCGGATCGTGGGGCAGGCCATCGATCTCGGGGTCAACTACTTTGACGTCGCACCGTCCTACGGCAACGCGGAGGCCATGCTAGGCCCCGCGCTTGAACGGTACCGGAAGCAGGTTTTTCTCGCCTGCAAGACCGGTGAGCGCTCCAAAGACAAAGCTGCCGCAGAGCTGCGCGCGTCCCTGGGACGGCTTCGCACGGATCACGTGGATTTGTACCAGATGCATTGCCTGGAGAAACCTGCCGATATCGAGCAGGCCTTTGGACCGGGAGGTGCCATTGAGGCGTTTGTCGAGGCGAGGGCGCAAGGGCTGACGCGATACCTTGGTTTTTCGGCGCATACCGAGGAAGCCGCGCTGGCGGCGCTGGACCGGTTCAGCTTCGACACCATCCTGTTTCCGCTCAATATCTATACGTGGCACCTTGGCCATTTCGGGCCCCGCGTGTTGGAGAAAGCCGCTGCCAAGAAGATGGGAATCCTCGCCCTCAAGTGTGCGGCCAAACGGTCGTGGCACGATGGGGAGGAAAAGAAATGGAAAAAGACCTGGTACTCGCCGGTTGATACTTACGAGGAGACGCTGACGGGGGTCCGGTTCACACTTTCGTTGCCGGTGGCGGCCGCGGTCAGCCCAGGGCATGAGCAGTTTTTCCTCTGGATGGTGCGTGCCGCCAATGAGTTTTCACCCCTCCCGGAGAAAGAAGCGGAAACGTTGGCAAGGGCCACGCCCGAGTCATCCCCTATCTTTATATCCCAAACGAGCTAGGTTGATCATCTTGCTGGCTATTGAAGTCCGCGTTTAAAATTTGAGCGGACGGAATTGTCCTAGCGGCGGCGGGGACCCCGGCGACCCTGTTGAGGGAACGAACGAATATAGTGTGGACGCGGGTGATACGAGCCGTGGACTTCTGAACGGCGATACTCGAAATCGGGAAGCGTGACCCGCACCAAACGTTGGCCAATGGCGGACTCGATGGCCAAGATCCAGGCTTCCTCTTCGGGGGCCATCAGCGTGAAAGCGTCTCCTTCCGCGTCGACCCGCCCGGTGCGGCCAATACGATGAATGTACGCATCGGGTGTCTCCGGCGGATCGTAGTTAACGACATGGGACAGGTCTTTAATATCAATACCCCGGGCGATGAGGTCTGTGGCCACCAGCACCTGGCGTTCGCCGGATTTCAGCGCCTCCAAGGCCTGAGTTCGCTCCTGCTGATCGCGATCGCCATGTAAGCACGCCGTCCGGATTTCATTTCGGGCAAGGTAATCAGCGAGGCGGTCCGCCCGTTGCTTGGTTCGCGTGAACACAATGATCGATGACAGGTCCGGCATTCCCCGAAGGATTTTCAGCAGCAGTTCTGATTTCTGTTCATGAATGACTGGATAGACGGTGTGGCGAATCTTTTCCGGCGGTCTGGATTTCTCTCCGACCTGCACGGTGACCGGATCCTGGCAGATCTGCCGAACGAGCCGCATGATTTCATCGGGGATGGTGGCCGAAAGGACGATCGTCTGCCGGCTGGACGGAAGCAGGCTGATGATTCGACGCACATCAGGCAGGAACCCCATGTCCATCATCCGGTCAGCCTCGTCAAGCACGAAAGTCCGAACCGAGGAGAAATTGATCCGACGCTGTGCGGCGTGATCCAGCAGCCGTCCCGGTGTGGCCGAGATGATGTCTACGCCTTGGCTGAGCGCCGTGATCTGAGGTCCCATGGGGACGCCTCCGAAAATGGCGGTGCCGCGCACGGGAACGTACTTCGAGAGGGCGCGGAGGTGTTCCGAGGACTGGAGGGCGAGTTCCCTGGTGGGTGCCAGCACCAGGACCTGGAGCCCGCGCCGCTTTTCCTGAACAAGAAGCTGGTGAAGGATTGGAAGCATGAAGGCAGCAGTTTTTCCGGAACCGGTTTTGGCGCAGGCAATCACATCACGCCCGGCCAGGATATGGGGGATGGCCTCCGATTGCACCGGCATAGGCTCGGAAAACCCAAGATCTCGAATCCCCTTCAGCAGGTTGGCGTGCAGCCCAAATTTATCGAAGGACAAACCCTTCCTCAATCACACGGACCGTCATTATCTCACGTTGGTGGCGGGCGATGGGGCCGCTACAATAAATGGAAACCGTGGGTCTTCAGAAAGCCAGGAGAGAAGATGAAGCGCCCGGTCATCAAGTCGGCCCTGTAGCAAGCGATAGGCGATAGGGGCATACTTTATATCTTAAGATTCTCGCTGTTCGCTGCTCTTGCATTCGGGTCCGTGGCGTGTGCGCTGGCCGAGCAACCAGCCGGGAAGTGTGAACGGCCCTTGATCGGAGCCATCCGTTGGGACGCCTGGAGCGGGGGAGCGGCAACCCGGCTTGTGGAGAAGACTCTCGGCCCGCGGAAGTATCACTTCCGCCTCCCGTGGTACGCCGAGGTGGTCGACGAGGAGACCGTGCGCATCAATGGCGGCCGCCAGGAGATCATGGATCAGGAGATCCGGTATGCCGCCGCCGCCGGCATCGACTTCTGGGCTTTTGTCATGTATGACGAGCGCAGCGACATGACCACCGCGCAGACGCTCTATCTGGCGAGCAGCCTCAAGGACCAGATTAAATTTTGCATGATCCTGCATCATCCGATCATGGCCTCGGAGGAACAATGGCCGCAGGTACTGGAGCGGTACATTCGTCTGATGAAGGGGCCAAGCTACCTGACCGTTATGGATGGCCGCCCGTTGGTGTTCATGTTCCGTCAGGATCTTCCTGTGGTGAAGTATGCAAGTCGCTTCAATGAGCTGCGCGAAGCTGCCCGGAAGGCCGGACTCAGGGATCCGTACCTGGTCTACATGGGCTGGTCGCCGGAGCGGGACTGGGCTGTGGCCCAGGAGCTGGGATTCGATGCGATCTCCGCCTACGCGCTCGGTGGTGACGGGGGCGGCCCCTACCAGGCGCTCGTCGCCGACGTTGAGAACGTTCAGTGGGATTTTTGCAGCAGGCATGAGATCCCCTTCGTTCCCCTGGTGCAGACTGGCTGGGACAAGCGTCCACGTATGGACAACCCGGTGCCATGGGAGCGCGATGCCAGTTACCACAAGGCGCGGAAGTATTATGAAACCGCCACGCCGGGTGAAATCACCGCCCATCTTGGTCGCGCACTCGACTGGGCCGAACAACATCCAGCACCATGTGCGGCCAAAGTTGTCATTATGTACGGCTGGAATGAGCACGACGAGGGGGGTTGGCTCGTCCCCACGTGGAGCGCTGACGGCACTCCAAACACAGAACGCCTGGACGCCGTTAAGCGTGCGCTCAATCGGGACCGGTCAAAGGAGTGAGGTCTAGTGTTTCAAGGTCCTGACTGCACCCAGACCGGGCTCGTCCAGGCCATTTCGTCGTCCTCCTGAATCACGCGGGCATAGTAGTAAGTAGTCCCAGGCTTAAGCGAGGTTGGTCGCCAGTCGATCTTGGTCTCGCGGGTTCCGATCGGACGCTCGAGGCTTCCCACGGCATGGACAACCTCGCCCTGGCTGAGAATTTCGATTGACCTGAGCGGCGCCGTTCCGCGGACGTAGATGGAGATTTTGGGAGGCGCCTTCGAGGAAAACTCTTCTCCCATCATGTGGCCGTCCGCGCGGAACTCGACCACCAGCCCGTACGTCGTGGAGCCGTAACAGCGGCGGTCCCAGATGGCCTGAAACACGTCACGGCGCGAGTTACTCGACGCGTAGACCGCCGCGTAGGCGGTTCCCCATCCGTGATCGCTGCTGCAGATGATGCCCATCCGGTAACCTTTGGCAAGCCCAACCTGGTAGAAGCCGGCCTTCGCGGTGGCGTTCTTGTGCTGGCGGGGACACCCGTCATGCTCGTACGAGCCCCGGCAGGACTGGAAGATCTCCGCCACCCGCCGGAAGCGGCCGTCATGGTCGCTCCAGTCGGTCCCCATCCCGGGATCCGCCATGGTGTGCGGAATGGTGAGGGCCGGCTCGCCGAACTTCGCCAGCGATGCCCAGAGCTGCTTCGGGTTCCTGGCCCCCGCGACGTTGGACCGCAGGAGGGCGGTCGGCCGCCGACTGAAGATCACGTTGTGGTGGCCCTTAGGCCATCCGGCTGACCATTCGTAGCCGTAGAGGACGGAGAGGAACCCGGGAATGTTGTAGAGGTCGGCGAGCTTTTGAATGCGCCACCAGTTGTAGGTGGAGGTGTGTTCGGAGTGGTCGCTCATGGCCAGGAAGTCGTACTGACAGACATCCTGGGCGTACTTGTAATGGTCATCAGGCCCGGGCTCGTTGCCGCTGGTGCAGCGGGAGATATTCGAGTGTTTGTGCAGGTCTCCCCACAGCAGGCGGTAGCGGGTTCCTCCGACGCGGATCTCATGCTGCGCGACCTCCCGTGGAAGCCTTGGCCTGACGGCCCAGTCTGTGACCGGCCCTCGTTT
>CAZPLZ010000125.1:0-9835 GCA_964587525.1 uncultured bacterium | reverse complement strand
TTGCTGGGACAGGCGGGCTACCAGACCCAACTGATTGGCAAGCTGCACCAATTCCCGCAGCGCAAGCGCTACGGGTTCGACCACCTCACCTTAAGCGAGCAGATCGACTACCGTCCCGAGTCACTGTACTTCAGCCACAACGATTATGCCGACTGGCTCAAGGAGACGCTCGGATCACGCGCTGACTCCAGCGTGCACGGCGTCGGCTCAAACAGCCGGGTGGCTAGGCCATTCCATCTGCCTGAGGAGTACCACCACTCAACCTGGGTGGTCCAGGAAGCGATCAAGTTTCTCACCAAAACGCGCGATCCATCCTGCCCCTGGTTTCTCCATCTCTCCTTCTGGGCGCCGCATCCCCCACTGGTCCCCCCACAGGTGTACTACGACCGCTACGCTGGAAATCGGGACTGGCGGCCGCGCATTGGATCCTGGGTTCCAAAATTCCCCAGTCATCTACCGGGCCTGCCCCCAGACAGCGCCACCGGCCCTTTCAGGCTCGAGGAAATCCAAAACACGATGGCCGGCTACTACGGCTTAATCAACCACATAGATGATTGCCTCGGATATCTCCTGCGGCGGGCCTACGGTTACAGTATGAAGTCCACTGAGGAAGAGCAGGTCTGGATCATCTTCACGTCAGACCATGGGGAGATGCTGGGCGACCACCATCTCTACCGTAAATCCCTCCCCTATGAAGGATCAGCCCATGTCCCCTTCTTCGTCTCCACGATCAACCTGCCCCTTCCCCGCCGAAGCTCGCCCGCGCTGGTGTGTTTGGAGGACCTGCTACCGACATTTCTGGAGCTCGCCGGTGTGCCGATCCCCGATGGGGTGGATGGCAAGTCACTCGTCAAAATCCTGCGTGGGGAGGTGGAAAGCACGCGGACGGAGCTGTTCGGCGAGCACTCAGGCAAGTTGAGCAATCACTACGTCATCCGGGGCCACCACAAGTATTGCTGGCTCGCGGCCACCAACGAGGAGCAACTCTTCGATCTGGAAGCCGACCCATACGAGCTAACCGATCTGTCCGGTAACACCGCGCTGTTGAAACCTTTCCGGGAATCGCTAGCCAGCCGGCTGAAAAACCGTACCGACTACACCTACGATGTTTCCAAGCTCAAGCCGCTGGCCAATAGCGCACCTTCAGGATTCTGGAACCCTCGTGCTTACGAAACCAAAGGCTGACGACTGATCAACACGGTGCTTGAGTTCCAACCGGTGGGGGATCACGCACTTCAACTCACCCTTTCAAATTCAACCCGTCCTGACCCGGAAACCGTCAGGCGGGTCCAGTTCGTGAAAATGCAGATCGAGCGCTCCACACTCCCAGGAATTGAGGAATGCTTCGGCGCCTACCGCTCCGTGCTGGTGGTGTATGACCCGCTGGCAACCTCCGCTGCAAAGCTTAAGCAGTCGCTTGAGTCTATCCTCGCAACCCCAGGCACCCCCGCTGAGATGGCGTGGCCGGAAGGCGCCGTCCACCGTTTTCCCCTCTGTGTCTGTTCCCGCTGCGCGCCCGACCAGGAGTTCGCCTCTTCCCACACCGGCCTCGCATGGCCCGATTTCGTCCGGCGATACTGTGCGACCTCCTATCGTGTGTGGTTTCTGGGATTCCAGCCCGGGTTCCCCTTTCTGGGATCGCTGGATACCGCGTTGCAACTGCCCCGCCTGGAGGAGCCGCGCCTCAAGGTGGAGGCCGGATCGGTCGGCATCGGGAACTATCAGACAGGAATCTACCCGTTCGCATCTCCAGGCGGATGGCGGCTCATCGGCCGCACCCCGGTCGTGCTCTTTCGGTTCGCCGAGGAGCCCCCGAATCTGCTGGCTTCGGGGGATACCGTCATCTTCGATCCAGCCTTCGACCACGCGACAGTTCACGGTCAGATTCCCCAAGGCAGCGGGAAGACATCATGACCGCTCCCTCCCGCCGGACGATTGACCTCAACGTGGATGCGGGGGAGGGTTTCTCCCACGACGCCGTCCTGATAAGGCTGGTCACGAGCGTTAATATCGCCTGCGGTTTTCACGCAGGCGACGCCGAAACCATGGCTTCCACCATCCGTTTGGCCGTGTTCCATCGCGCCAGCCTCGGCGCCCACGTGTCGTATCCTGACCGGCGCGGGTTCGGCCGCCGGCGCATGGACATGCCTCCCGCCCGGATCGAACGGATGGTCCTCTATCAGCTCGGAGCCCTCGGCGCGCTGGCCCGCGCGCAGCGGGCGCGATTGCGGCATCTCAAGCTGCACGGTGCCTTGTACCACGCGGCTTCGCACGATCCGGCTGTAGCCCGGGCAGTGGCCCGGGCGATCCTGGCCTACGACTCCAGGCTGATCTGGATCGGCATGCCCCACACCAGGCAGGAAGAGGCGGCCAGGCGCTTGAAAATCCGTTACGCGCGTGAGGCGTTCGTGGACCGTCGATATACCGCCCGTGGCTCGCTGGTTCCACGAACCGACCGGCGCGCCCTGATCAAGGACCCTGCCGAGGCGGTCGCCCAGGCCGGTGCCATCATCCTGAACAAACAGGCGCGGGCGATCGACGGCACGCGTGTTCCACTTGAAGTGGACACCCTCTGCCTGCACAGCGATACACCGCACTGTGGCCTCATCGCCAGGCGCCTTCGCCAAAAACTCAAGCGTTTGGGCATCATCGCGCGCGCCCTGGCTGGATGAAAGCTTTCTCCGTCCTGGCCCCCGGGCTAGCCACTACGGCGCAGGACCTGGGGCGGCAGGGATTCAGCTCAATTGGCATCTCCCGCAGCGGAGCCTACGATCCCTTCGCGGCGCGGTGCGCCAATCTCCTGGCAGGCAATCCAGAGTCCGCGACGCTGCTGGAAATCACCTACCAGGGCCCCTCGCTGGTCGCACTCGAGACCGTCACGGCCGCCATCACGGGCGCCAGCCTGAACCCCACCCTGGAGGAAGAGCCGCTCCCCCTGTGGGAAACGTTCCAGATCAAAAAAGGGGCTCAGCTTTCGTTCGAACGCCGGCAATCCGGCTGCCGGGCCTATCTCGCGGTCGCCGGTGGATTCACAACCTCGAAACTTTTCAGCAGCAGTGCGCGGGATGTCAGGTGCGGCTTCGGTGGATTCGTCCTGGCCAAGGATATGATCCTGGAAACTGGGGAGGAGCCTAGGGCAGCGCAGTTCAGGACCATCGCCAAAGAGATCAAGCCGGTCTATGAATCTCCTCGGGAACTCCGGGTGGTCCTCGGCCCCGACCTTAACTACTTTAAGAAGGAAACGACCCAGCAGTTCCTGTCCAGCCGCTACCAGGTGACCTCACGCTCTGACCGGTCCGGCTGCCGCCTTGAGGGGCCACGGCTCGATCGCCTCCCTGAAGAGATGCTCTCCGAGCCGGTCATGTGGGGCATCATCCAGGTCCCCCCGGATGGCAACCCGATCATCTTAGGGCCGGAATGCCAGCATGTGGGAGGCTACCCGCGCCTGGCCGCCGTCATCCAAGCCGATTTTCCCAAACTGGCGCAGGCCTTCATTCATGAGGAACTCTCGTTTCACGCCGTCTCGCTCGAGGAAGCGAGCGAACGCTGGCAAGAACAGAACCGCCTGCTCAACCGCATCCGGGATCTATGCACTGCCCGCAGTTAACGCCCGTTACTCTTTGTTATCCTCGATGAAGCGAATGCGCCTCCCAACCATATAATGAGGCATTCCTCCCAGGTGCTCATGGCCCCAAGACGGGGTATAAGAATAGACCAGCCAGCCCTCCACGCTCTCTTCGCTGTCCCAAAGAAGCGTGGGATGCCATGCCAGTTCCCGGTCCTTAAAGGGAATGGAGAAGACCGTGATGAGCTGGTGCGGCTTTGACCAGGAGATGCCATCATCGGAAAACGCCACATAGATCCCGCTTTTCACCGGCTTTCCCTCTTTTTCCCCGTGCGGGTGTTCCAGGTAGGCAACGATGTTGAAGACCATCACGTATTTCCCCAAAGCCGTTGAGTACGTCACATGCGGGAAGGTGGCATCGGCGTTGATTTCCCGAGCCGACAGGACTGGCGTGTCCCGCCCTCCCAGACCGTCCTCGCGGAATTTTCCTTCGTGGTACTTCTTCCACGTGCCGGGCAGTGGCGGAGCCTTTGTAACTCGTGACCGGGCCAGGAAGATCTGGACTCCCCGTCCCTCCACCCTGGAGTGGTCCACGTAATACGCATAAAGATACTTCCCACGTATTTCGGGAAAGACACAGAGCTCGCCACACCCCTGATCGGGCATTTCCTTGGGGTCCTTCACTTGGGCGCTCGTGATGGCCGGCCCAAGTTTGGTGAAACTCCTCCCCCCATCGTCGGAGACAGCCATTCCGACACAGCCATAGTAGCCGGGAACTTCGTTCCAGAAGCTCTTCATGCTTTCCTGGTCCTCGGCATGGTAGAAGGCGTACAGCTTTCCATCCCGGTGTGCATAGACCCCGCTGATCCCGGCATAACCGTTGTCGAACTCTTCCGGGTTCCCGGGCGTCAGAACAAGACGGGCGGAGTTGAGGCTCTGGATGTCGGAGCCTTCAACCAGATAACTTGAGACCCCCGCCGATAGAAGCAAGCGCAGGGAGGGCTTTCGATCCAGAAAGGCTACAGCGCCATCAGGGAAATACTGCAGCCCCAATTGCTTGTGGTCCAGGAGCGTGACTTGCTCACCCAGAGACACACCGATCGGGGCCGCCATGACGGTCCATGGTATCCAAAGGCAATTTAAAAGAAACGAAAGGATTATGATGTCAGCGCCTGCGTTTCCATCCCGAGAATCCTGAAGAGGAAAGCGTACACATCCGCCTGTTCGTCAATAATTTTTGAGAGCGGCTTGCCTGCGCCATGGCCGGCCTTAGTCTCCACCTTGAGGAGAATTGGGCCCGCCCCGGCGTCCGCGGCCTGAAGCGCAGCGGCGAATTTCTTGCCGTGCAGGGACACGACCCGGTCGTCCGTATCTGCGGTGGTGACCAAAGTTGGGGGATAGACGGTACCCTCCTTTACCCGGTGGTATGGAGAATACGCATAAATAAACCTGAAGTGTTCCGGGTTTTCTTCTGCATTGCCGAATTCGGTGGTCCAGAATTTCCCCACGGTGAATTTGTGAAACCGCAGCATATCGGCGAGCGGCACCCCACAGTGGACGGCGCCGAATAACTCAGGCCGCTGGGTCATGCACGCGCCCACCAGCAACCCCCCGTTGCTCCCCCCGGCGATGGCCAATTTCCGTGGCGATGTGTATGTATTGTTGACCAGCCATTCCGCCGCTGCGATGAAATCATCAAACACGTTTTGTTTTTTCCCGAACATGCCCGCCCGGTGCCAGTCCTCACCGTACTCATTGCCTCCCCGGAGGTTGGGAATCGCCAGCACGCCGCCATGATCGAACCAGAGGATGTTCGAAACCCCAAAGCTGGGAAGCAGGCTGGCCTGGAAGCCCCCATACCCGTACAGGTAAACCGGATTGTTACCGTCCCGGGGTAATCCTTTCTTGTGCGTGATGAACATCGGCACCCGGGTGCCATCCTTGGAAGTGAAAAACACTTGATGAGTTTCGTACTTGCCCGGATCGACTTGGACCTCCGATCGGCGGAACACGGTCGCGACCCCTTCCCGGAGATCGTACCGGTACTGGGTCGGGGGATGGATGAAGGAGGTGAAGGCGAAAAACATCTCCCGCTCTTCCCGCTTGCCCGACAATCCCCCGATCGTTCCCATGGCAGGCAGGTCGATGTTCCGGACGAATGTCCCGTCCAAGGTCAGGACCTTCATCTGGTGATGGGCGTCCTTCAGATATGCGACCACCAGATGCTGATCGATCATCGCCGCAAACGACAAGGGCTCTGGCTGCTCTGGAATGATCTCCCGCCAGTTCTTCCGCTGGGGGGCGTTGATGTCGATGGCGATCACCCGGCCCCGCGGCGCGTTCAGATCAGTCTGAAAATAGAACACCGAACCGATGTTGTCGATAAACCCATACTCGGCATCAAACTTGTCCAGGAGCCTGACGAACTCCCCGTCCTCCCGCGCCAGCCGGTAATACACGCCGTTGGTGGGAGCCGTCCCTCTCGAGACAGACAGCAACAGGTACTTCCCGTCCTCACTGATGAACGGGTGAAACATCAACTCTCGGTCGTCCGAGCGCTTGTAGACCAGCGCGTCCTTGTCCTGCGGCGTGCCCAGAGCGTGCCAGTAAACCTGGCAGTCCATGTTTTCCTCCTCAGAGGGAACCGTTCCCGGCTCGGGAAAACGGTTGTAGAAAAACCCGGAGTTGTCCCGCCGCCAGGCGATAGACGTGAACTTGCACCAGCGAAGGAAGTCGGGCAGATCCTCCCCGGTGCCCACCCGTCGCACCTTCACCTCCTGCCGGTCGCTGCCACCGTAAGAGACCGCGTAGGCCAGTAAGGCTGCGTCATGGGTCAGCGTGGTGTTGGTGACCGCGGCAGTTCCATCCTCGCGCAACACATTCGGATCGAGGAGGAGGCGAGGTTCGCTGTCAAGAGTGTCCAGAGTGTACATCACCATGTGGTTCTGCAACCCGTCGTTCTTCCAGAAGAAATACCGTCCCCCTTCCTTATAGGGCAGTGAGTACTTGGGATAATTCATCATCTGGGATAGGGTAGTCTTGAGCCGTTCCCGATTTGGCCCCTCGTCGATGAATCCCCGGGTGAGCGCGTTCTGTTGGTCCACCCAGGCAGTGGACTCAGCCGATTCCGCGTTCTCCAGCCACCGGTACGGGTCGGGCACCCTCGT
Source organism: uncultured bacterium (assembly GCA_964587525.1). GTDB lineage: Bacteria > Oederibacteriota > CAKKQC01 > CAKKQC01 > CAKKQC01 > CAZPLZ01. The sequence goes on along the minus strand of CAZPLZ010000125.1, from coordinate 3,103 downwards.
GCCGTGGTAGTCGTCCACCACCGCCTCCCGTCTTGCCACTGGATAAGTCCATCTGGCCGTCATATCCGCGTCCCATATAATAGACCACCCGGATGAGAGCTGTCCGCACCAGAACGAGTAAACTGGAATAACACGCGTGCTGCCCCGACACGCCTCCATCAAAGAGATTGCGGCTGTCATCGGTGGCCTGGCTCTAGCAATGACATCGGGGCAAGCTGTAAATGTTCAAAATGCCGGGGGAGATAACATGAGAAGACCGAATTTCATATTCATCCTTATCGACGACCTTGGTTGGCGGGATCTCGGATACTCCGGTAGTACGTTCTATGAGACGCCTCATCTTGATAAGCTGGCCGCCAAAGGTCTCGTTTTTACTGATGCCTACGCCTCCTGTCCTGTCTGCTCCCCGACCCGCGCCAGTATCCTGACCGGCAAGTACCCTGCCACCCTCGGCATCACCGAGTGGATCGGCGGCAACAACCACGGCAAGCTCTTGAACGTCCCTTACTTACATCACCTGCCGCAGAAGGAGAAGTCCCTGGCCCGCACCCTCAATGAAGTTGGCTATCGGACCTGGCACGTTGGCAAGTGGCACCTGGGTGGCGAAGGTTCGTATCCCGAAGATCACGGTTTCGATGTCAACGTTGGTGGCTTCGAATCCGGCTGGCCGCCCGGAGGCTATTTCAGTCCCTACAAGAATCCCAAGCTGCCCGACGGTCCGGAGGGGGAATGTCTGACTGACCGTCTGACCTCCGAGGCCATCAAGCTCATCAAGGAAAACGACGACAGGCCTTTTTTTCTCAACCTGTGGTATTACGCCGTGCACACCCCCATCCAGGGCAAGCCGGAGCTGGTGGAGAAATACAAGAAGAAGATCACAGCGATGGGGCTCGACAAGGTCAAGGCCCTTGAGGAGGGTGAGCCTTTTCCATGCATACAAAAGAAAGACAAACGCATTGTACGCCGGCTCATCCAATCGGACCCTGTCTATGCCGCCATGGTCGAAAACCTCGACGCGAACATCGGCCGGCTGCTGTCCGCCCTCGACGAGGCCGGAGTAGCTGACAAAACGGTCGTCTTCTTCTACTCCGACAATGGCGGCTTAGCCACATCCGAAAGCTCTCCCACGACCAACAAGCCCTTGAGCGAGGGCAAGGGATGGATGTACGAAGGTGGCACTCGCGAGCCGTTGATCATCAGGTGGCCGGGAGCCATCACACCGGGGAGCCGATGCTCCGTCCCGGTCACCACCACCGATTTCTATCCCACCATGCTAGAGATGGCGGGCCTGCCGCTCATCCCAGAACAGCACACCGACGGCGTCAGCCTCCTCCCTCTTCTGGAGGGTGGGAACAAGCTGGATCGCGACGCCATCTATTGGCACTACCCGCACTACAGCAATCAGGGCGGTACGCCGGGCTGCTCGCTCCGGGCCGGGGACTATAAGCTCATCGAGTTCTTCGAGGACGGACAGCTCGAGCTTTACAACCTGCGCAAGGACATTGAGGAGAAGCACAATCTGGCCGCCAAAGAGCCGGGTCTGACCAAGAAACTGCACAAAATGCTTGTGAATTGGCGTAAGAGCGTCGAGGCCAAAATCCCTCAACCCAATCCGAACTACGAGAAGGAGATCAAGTGACGCTTCATCGACTGGTGGGAGCACCGATGAACCGGCTTGCACACGTCCTGGTCGTGATCTTCTCTCTTTCCCTTTTGCCAACCGTGCACACGAGCGCCGATGTTCTTCCCCGTCTTGTGACGGCTGACGGCACCTACGACGGCCAGCCGACGATGTGCCTCGCCGCCGACGGGACACCATGGCTGAGCTGGGTCGCCTATACCTCCGGAGGAGACACGCTGATGGCCGCATCGATGCAGGACAGTTCGTGGTCCGCCGCACAGACCGTTGCCACGGGCAAGCGGCAGATCGTCCGGCCGACCCTTTGCCGGGCCGGTAAGTCCCTCTGGGCGTTCTGGACCGAGTCGGGTGAGCAGTCGTCTGCCCGGGTGATGTACGCCATCCACCGCCGGGCGGGATGGTCCACTCCTCAGGCGCTTACAGCTCCCGGCGTTCCTGCTCAGAACCAGGAAGTGGCGGCGGATCGCAAGGGCAATCTCTATGTGGTCTGGCAGGAGTTCCGGGACGGCCAGTACGACATCATGATGCGATCGTACCGGAAAGGAGAATGGCAGACGGCGCAGGCGGTAACCAAGGATCAACACGATGACTGGGATCCGGCGGTGGTGCGCAGTTCAGACGGAAAGGTCTGGGTGGCTTGGAGCAGCTTCCGGGACGGTGACTACGACGTGTACATCCGCCGGATGGGCCGGACCCCGGACAGGGAGGTGCGGTTGAGCTCCCGGGGTGAGTACGATCTGCATCCCTGGCTGGCAGCAGACCGGGGCGGTCGCGTCTGGGTCGCCTGGGATTCGGTGAGGATCCCCAGGCACGGGGAGTCGGGACAATCCACCATCACCGGCGCCAACCTGAAAAAGGCCAAGCTCCAAGGGCGTGCGCCCGGAGGTCCGTGGAACGCCCGCATGCGCGTGGTGTGCCTCAAGGGCGGTTCGGTCCAGGAAATCCCTGGTTCCACCGGGGCGCTGAAACCGCCCAAGGGTTACCGGCTGGCGCACTGCGGGCTTCCCAAGATCGCCGTGGACGCCACCGGCCGTTTGTGGATCGCCTACCGGGCGCTGACTCATCCGCCCAAGAAGGGTAAGAAGAAGAGGAAGCCGTGGAACACCCCGTACTGGTGGGAGGTCTTCGTACAATCCTGCGGGGCCGACGGGTGGACCAAGCCGAGCAAACTCCCCCACAGCGACGGCACGCTGGAGGAAACCGCGGTCCTGCCGACTCGTGACGGGTGCAGGATCGCATATCAGATGGAGCACCGCCGCGACCAGTCGAAAATCATGTGGAAGACGAAGGGGCCTCGTCACGACCATCACGGCGACTACGGGCGGGTGCTGGGACGCAACGGCGATGTGTACGTGGCCAAGGTAACTCACGCGGACCCCGGCAGGCCAACGTTCAAAGGGCTGGTCAAACGAGGGCCGATCACAGACTGGGCCGTCAGGCCAAGGCTTCCACGAAAAGTCGCGC
>CAZPLZ010000124.1:0-9847 GCA_964587525.1 uncultured bacterium | reverse complement strand
CGCCATCGCCGGTCCAGTGGCCTCAGACAGCCGGAGCACAGCAAAACTTCCCTGCTTCACTTCGGCTGGCTCCAAGGTGATGGCGGTGGCCAGGGCATTCCCGGAGATGAGCAGAACTGCGATGAGCCCACAGGAGCAATTCACCCCCCTCACCCTACCCTCTCCCCCCCTGTGGGGGGAGAGGGGGGGAATTTTATATGAGTAACTTGCCCCCCTCACCCTACCCTCTCCCCCTTTAGGGGGAGAGGGAATTAATCGGAAAAGTTTGCTCTTCATGCGCGGGGATGGAACTTTCGGTACACCTCGGCCAGGCGGCGGCGGTCCACATGCGTGTAGATCTGCGTGGTGGCCAGTGAAGCGTGGCCCAGCATCTCCTGCACGTCGCGCAGGTTGGCGCCGCCCTCCAGCAGGTGCGTCGCGAAGCAGTGGCGCAGCGTGTGCGGGCTGATCGGCTTGGTGAGAGTGGCACGACGCGCGTAGGTGCGGATGAGCATCCACACCCGCACCCGGGTGAGCCGGCCGCCCTGCTGACTGAGGAAGACCTCATCCCGGCCTCCCCGCTTCTCCGCCCACTTGGGCCGTGCATCCTCGAGGTAACGCTTCAGCCAGGCCAGCGCGTGCTTTCCCACGGGCACCAACCGTTCGAGCGAGCCCTTGCCCATGACCCGGACCCAGCCTTCGTCCCAGTTGATCTCGGCGCACTTGAGAAACACCAGCTCGGACACACGCAGGCCACTCGCGTACAACATCTCCAGGATCGCCCGGTCCCGCAGCCCCAGGGATGTCCCGACCTTGGGCTGGGCCAGCAGTCGTTCCACCTCAGCGCCGGAGAGGATTTGCGGAAGCTGCCGGCCGGTTTTGGGATATTGAAGAAGGACGGTGGGATCCTCCGCCGAGAGTTTCTCTAAAAGTAGGAAGCGGTGGAACGATTTCAGTGACGCGACCGTCCGCATGACGCTGGTGCGGCGATACCCTCCCTCCTGCATCCCGCCCAGGTAACGCTGGATCACCTCGGGTGTCACATGGGGTGCGCTCACACCCCAGGCGCGCAGCCGATCAAGATAGGTGTGCACATCCCTCAGGTACGCCAGGCGGGTGTTGACCGCTGCGCCTCGGTCGGTCTCCAGAAAGAGAGCGAAGTGGTCTAGAAGCTGCTTCATGGGAGGAATGAGGGGAGAATGGAAAGGGTGAGGGGAGCCAAAACTTTCACCCAGACTCGCCCGCCTCAGGAAGTCTTAAGCTTGGCGTTCAGGAACTCCCGGGCACGGGCAAGCGCGTCCGGCAGCTTCGCAGGGTCCTTGCCGCCCGCCTGGGCCATCTCTGGCTTGCCCCCGCCCGTGCCCCCAACCGCGGCGGCGGCCTCCTTCACGAGGTCCCCAGCCCGCACCCGCTTGACCAGGCTGGCGCTGACCCGTGCGATCAAGTAACACTTGTCCGCCCCGCGGCTCCCGATCACCACCACACCTTCGCGCAGCTTGTCGAGCGCTTGGTCCGCATAAGTCCTCAGCGCGGCTGGATCCTCCACCTCTGCCTCGGTGATCAGCACGTTCACCCCGTGGATTTTGGTGGCGCCCGCCAGTTGTCCAGCGAGACCCTGCTGTGCTTTCCGGCCCTTCAACTCACGAAGCGCGTTCTCCAACTGCCGGCGTTCCTCCAGGAGTTTTTCGATACGCGCCTTCACATCCTTGGGGGCGCACTTGAGCAGGGCGGCGGACTGCTCCAGCAGCTCCCGCTGCCCGGACAGCACAGCCAGCGCCGCGCTACCTGCGAGCGCCTCGATGCGCCGCACCCCCGAGGCCACCGCGCTCTCCGCCACCAGCACGAAGGGCCCGACGGCGCCGGTGGCGCCAACGTGCGTCCCGCCGCACAACTCACGCGAAAAATCGGCGATCTCGACCATCCGCACGTGCGTGCCGTACTTCTCCCCGAACAGCGCCATGGCACCCCGCCGCTTGGCGTCCTCCAGCGTGGTCTCACACGTTACCACCGCGAGGTTTTCTAAAATTTTTCCGCTCACCATGTCCTCGATCGCCTTCAGCTTCTCCGGCTCTACAGCCCTTAAGCTCATAAAGTCAAAGCGCAGCCGGTCAGGCGCCACGAGTGAACCGGCCTGCGTCGCCCCTTTGCCCACGACCCGGTGCAGCGCCGCGTGCAGCAGGTGCGTGGCGGTGTGGTGCCGCTCCACCGCAGCGCGCCGAGGAGCATCCACCTCAGCTCGAACTTCTGCCCCTTCCACCAGGGTACCGCTTACCAGGCGCACGGTATGGATGAACATCCCACCCAGTGGCTTCTGAACGTCCAGCACCTCCCCTGCTCCGCCAGCGAACGTGAGCCGTCCGCGGTCAGCCACCTGACCGCCGGATTCGGCATACAGCGGGGTGCGCTCCAGCACCACCCCCACCGTCTCTCCCGGTTCTGCCTGTTTCACCCGCACCCCTTCGACTCGCTTCGCTCGCTCAGGGCCCTGAGTTGAGTCGAAGGGCCCCTCGCCCCCCTCGCCATTCACCTTGATCAGCGCGGCCACCCGAGCCGTGGCAGAGAGCTGCCCGTAACCCACGAAGGTCGTGGCCCCTAGCTCCTGCGCGAGGTTGTGGTGCAGATCCGAAAGCTGCCGAGAGCCCGAGCCCTTCCAAGCCACGCGTGCCCGCTCCTGCTGCGCCGCAAGTGCCGCATGGTACTCGTGATCGAATCCGGGGGACAGCGGCAGGTTCATCTCCCGCACCCAGATATCCTCCGTCAGCTCCCGAGGGAACCCGAAGGTGTCGTAGAGGAAGAACGCACGATCGCCGCTCAACGGGCCCCGCGCAGCCTCCCGTTCTTTGTTCAATTCCTCGAGACCGCGGTGAAGCGTTTCGATGAAGCGTTGCTCCTCGGTTTCGATGGTGCTCGCGATGGTCTCCCCCCGCTCGGCGATTTCCGGATAGTCCTTCCCCATCTCCTGAACCACGACGGGGACCAGGGCGGACACAATGGGAAAGGCTTCCCCAAACAACGCGGTTTGTCGTACCGCGCGGCGAATGACCCGGCGCAGAACATAGCCACGGCCTTCGTTGCTGGGCAGGATGCCGTCCGAGACCATAAACGTCGCTGCGCGAACATGATCAGCCACGATCCGGCGAGCCCGCGTGAGCTCGGCGCCCTTAAGCCCATCCTTGGTCGTTAACCATTCCTTCGACCGGTTGATGAGCGGCTCAAAAATTGACGTCTCAAAGTGTGATGCTTTGCCCTGCATCACCGCCGTGAGCCGTTCCAACCCCATACCGGTGTCGATGCCGGGAGCGGACATCTTCGGATTCTCCCCCGCCTGGCTGCGGATGAACTGTGGAAATACCAAGTTCCAGATCTCCTGAAACCGATCACACTCGTGCTCGCCGGGGTGGGAACACTTGGCTGGAAACGGGCAGTGCTGCGGTCCAAAATCATAGTAAATCTCCGAGCAGGGGCCGTTCGGGCCAACCCAGGTCGCAAGCGCCGAGCCGGCAGGCCAGTAGTTGTCCTCGTCCCCGAACTTCACGATGCGGTCTGCCGGCACGAACCGGCGCCAGAGTTTCTCCGCTTCGTCATCCTTCTCAAAGGTGCTGATGTGAAGCTGCGCGGGGTCGATGCGGAGCACCTTGGTCAGAAACTCCCAGGCGTACTCAATGGCGCCTTCTTTGAAGTAATCTCCAAAGGAGAAATTGCCGAGCATCTCGAAGAACGTAAGATGCCGGGCGGTTATGCCCACCTGATCAATGTCCGAGGTGCGCAGACACCGCTGGCAGGACGTGGCGCGGATGTACGGTTTCTCCTTCGCGACGTACAACGGTTTGAACTGCACCATCCCGGCACTGGTAAACAGCAGTGTGGGATCGCTGCCGGGCACCAAAGAGTCGCTCGGCACCCGCCGGTGCCCATTCCGCTCGAAGAAACTCAAGCAGGTTTCCCGGAGCTCACTCGCCGTCATGACTCTCTCCGGAATCGGTCAGGAGAAGAGAGGGCGGTCACGGGCTGACCGTCACCTCTCCGGTGGACGGATCGTAGCTCACCCCATGCGGGATCGCATACAGGAACTCCTCCTCATAAAGTTCCTGAAGGCTCTCAGGGTTGCGCCCGTTCTGCTCCCGGAACTTACGAATCGCGTCCACAATGGTTCCAACATTGACCTCCCCAATTTTCTTCCTGGTACGCTCGATCGCCTTCTGACCCCGTGTAAGTTGCCCGCCGGCAATTTCTTTCGTGGCCCGGGTGACCGCTCCACCCGAATAGCTTTCGAGCCAGTGGTACACGCCATAGGCCAGACCAGCCAGCACAATGAGGATCAAAATATTTTTCATGGATTCACCCCTCCCCCTTGATCAACGCGAGCATGTCCTTGACGGCTCGATCCATCCCAACCAGAGCAGCCCGGGCCACGATCGCGTGCCCGATGGACACCTCCGTGATCTCCCGCGCCGCGGCCGCCAGAACGCTCGCGTTTCGGTAATTCAGGTCGTGCCCCGCGTGCACCTCCAGCCGGAGTCGGGCTGCCGTCTTGGCAGCCTCCACCACCCGCTTGAGCGCAACCGCCTGGCCCTCGCCAGGCTCGCCTTTAGCGTACTCAGCCGTGTTCAGCTCCACCAATCTGGGAGCCAGCTTGCCCGCCAGCTTGACGGTCTCAGGATCAGGATTAATGAAGAGCGAGGTCTCGATCCCGGCATCGCGGTACAGCCCGATGTACTGCTCCACATCCACCCGCTGCGCAGCCAGATCCACCCCCCCCTCCGTGGTCACTTCCTCAGGGCGCTCCGGCACGAGGGTCACCAGGTCCGGCTTGACCTCCTTCATGACTTTGAGCGCCTCGGGGGTCATGGCCACCTCAACGTTTAAGGCAATGCGCAGAGACTCCCTCAATATAAAAAGATCCCGCTCCTGGATGTGCCGCCGGTCACCCCTAAGGTGAACCGTGATGCCGTGCGCCCCGGCAAGCTCGGCCAGGATCGCCGCAGCCACGGGGTCCGGATCGCGGCCACGCCGGGCCTGGCGCAGCGTCGCGATGTGGTCAATATTAACCGACAGCCGCACGGTCAGTCCTCTCCCCGCACAGAACGTTGAGTCAATTCAAGTTGAAGCTGACGGGGCGAGATGCTCAACACCCTAACGCCATCAGGACGGTGAATGTGTTTGGACTTCAGCGTGATGGGGGCGTGAGGATCCTTCACCCGGGAGAGATCCACCACCGCACGCACCGCTTTCGGTTTGAGGTGCGGGATCAAATCCCGGTGGGCCAGAAGCCGCACCTCGACGGTGCGGGAAGGCTTGCGGGCAAACGTCAGCGTCTGCGGGGGGTTGCGCAACTCCAGAGGGATATCGAGGGTCAGATGCAACATCTGCTCACTACGCACGTACACCCACAACCCCACCGCGACGGCGATCCCCAGCAGCTTGAGCCGCCAGTCCCCCAGCAGCAACCGGCGCCAGCGCATCGTCAGACCGCGCCCCCACGCTGCCGGCTGTGCAGGTTCAGCAGTTGCTCCAGCGTCTCGATATCCAGCGGAGGGGTGAGCCGCCCATCCTTTGCGAGGGCAACTTTTTTCTGCTCTTCGGACACCACAATGACCAACGCATCCGTCTCCTCGGTAATCCCGAGCGCCGCGCGGTGCCGCATCCCGAACGTGAGTGCCTGAGCCTTTGACTCCGAGAGCGGCAGCATGCAACCGGCAGCAAACACTCGTCCCCCCCGCACGATCACCGCGCCATCATGAAGCGGGGACCCAGGGGTAAAGATCCCAGCGAGCAGCTCAGCGTTGACATCCGCGGCCAATTTCGTCCCGGACTCCGCGAACCCCGCCAAGCTCGTTTCACGCTCCACGGCGACGATGCCGCCCCAGCCCTGCCGGATCATCAGCCTCGTAGCCTCCGCGATTTCATGATAGGCGTTGGCCGAAGGCGGCAACAACGTGCGCAGAAATGTCTGCTCGCCCAACATGGTGATGAGCTTTCTCAGTTCCGGCTGCAGGACAATGATGAGCGCGATCGCCCACAGCAGCAGGAGGCTGTGCAAGAGCCAGGTGGTGGTGGACAGTTGAAGAAGCCGGGCCACCACGACCGCGAGGACGATGAGCCCTAAGCCGCGAAGCATCTGAAAGGCCCGGGTGGCACGCATAACGCGCAGGAGATAGGTGACGATCACAGCCACCAGCGCGATGTCCAACAGGTCGCGCCAGCCGAATCCCTCGAACACATGGATCCACCAGCGGGAGATGATCGATGACGCCGCGCTCTCGTTCATGTTCTCATATCATAACCCTCCGCCTGCACATTTTTCATGTAACAATACGAAAAGAATGGAAACAGCCGAATATGATCTCATGTACCGCATCGAGTCAGACTACTGGTGGTACGTCGGGCGTCGCTGGCTCGTGGTGCGGCTTCTACGTCGTTGGCTGGGAGAAACCCGTCCACTGGAAATCCTGGACATAGGCTGCGGGACCGGCGCGAACCTGCAAGCGCTCAAGCAGTTCGGAAATACGACCGGCAGCGACGTCTCGCTGGCAGCGGTCCAGTACTGCCACAGTCGCGGGCTCGTCGAGGTGGTCCAGCAGACCGACGCCAATCGACTCCCGTTTGACTCGGGGCGGTTCGACCTCGTCACCTGTCTGGATGTGATCGAGCACATCGAGGATGACCTCGGCATGATGCGGGAGGTGGCACGCGTGCTGAAACCTGGCGGGGCTTCGCTGTTCACCACGCCTGCGCATCCCGTGCTGTGGAGCGTGCATGACGAGAGCTTGCATCACAAACGCCGCTACCGCCGGGCGGAGTTCCTCGAAAAGCTACACGACGCAGGGCTGGTCCCGCAGCGGATCACGTACCTCAACGGATTGCTCCTGCCGCTCATCGTGCCCGTGCGCTGGTTGCGAGACCGGCTCACCCGCCAGCGAGGGACAACCTCCGATTTCAATCTTCACTTACCGCGCTGGCTGAACGCCGCCTTTCGCCTCACGTTTTGCTCTGAGTGGGGGCTGCTGAAGTTCGCACCCCTTCCATTCGGCTTGTCACTGTGCTGTCTAGCGCGGCGGGACTGACCCAGCTTCAATTCATCCGCGGACGATTGCGTCGGCCAAACGTGCAACGCGGGAAATTTCTTTCACGTCATGTACCCGCACAATGGCGGCACCGCCCGCAACCGCCAGAGCCACCGCGGCGGCGGTACCCTCGAGGCGTTCAGAAACCGGCAGGCCACCCAGCGCTTTTCCGATAAAGGATTTCCGCGAAGGGCCTACCAGGACCGGGCGGCCCAGCGCGGCCAAGTCTGTAAGGCGCCGCAAGATTTCCAGATTGTGCTCGTCGGTCTTGCCAAACCCGATCCCCGGGTCGAAGACCAGCGCCTCGTCTGGCACACCTGCGATCAACGCCGCCTGCCCGCGTTCCCTGAGGAACGTCATGATTTCGCCAATGAGATCCGTGTACTGGGGATTGCGCTGCATAGTGAGAGGATTGCCCTGCATATGCATGAGCACGAGTCCCACACCAGTTCTCGCCGCCAGAGGAGCCATGCGCGCATCGAACCGCATAGCAGAGATGTCGTTGATCATTGCGGCGCCGGCTGCGATAGCCTCCTCCGCCACCCGGGCCTTGGTGGTATCCACCGACACGAGGGCGCCCGTCTCCTGAGACAGCCGGGCGATCACCGGCACGACCCGCTTTAGTTCTTCTTCGACCGGGACCCGTATCGAGCCAGGCCGGGTGGACTCCCCGCCCACATCCAGGATGTCCGCGCCCTCTTCCAGCATGCGTTTGCCGTGTGCGATGGCCGCATCAAGTGTAAGAAATTGACCACCGTCAGAGAAGGAATCCGGGGTGACGTTGAGGATGCCCATCAGGAGCGTGCGCTTCCCGATTTCGATTTCACGATTGCGCACGCGCCAGATCATGGGGTGATTGTACCCGTTTTTATGACCGACGACTTTTGACCTACCCTCAGTTCACCAAAGTTAGAACCGCACTTCCAAGCTACTGGTCACGTTCAGTCGCAGCCGTCGCTGGCTGATCGTTGATATGATTGCAACGCGTGAGGATACGAACACCTCGATTGTTAGTTCTCCTGGCCTGTCTAGTTGGCGGATTCATTGTCAGGCCTTGAGAGCGAAGTCATGGCGTTCAAGGTGCCTGCCTTCGTCAGAAGTTATCGTGGACAAGAGTGATATTTACTATATCCCGTTATTCACTCCGAACATCGATAGAGGGTCACAAACCCTTCGTGCTCTACAGCGAAACATGGAGCCTTCAGCGGTTGAAGCGGAAATCCATACCCCAGGAAATAGGCATATCCTCCATTCGATTGCGCACCGTCCAGCAATACCTCTCGCGCTGAGGGACAGTAGAGAGCCAGGTAAGTGAGAAGCCATTGTTCAAAATTGTACTGAAAATACTGATCAGCAAATCCAACTTTAGCCAACCCAATTGTCTTCGGCGTAACCAACAAACCCTTGAAACGATCGACAGCCAAACGGAGTGTACGATGCGCACCGTAACAATGCCATGCCATGCCCATCGATGAAGCATCAACATGGGCCTGCTTTGTCGAATCTGCCAACAGCTGGGGCGCAACCACAGCCAGGCGATACACCAGGATGCCTGACCAGAGCAGTTGGACACAGAATAGCGCAGAAACAACGGCCCGCATCTTCGTGTTTACTGCGCCCTTTGCAAGGGCACACACAGCTAAAAGACTCAGCAAAATAATACTGAAGTCCCATCGTTCGGGATTAATGGATTCGAAGATTAGGGCATGGGCTGCCTGAATACCCAACGCATAAAGAAAAAAGCGTCCCACTCGATTAAAGCCCGCTTTAAATGCAAGGATTACGTATCCAATCAAGATGAGAATCAACGAAACCCACGCACTCACCAACCACACCTTGAGAGAAGGCAGCAAAGCTGGGAGCATGACGAAGGACGCCAAAAGACCAACCCCAACGTTATTCGCGTGCTTCAGTGGATGCGTAAACATTTCGAAGGCCCAACTTCGTGAAGCTGTAATTTCCTCGAATGCCATTCTTACCTGCTCACCTGGCAGAGGCGAGGGTTGCGCGCATAAGACCACACCGACACACACAGCATAAAAACCAATGGCCACGGACAAAGCCGCAATGGCCGAACGGCATCGATCTGAGAAGGAGCGTGTCTGAGTCATCCACAAATAAACGAGCGGTATGTAGATCAGGAGGATTATCGATTGCAAATGGACTAGCAAAGCTAATCCAAATAGCGCCCCAACGAGGATTGGACTACATAACCGACGCACCAGTGGCGATGGATTATCGATAACCCCGGCGGATACACCAAGCGCCAGCAACGCGCACAGCCGGAAGGGATTTGTAAAGATGTTGTCATCGCAATCGGCCAGCAGTAGGAGACAGCCAGGTGCCATGAACGCGAGAAACGATATCATCAGTGCCCACCCGAAAGAAATCATACTTCGTGCAACATAAAATATGAGCATCGTTGTCACCACTGCTCCAACCCAGGTAAATATGCGGTACGTCGCGAGAGGGTTCCAATCGGAACAAATAAATATTCCGGCTTGGGTGGCAAGCCATATCGATGGTGACTGCAAGATATAAGTGAAGGTATATTGTCGCTTCGCCCACATAGCCTCGCTGAAAGTTTTACATTTCAAAAGGAGATGAGAATGGTGAAGAGTATCAGGATCAACATGGAGGTTGGCTGCAATGAGGCCTCCCCAGAAAGCCCAGATCATGCACGCCATCGAAACAAGGATGATGCAACGGGAAGTTTTCATCCAGTTCAGCGTCTAACAACACCTATCCTTCAGTCAAGGAAAAACCTGTGATGAACCCAAAGCGAAAGGGCCGCTTCCGATATA
>CAZPLZ010000123.1:0-9918 GCA_964587525.1 uncultured bacterium | reverse complement strand
AGGATCCGCTCCTGCTTGCTCGACTCCAGGGGGTGGGTGTCGCCGTTCGTGGAGTGGCTGCTCTTTGAGGCGGACCGGGCCCAGCACGTCCAGGAAATCATCCTGCCGGGGCTCAAGCGGGGCGCCGTGCTCATCTGCGACCGCTACAGCGACTCCACCCGGGCCTATCAGGGGTTTGGGCGGGGCTTAGGGCTGAGCCTCGTGAATCGCCTTGATCGCATGGCGACGGGTGGGTTGAAACCGGATCTCACTTTCCTCTTGGATCTTCCAGCTCGGACAGGCTTGGCTCGCACCCGGAAACGGGGGAAGCTGACGCGAATTGATCGCGAGCGGTTACGCTTCCACACGAAGGTCCGATCGGCCTTCCTAAGACTAGCCGCTCGAGAACCGCGGCGCATCCAGGTCATTGATGGGCTTGAGCAACCGCGGGAAACTGGCGAAGTTATCTATCGGCACGTGACCCGGGCGCTTCACGGCAGGCGCGGATGAGGCTAAGCCAAATTCAGGGCCAGCCGCACGCCGTGAAGTGTCTGACCACTTCAATCACGGCAGGCCGGCTTGGACACGCCTACTTGTTTTACGGCCCCCGGGGTGTGGGAAAGCGTTCCGCGGCGTTAGCATTCGCCCAGGCGCTCAACTGCGAGCGGCCTCAGGCCCCTGGGGAGCCATGCGAATCCTGCCTGCCGTGCCGGGAGATTGGGAAGGGTATCTACGCTGAGTTGCTGATCACTGGCCCGGAGGAGGACAGTGACCGGGACCGGTCGTTCCATACTGAACAGATCTCTGTGGCCATACGCTGGGCGGCCAAAACCGCCTATGCGAAGCGCACCAAGGTGGGCATCATGGAAGAGGCGCACCTGATGTCCTATGAGGCGGCCAATCACTTTCTGAAGACCCTGGAGGAGCCACCGTCAAACACCGTGTGGCTTCTGCTGACTTCCGAATACCATGCGGTGCTGCCCACGATCCGGTCACGGTGCCGGCGGGTTCGGTTTACCCTCCTCTCACGAGATGTGGTCGCAAGCATTCTCCGTGGGCGGGGGAAGGAGCGGGCGGAGGAGGCGGCGCGCTTAAATCTGGGCCGGGTGGATGAGGAGCCCGCCGCAATTCAGGGAATCGTGAGCCAGGCCGAGGAGATCCTGGCGCTAGCCTCTCGATTCAACTTGCCTGAACTCTGTTCCCGGGCACAGCAATTTGGAAGAAAAGATAAGGCGGACAAGCTAAGCGCTCTGCTGGATGGATTGGAGCTGGCCTGCGCCACCCGATTGCGAGCTCAGCCTGACCAACCGGACAAGTGGATTGAGGCGCTGGATGCGGTGGGGCGTGCGCGGTGGCGCTTTAGAAGATATGCTGCGCGCTCGCTCCTGGATTCGCTGGGTGCTGAGCTGGCGCTGGCGTTGCAGGAACGCCCCCACGGCTGACGAATTCCGTCCAAGGGTGACCCCCTTTTACCCTCTCCCCCCAGCGGGGGGAGGTCGTCTGCGGGGCGAGTCCTCGAGCCCGGGTAGGGTGAGGGGGGCGCGTTCATGAAATTCATGATTACCACACCGATCTACTATGTGAATGCACCTGTGCATCTTGGCCATGCGTACGCCTCCACGGCGTGCGATGTGCTGGCCCGGTGGCGCCGGTTGCAGGGTGACGAGGTGTTTTTTTTGACCGGCCTCGATGAGCATGGCGGCAACGTTGAGAAAGTGGCGCGCGAACACGGCACGACGCCCCAGGCCTGGGTTGACAAGATGGCCGTTGACGATCGGGAATTTTTTAAGCAGATAGGAATTTCGTTCGACGATTTCATCCGCACAACTGAGGGGCGGCATCGCAAGGCCACCGAAGCGTTCTGGAAGAAAGTGGCTGGAGAGAAGGCGCCGGATGGCAAAGACAATATCTACAAGGGAATGTACGAGGGGTGGTACTGCCGGTCATGCGAGGCCTACTACCAGGAAACCGAGCTGGTGGATGGCAATTGCCCGATTCATCACGCTCTGGCGGAACATCTGGAGGAGGAGACATATTTCTTTCATCTCTCTGGTTATCAGGAATTTTTTGAGGAATTTTTCCGAAAGGAGGAAGCCAAACCGCCGGAGCAGCGGTTTGTCGTCCCCGGCACTCGGTTCAACGAAGTCAGGGGAATCATCAAAGAAGGCTTGCGAGACGTCTCGATCTCCCGCACGAAAATTTCCTGGGGCTTTCCTGTCCCCGGCGATTCCAGACATGTCATTTACGTATGGTTCGACGCGCTCATCAATTACCTGACGGCGATTGGGTACCCGGATGACCGGCCCAGGGTTGAGAAGTTTTGGCCGGTGGACATCCACGTGATCGGAAAGGAGATCATGCGGTTCCACGCCCTCCTCTGGCCAGCCATGCTCAAGGCAGCCGGGTTGCCGCTGCCAAGCAAGATCGCGGTGCATGGCTGGTGGACTGTGGAAGGAGAGAAGATATCCAAATCCCGCGGCAACGTCGTGGACCCACGGGACTATGCTGTGAAATACTCCCTGGATGCGGTCCGGTACTTCTTGCTGAGCGAGATCGGGTTCGGGGCCGACGGGGGTTTTTCGGAGCGCCGGTTCATCGAGCGCTACAACTCGGACTTGGCCAACGACTTTGGCAACCTGGCGCACCGCACTGTTTCCATGGCTTTTCGTTATCTACAGGGTAAGGTGCCGAGACCGAAGACTTCTTCTCCATGGGCGGACAAGTTTAATAAGGAGTGGCCGAAAAGTGAGCATGAAGAACTTTATTCAGATGTAGAGCACACGGAAGAGGAGGAAAAACTTAGTCGAGTCCAGGCGATATTTGTGCGCCTTACTGATGGGCCATTGCAGGTTCCTCAGTTCCAGGATGCGTTGTGGAATATGTGGGTGTTGATCAAACACGGAAACAAATATTTGGATGAGAGAGCACCTTGGAATCAAGAAGGCAAGGCACGCGAAGAAACCCTCGGGCATGTTCTGGAGCTTCTCGAGGCAGTTTCTTGGCCACTACTGGCTTTCATGCCGAGTTCCGCTGGTAAACTGCGCGTCATGCTGGGCTTGCCGGAGGAGAGGCGCGGACCATTGCCAGAAGTCTTTGCCCTCGTAAAAGGCGATCCGCTATTTCCCCGGATCGAGACCAAAGGAGCGAAAGGCGAAAACTAAGAAATGAAGAAGAACGCAAACGGTTTGTCCCCGCTGTCTATGTCGACGTGTTTTATCATCTACCCTCTCCCCCCTAAGAGGGGAGGTCGTCTGGGGGGTGAGTTCGCGAGCCCGGGTAGGGTGAGGGGGGCAATCTGTTTTTCGATACGCACGCTCACCTGACCGATCCGGGATTGCACGCCGAGTTGGATGGAGTCCTCCGCCGAGCCAGTGAGGCGAAGGTGACCTGGATCCTGGCTGTGGCCAGCGATTTGGAAACCAGCCGGGCAAGCCTGGGCATCGCCCGGAACCACAGTCAAGTGTTGGCATCGGCTGGCATCCACCCTGAGTTGGCCGGCCAGGTCAAGCCTGGTTGGGAAGACGAACTGGATGAGCTCATCGTGAAGGAGCGGCCGGTTGCCGTGGGCGAGTGCGGGCTGGACGCGCACCATCCGGACCCGCCGCTTGAGAAGCAGGTTCCTGTTTTTCGAGCTCAGGTCAGGCTGGCGAAGAAGCACCGGCTCCCGCTGGTCATGCATTCACGCAAAGCGGCATGGGAAGTACTGAAGGTCATTGAGGAAGAAGAAGCTTTGGATGTGGGCGGGGTGTTCCACTGTATCGAGGCGGACGAGGTCTTCGCGCGGGCCGCGGTGAACGCCGGCTTCCATCTTGGCTTAGGTGGTACCTGCACCTATCCGAAAAACGATGTCCTCCGCGCTCAACTCAAAAGGTTTCCCCAGGACCGGCTCCTGCTGGAAACGGATTCACCTTACCTGGCTCCGCAGCCGGTTCGGGGCAAGCGCAACGAGCCAGCGTTCGTGGCGCATACCGCAAAGGTGGTGGCCGAGGCGATGGGCATAGGGGTGGAGGAGCTTGGCGAGCTCACGAGAGAAAACGGGCTGCGATTGTTTGGCTCCGGCAATTGTCAGGGCCTGCGATAGTTTCGCTATTGGGTATGGGCCTTGTGGTGAAAAATAAAGGTGTGACAGGATACACATGGTGAGAAAGGATCATGTCCCCTGACAAGCTCGGCTTCCTGAAAGGATATCCCATTTATGCTGACTTTACGGACCAGGATCTGGCCATTTTGGAACCGCTGGCAGAGATGAAAAGTTTTGGCGATGTGGAATTCCTCTTCAGGGAAAACGATCCCACAGATGCGGTTTATATCGTAAGGACCGGCGCCGTTAAAATCTTTGCCAAGGGGCCTGATGGCCAGGACCTCACCGTGGGGCTGGCGGAGGCCGGACATCCCTTGGGGGAGGCGGCATTTGTGGATGGCGGCCCGCGGACCGCCAGCGCGCGGACCACCACCCGGACCACCATAGCCAGCTTTCCTGTAACCTCCCTCAAAGATCTCGAAGGGCAGCATCCTGAGGTCGCGGTGAAACTGGTCAAGATCCTTCTCACATTTCTCAGTGAACGGCTTCGCGAAACGACCAAAAGGCTCTTTGCGGTCCGCTGACCCATGCCCTCAGAAAAAGCCGGATTTCTGAAGGAGTACGACACCTACCGGGAGCTGACCGATAGGGATCTAGAGATGTTGGAGATCCTCAATGAGGTGACATTCAAGCGTGGTGAGATGATCTTTGCCGAAGGCAATACTTCCAACGCTATGTATGTCATCCGCAAGGGCATCGTCAAAATCTTCAAAAAGGTCCAAGAGGACGAACAGACCATTGCCGTGGCCAGCCAGGGTGAGTTCTTCGGCGAAATGGCGCTTGTGGACGGCTCCTTGCGATCCGCCTCCGTGCGGGCCAGCGCCGACGTCATCGCGCTCAGGATCAACAAAGGCCACATGGACTTCCTGCAGCGACATCGCCCAGCGGTTGCACTCAAACTTTACAAGATTCTCCTGCGCACTCTTTCCGCCAGGCTCAGGCGGACGCTCAAGAAGACCGCCGGCTGAGATGGGGGAATAAGTCCCATGCCCAAGATCACGATCGTTGGTGCCGGCGGTTATGTCTTCCCGATCCGGCTGACCGTGGACATCCTTTCATTTCCTGAGCTGCAAGGTTGCACGCTGCACCTCTTCGACATCAATCCAAAAACGCTCGCCAAGAACAGGAAACTCATCAGCGGCATCATCAAGCGGAACTACCTGCCGACCAAGCTTGAAGCCGGCACCAACCGGAAAAGGGCGCTGGACGGCGCGGACTACGTCATCGTCGCCTTCCAGGTCGGAGGGATCGAAGCCTACACTCCCGATGTGGAGATCCCACGGAAGTATAGGCTGGACCAGCCTGTGGGCGATACGCTTGGCCCCGGCGGCGTGTTCCGGGGCCTGCGGTCCATCGGCGCCCTGGAGGGGATTGCGGAGGACATGAAGAGGGTCGCGCCGGACGCGCTGCTCTTGCAGTACGCCAACCCGATGGCCATGAACTGTTGGGCGACCAGCCTGCTGGGGGTCAAGACCGTCGGCTTGTGCCACAGCGTGCAGGGGACCAGCCGCATGCTTGCCAACCAACTCGGTGTACCCTACGAGGAGGTCACCTTCAAGTGTGGCGGTATCAACCACCAGGCCTGGTTTACCGAGTTCAAGCACAACGGGCAGGATGTGTACCCTCGGCTGCGCGCGGTCATGGAACGGAAGTGCCCGTCTCCGATTGGCGTTAGCAAGTCCACGCGCAAGCCGGCCGCCCGGTTCGAACAGCGGGGCCTCGATCACAAGATCACGGATGATCTGTACTACTATGAGAGCGTGCGTGCGGAGATCATGCGCTCCTTTGGCTACTTCCACACCGAGAGCTCCCATCACGCCAGTGAGTACGTGCCCTGGTTCCGGAAAAACTCAAAGCTGGCCAAGGCCTACATCCCCTGGCGGTGGGATTACTATCAGATCTGCTGCTCGTACAAGGAGGCCAAGCACCAGGACTATCTGGAGAAGCTGTGCGAGGGACCGCTTACGCTGAGCGAGGAGTATGGCGCGCGTATCATCCACTCCTGCGAGACCGGCGTGAAGAACGTGATCTACGGTAACGTGCCGAACTGGGGCCCACTGGGAACAGACCCAGCCAGCCCGCAGGGGCACAGCATCACCAACCTCCCCCAGGTTTCCTGTGTGGAGGTGGCATGCCTCGTGGATAGAAACGGCGTTCAGCCGACCATGTTCGGGGCGTTGCCGCCGCAGTGCGCGGCGATCAACCGGCTGAACATGAATGTCCAGGAGCTGGCTGTCAAGGCGGCGCTGACCGGGGAGAGGTCGCTGGTCTATCAGGCGATCGCCCTGGATCCGCTGACTGGCGCACTGCTCACGCTGCCGCAGATCCGGGGCATGGTGGACGAGATGTTCAAGGCCGAGCGGAGATGGCTGCCACAGTTTAAATAGCAATTCCCTCTCCCCTTCAGGGGAGAGGGACAGGGAGAGGGGTCAGGGTGGCAAACACGATCAAGGTTGGGATCATCGGGTGCGGGAATATCAGCGGCGTCTATTTCCAGGCAGGCAAGGTGATGGACGTGCTGGACATCGTGGCCTGTGCCGACATCAACATGGAAGCCGCCAAGGCCAAAGCCGCAGAGCACAAGGTCAGAGCGCTCACGGTCAAGGAGTTACTGGCTGACCCGGAGATCCGGGTCGTCATCAACATCACGGTGCCCGCGGCGCACGGGGAGGTCGGGCTGGCGGCCCTTCAAGCGGGCAAGAGTGTCTATAACGAAAAGCCCCTGGCCGTCACCCGCGAGGATGGCCAAAAAATGCTTGAGCTGGCCAGGGAGAAAAAACTCCTGGTCGGCGGCGCTCCCGATACCTTCCTTGGCGCCGGTCTGCAGACATGCCGCAAGCTGATTGATGATGGGGCCATCGGAACACCGGTGGCTGTGGATGCTTTCATGATGATGCATGGACATGAGATCTGGCATCCCAATCCCGAGTTTTTCTTCAAGCCGGGCGGCGGCCCGATGTTCGATATGGGGCCCTATTACGTCACCACTCTGGTCTCGCTCCTGGGCCCGGTGCGCCGCGCGACCGGATCGGCACAGATCAGCTTTCCCGAGCGGACCATCGGCAGCCTGCCCAAACGCGGGACCAAAATCAAAGTCGAAATTCCCACACACATCGCAGGCGTTCTGGATTTTTCCTCCGGTGCGGTGGCCACGCTCATCATGAGCTTTGACGTTTGGCATCACCGGCTGCCCAACATCGAGATCCATGGCAGTGAGGGATCGCTCAATGTGCCGGACCCGAACACATTCGATGGCCCGGTGCGGCTTCGCCGCGCCGGAGAACCCAAATGGACCGAGGTACCGCTGACCCACGGATACACCGGGGAGAGCCGGGGGCTGGGGGTGGCCGAGATTGCGTACGCGTTGCAGTCAGGCCGGCCGCACCGCGCCAGTGGTGAACTGGCCTATCACGTGCTTGACATCATGCACGCCATCCATGATGCTTCGCGGGAGGGCCGGCACGTCGAGCTGACCAGCACCTGCGCCCGCCCCGCTCTTCTCCCCCCGGGCCTGCCCAAGGGGAAGCTGGATGATTAAGGTCTCCCTCTTTATCACCTGTCTGGTCGACCAGTTGTACCCCCAGGTCGGGGTGAGCATGGTCCGTCTCCTGCGCCGGCTGGGCTGCACGGTGGAGTTCCCGGCGGCCCAGACGTGCTGCGGCCAGCCGGCCTTCAACGGTGGCTACGTGGACGAGGCGCGATCGGTGGCCCGGACCATGCTCGACGCATTCGAGGACGCCGAGTATGTCGTGACCCCCTCAGGGTCCTGCGCCGGCATGGTGCATCATTACTATCCCGAGCTGTTTGCGGGCCGGTCCGATCTGGCGAAACGCGCGGAGCGTCTTAAGCACAACACGTATGAATTCTCGCAGTTCCTCGTCAACGTCCTTGGAAAGACCGACGTGGGCGCATCGTTTCCGCACCGGGTGACCTACCACCCTTCCTGCCACGGCGCCCGGCTGCTGGGCGTGCAGGATGAGCCGCTGGCGCTGCTGCGGGCGGTTCGTCGGCTGGAGCTGGTCCCGCTGCCCAACGCGGAGGACTGCTGCGGGTTTGGCGGTACTTTTGCGGTCAAGCTTGGCGACATCTCCGGCGCGATGGTCAGGGAGAAGGTGGATCACGTGCTGGAGACCTCCCCCCAGTACCTGGTGGGCACGGACATGGGGTGCCTCATGAACATCGCCGGGCATCTTACGCAGCGCGGGGCGCCGGTGAAATCGATCCACCTGGCCGAGCTGCTGTCGCAGGGAGCGGGGTTGTGAGCGCCCCGGCGGCCACGCTGAAGGAACGGGCAGACATTGCGCTGCGCAATGAGTTTCTGCGCAAAGCGGTGCGTTTCACGGCCGAACGCCAGAGCGGGCAGAAGCACAAAAGCACGGAAGCGCTGGGCCACTGGGAGGAATGGCGGGAGTGCGGCCGGGCCATCCGGGCGCACACGATCGCCCACCTGGACTATTACCTGGACCAGTTCACCCGCCAGGTGACGGCGCAGGGCGGACACGTGCACTTCGCCGCCGACGCCGCTGAAGCTGCGACTCAAGCGCTAGATATCGCCCGTACCAAAGGGGCGAAGCTCGTCGCCAAGTCCAAGTCCATGGTTACGGAGGAAGTAGGTATCAACCACCGCTTCGAACCGCACGGCATAAGGTGCGTGGAAACTGACCTGGGCGAGTGGATCGTTCAGCTCGCACATGAAACGCCTTCGCACATCATCAATCCCGCTATTCACAAGAACCGGCAGCAGATACAGGAATTGTTTGAGCGGGAGGGGGGGGAGAAGCTCTCAACGGAAACAGCGGTTCTGGCAGGGTTCGCCCGCCGGCGGCTGCGGGAAATATTCCAGCAGGCCGACATCGGCATGACCGGATGCAACTTCGCCGTGGCGGAAACCGGCTCGATGGTGCTGTTCACCAGCGAGGGCAACGGGCGCATGGTGACCACGCTGCCCAGGATCCAGCTGGTGATGATGGGAATGGAGCGGATCGTCCCTTCCCTGGACGATCTGGAAGTGATGGCCAATATCCTGCCGCGGAGCGCCACCGGGCAGAAGCTCACGGTCTATATGTCGGTGCTGACCGGGCCCCGGCGGGCGGGGGAAGCTGACGGCCCCGAGGAGCTTCACATCATTATTCTGGACAACGGCCGGTCGGATCAGCTCGGGGATCCGGAGTTTCAGTCGGTTCTGAACTGCATCCGGTGCGGGGCGTGCCTGAATGTCTGTCCGGTCTACCGTCATATCGGCGGTCACGCGTACGGAGGCGTCTACAGTGGCCCGATCGGCGCCGTCCTGACCCCTTTGCTGCAACAGAACCAGCAGGCTGACAAGGCTCAGTGGGCGGAGACCGCCAATGCTTCCAGCCTCTGCGGCGCGTGCTTTCAGGCCTGCCCGGTCAAGATTCCACTGCACGACATGCTCGTGCACCTGCGCCGTCGCCGGGTGGAGGCGGCCTTAACCGGTGCGGGCGAGCGACTGGGCTTCAAGCTGTTCAGCCGCGTGTTCAGATCACCAAGGTGGTACCGGCTGGCTGGAGCGATGAGCCGCTGGCTGGCCCCGCTTGCGAATCAGCCCTGGGCGGCACCCTTTCTAGGACCGCTCAAGGGCTGGTTGAAGCACCGGACGCTGCCGAAACCTGCTCCCCGTTCATTCCAAGATCTCTGGAGTGACTTGAAAGATGAGAGGAGGACCACTCCTTCATCTTCCCCTCTCCCCCCAAAGGGGGGAGGTCGTCCGCGGGGCGAGTCCTCGAGCCCGGGTTAGGGTGAGGGGGACCATGTGGATCGCGAAGCATTTCTGAACCGGATTGCCTCACAGTTGAAGCGGCCACGGTTAGTCTCGCCGCCGGGCCAGGATGTGCGCG
>CAZPLZ010000122.1:0-10009 GCA_964587525.1 uncultured bacterium | reverse complement strand
TTTTCGGAAGAGGTGAACCGCCCCGCACGATCACCTGCAAATCGAACGGCAGTCCCGGCTCGACATGCTCTGTCACGTCCACCGAAAACGGAATCCACCCGCCGATATGGCTGTGCACCTGAATTCCGTTCACCGACACGTCCGCGAGATGCAAGACGCCTTCGAATTCCAGGCGGATCACCTTACCCTGCCATGAGGCGGGAACCGTCACCGTCCGCTCGTAGGTTCCGACGTCGGTCTCGTAGCCCGGCGCCGCGTCCCAGTATTCAGGCACGGGAATCACGCCCGGCTTTCCGCCTTTGGGTGTAAACGCCCACGTGCCGTTGAGCGACAATTCTTCCCGGAGCGGCGGGCGAAACGGCCGTTCGGGTGCCCAGGGCTTGAGGCTGGTCTCAGCTCCCCCCGCAGAAGTCGCCAGCCACATGAGCATCAATGCTCCTTGGAGTCGCATGCTAATCATCGCCCTCAACTTCGAGCGACACGCTCTTTCCGGTCATCTCACGCAGAGGCCACCCCGGATAACCGCAGCGGAAGGAAGCATGATGCAACATTGCCGTAACATCGATCCTTCCTTGACAAGGCAGGCCTCATTCTCTGCCTCTGCCGCACGGTGGGGAGGATGTCAGATGGATTTGGCCTCAGGACATCTGGCCAATCTGCACCTGCGGCTGGATGTCCGTGTAATTGGGAATGTCGGCCATGATCTCCTGCCCCTTCGCCGCCATCGCTTTGTGGAAATCGGCCACGGAATCGAACTGGGCGTACCCAACCGCCACGTACGGCGCCGGAGATCCCGGTTCCATCCCGCTCAGCCCCTTTTCCGCCCCGACACCTTTCAACCCCAGGGGCGTGAGCTTTTCCTTCACCATCGGCATGTGCTTGTTGATGTAGTAATCGTAGTCGAACTTGGCTCCCGGCTTCCCCGGATACATGAACAACGCTTTGATCATTGGTTCCTCCTATTTGTTGATTGGCGGCTTCCACCATAGCAAATCTTCCCGCAATTCAAGACGCTGCTTCCGGGCACACCTGAAGCATCAAAGAACAAAAATTTTGATCGGAGGACTTCAGCGTCAGGCATTGACATTTGACATGTCAATTGTCAATACCTGGCACCGTTATCCGTTATACTGCTAGCCTCCGGATACCTCTCCTTTGCACGACGATGGGGTTGCCTTGCGCTCTGGGGAGTCGGGAAACACCTGATTGGCTGGGGGACAGGAGGACGGAGGGGACGGTGCCTTGACTGCCCTTGGGGCATGCGTCATCTTAATTCCTGCCGTCATGGAACGCATTCAGCTCGGACGAACCGGTATCGAAGTGACCAGGGTTTGCCTGGGTTGCTGGCAGGCCTCGAAAAGTCATGCCTCGTTCGACGAGCAGCGCATGATCAGAACCGTACAGCACGCGGTAGACCGAGGGATCAATTTTCTTGACACCGCTTCCTTGTACGAGGGCTCCGAAAAGCTGCTCGGAAGGGCGCTCGAAGGCCGTCGCAACCGGGTGGTGATCGCCACCAAGTCTCTAGCGTTCGACCCGTCGGACATCCGGAAGAACGTCGAGAACTCCCTGCGCGCGCTCAAAACCGACCGCCTGGACCTGCTCCAGCAGCACTGGCCGACACCGAACGTCAGACCGAAGATCGCCCTGAAGGAGCTGGAAGCACTCAAGCGTGAGGGCAAGATTCGAGCCATCGGGGTTTCAAACTGGATGGAGCCGGAGTGGAGCGAAATCGACGACCCATCACGGGTAGAAACGCTCCAACCGTGCTACAGCCTGCTCTGGCGTTCCATTGAACCATCGGTGCTCCCGCTGTGCCGGAAGTATCGCATCGCGGTGCTTCCCTACTCCCCGCTGTGTCAGGGCGTCCTGGCCGGCAAGATCAGAACGGCCGGCGATGTTCCGCCCGACATCCGCAGAAGGAATCCACGGCTGCAAGCCGACGTCCTGCCCGAAACACTGGAGATTGTCGGCGCCGTCGAGGAGGTCGCCGCGAAGCACGGAAAAAAGATGAGCCAGGTCGCGCTGCGCTGGCTGCTCGACCAGGAAGGCGTGACCTCGGTCATTGCCGGCGCCTCGACACCGGAACAGGTGGACGAGAACCTCGGTGCGCTGGACTGGAAACTTGATTCCGTGGACTGGAAGCGGCTGTCGGATTTGAGCTGGCCGCTCTCCGAATCGCTGAAGCCCTATGACTCGCTGTTTGGCTGGCACCCGATGACTGGCTAAACCCGGGTCGGCCGACAGGAGGACGGTGGGGACGGTACTCTCAGACTTCTAGGGGTGCTGCCGTGCAGCAATCTCGTAATAGAGAGGGCGGCTGTATACGTTTATATGGCCTTCACAAACCATGGATCGCCGTTCCAAAGCCATCCTTTCCGAATCCCGCCGCCAAGAACGTGCCTAGCTAGCGCCGCCGGCAGGCACGCTTCAACCGACCGCGCGCCCAGTTCGCCCGCCAGGTTCGCGGCGAGCATCAACAATCCCTTGACGCATTGATGATCTTGAGCCCTCGAAGGTGACACTGCCAGGTCTGCGACGGCGACGGCCCCGCCTGAGGAGCGCCAGGTGCCAGTCGTTACCACGCAAACGCCCAGCCCCCCGGAGCGCAATCGTACTCGGGCGGCACGAAGGCCATCCCAAGACGGATAGTCCGCAGTCTTTGGATCACGGATGGCTCCCCACAAGTAACCCCACCGGTATCCGGCTGCCTCACGATGGTTCAAGTACAAAAGGCCGCCAATATCTTTCAAGGTTGTCGCCGACATGCATTCCACTCTATGGGCCGGCAACCTCGCGTGGACAAGATCATCGATTTGGACCATGCTATTGCGCCAAGCTTCCCGGTACCCGCGAGTCCGCAGTACTCGCGGGTCGCCCCCCGACCCCTCGGGTCGACACCAGAACCGGCGATATCCGCGCGTCACTGCTCGTTGCTCCGCCAACCCGATCAGCCAATTCTCGATCTCAAGCGAGTCGAAGCCATCCGCAAGCTCAAGCAGCTCAATGTGCGCGTACCGCCCAAACGGAGGGGGTTCGGCGTCATACCAGAGTTCAACCAACCCGACGAGTCGCCGCCGTTCGGTTTCGACAATCCACACGTCACCTCGTACCTGGCGGTAGCGGCGGAGGTGGTTAGCACAGTAAGTGTGATGCATCCAGGGACCGCCCAGACGAAACCAATCCAGCGGCGACGCTCTGCGCCTCCCGGATGGACGCTCTACGCCTTCGCGGCTGAATCTCACAATGCGGCTGACGTCGGCTAGCGTTGCGGGCTTAGCTCGCAGTCTTCCCTGAGCCATGGTGAGAGTATCCACGCGTGCATTATCTAACGTCCGCGACGTAGATGTCCCACATCCGTTTGTGCCCTCTCAGTGCCCTCGCCCAGGGTCATCCAGGGATATGTTTCACCTTGACTCCCGGTTCAGCCATTCGAAAACGGGAAGGTGGTAACAACGTACTAAATGTGGTAATAAACGTGGTAATATACCTGCATGAGATCCCTGGATTCTGACTTCCTCGACCGGCAGGCCATCGCCATGGAAATGGCGGGCCTGATCCGCGCCCTGGGTGAGTTCAAGGGCCGGCAAGAGCTCTTCACTCACCAGAGCCCGCAGGCCCTGGAACCCCTGCGGCGTCTCGCCGTCATCGAAAGTACGGAATCTTCCAACCGGATCGAGGGAGTGACGGTTGACGCTGAGCGCTTCAGGGAACTCATGCGCCGGCCGGAGAAACCCCGGAACCGGCCGGAAGCCGAAATCCTGGGCTACCGGCGCATCCTGTCCCGGATACACACGGCACCTCAGCGGTTCACCATCGACGAGAAAACTATCCTCGAGTTTCACCGAGAGATATACGCCCAAACCGGCGAACCGGGAGGCCACTGGAAGAGACGCGACAACACCATAGAAGAGAAACTTCCGGATGGGCGATGGACCACCCGGTTTGTTCCCGTGACAGCCCGAGAAACACCAGTCTATGTGAAAGAGCTCTGCAAGGGCTTCAGCCGCCTCCGGGGGCATAGCCGGATTGACCCGGTTCTTCTCATTCCGGCATTCGTGCTCGACTTCCTGTGCATCCATCCCTTCAAGGATGGAAACGGGAGGGTGTCCCGCCTGCTAACCGTACTGCTCCTCCACCAGTCAGGCTATGAAGTCGGGCGCTTCATCAGCCTGGAGCGGATCATCGAGGAATCCAAGGAGAGCTACTACGAGACGCTGCAGGCCTCCTCCAAGGGGTGGCACGAGGGACGGCACCGGCTCAAGCCATGGTGGGAATACTCCCTGAGTACCTTGATACGCGCCTACAAGGAATTCGAGGAGCGCGTCGGAAAGATAACCCGGGCCCGTGGTGCCAAGACCGCCATGATCGAGGAGGCTCTGGCGAGCCTGCCCGGCACTTTCACCCTTTCCGATCTGGAAAGGGCCTGTCCCTCCGTCAGCCGCGACATGATCCGGGTGGTGCTGAACCGCCTGCGCCGGGGGGGCAAGGTCCGCTGTCTCGGAACGGGCCGCAGCGCCCGCTGGGCGAAACGTGGTACGAAGGACCAGAAACATGGTAATTAACGTGGTAATACTCCCATGAGATATGGTGCGCTCTGAGGAGTCGGGAAACACCTGAATAGCTGGGGGACAGGAGGACGGCGGGGACGGAGCAGAAGACAGTCTCTACCGGGCATCCATCAGTGCAAGAACTTTTGTGCCGCCCACGCACCATGTCTGCCGCACAGTGAGGGGATGGCAAAAGAATATTACTATATTAACTATGTCCCCCTATCCTACTAGAAACATCGGAACACGGG
Source organism: uncultured bacterium (assembly GCA_964587525.1). Classification (GTDB taxonomy): domain Bacteria; phylum Oederibacteriota; class CAKKQC01; order CAKKQC01; family CAKKQC01; genus CAZPLZ01. The sequence continues at coordinate 5,208 of CAZPLZ010000122.1, read as the reverse complement.
GCTGGGGGAGTCGTTCGCCAGGCCAACCTATTCTTATATATTGTTCTTATATATTGATTCTCGTGGCACCTCATGAGCGTGAACCCACGTTCTTCACGGCGGAGACCTGATCCAATGAACCGAAGGCAGTTCCTGAAGAGCGCGGCGGCCATTCTCCTCCTTCCAATTGGCTGGCGACAGAAATTCTCCTTTGCGCAAGGCGTGCCATCACGCCCCGCCGCTCGCCGCGTCCGACCTGGCGATCCGGCCTGGCCTTCCGCTGAGAGCTGGGACCGGCTGAAGCAGGAAGTCGGGGGACATCTGATCAAGGTGCAGTCTCCCCTGGCTGCCCTGCAGAAGGCACCGACCAGTGCATCGTCCAACGAAGTCTTCCGGACGCTGAAGAACCCCTACTACATCGGCGACCACCCAGGCCTCACGCAAACGTCCGGCTGGGTCGATGCATGGACGTCCGCGCCGAGCGTTTTTGCTGTTGCGGCTACGACGACCGAAGACGTGGTCGCGGCGGTCAACTTTGCGCGGGAACACAACTTGCGTCTGGTCATCAAGGGCGGCGCCCACAGTTACCAAGGCAGGTCCAACTCGGCGGACTCGCTGCTGATTTGGACGCGGGCGATGAACAACATCGTCCTGCACGATGCGTTTGTCGCCCAGGGCTGCGCGGGGAAACACGCGCCGCAGCCGGCGGTCACGGTCGGGGCCGGCGCGGTCTGGGCGCACACCTATGATGCGGTGACGACAAAGGCCGGCCGCTACGTTCAAGGTGGGGGCTGTGTGACCGTCGGTGTCGTTGGATTGGTTCAAAGCGGGGGCTTTGGCAGCTTCTCGAAGAACTATGGCCTCGCCGCCGCGGGCTTGCTGGAAGCTGAGATCGTCACCGCCGACGGGATGGTGCGAATCGCCAACGCCTGCACGAATCCAGATCTATTCTGGGGGATCAAAGGCGGCGGCGGCGGTAGCTTGGGCGTCGTCACCAGAGTCACGCTCAGGACGCGCGACCTCCCCGAATACTTCGGCAAAGCGTGGGGGACGATCAAAGCCAAGTCGGCTGCCGCTTACCGTAGGCTGACGGCTCGGATCATCGGCTTCTACCACGACCACCTGTTCAACCATCACTGGGGAGAGCAGATCGTTTTTGAGGGGAGGGAAAGACCGTGGATCAGGATTTCGATGCTCTGCCACGGGCTCAACCGGAAGCAGGCCGCAAGTGTCTGGAAACCGTTCCTCGACTGGGTCAGCGCTTCACCGCAGGACTTTACTCTCAAGACGCCAGTGAAGTTCAAGGATTGGCCGGCAAGACAGGCTTGGGACCCCGCATTCAAAACCGTTGCCGCCGACGACCGCCCAGGTGCGCCGGAGGGCAACTGGTTCTGGGCTGGTAATCGTGGCCAGATAGGGCAGGTCCTTCACGGTTACCGCTCGGCGTGGCTGCCCGCCGCACTCTTAAATAAAAGTCGACGGAGTGACCTGGTGGATGCGCTGGTCGCGTGCAGCCGTCAGTGGGAAATGTCCTTGCATTTCAACAAGGGGCTGGCCGGGGCACCCGCGGAAGAGTTGGCGGCGGCCAAGGACACCGCCATGAATCCCGCCGTGTTGGATGCGTTTGCCCTGGCGATCATTGGTGCCGAGGGGCCACCAGCGTTTCCAGGCATTCCCGGCCACGAACCCGATGTGAAGGCCGCGCGCCGAGCTGCCGGCAGAATCAACGCGGCGATGGATGAATTGCTGAAGGTGGCTCCCAATCCGGGATCGTACTTTTCGGAAAGCGATTTTTTCGAGCGCTCCTGGCAGCAATCGTTCTGGGGATCGAATTATCCGAGATTGGCCGCGGTGAAGAAGAAGTATGATCCCAACGGCCTCTTCTTCGTCCACCACGGTGTGGGCAGTGAAGAGTGGAGCGCCGATGGCTTCACGAGGGCGTAATGTCCGGGTTCTGGCGGGAAAATCTGGTTCGCGCCAAACTCAGTGTCTCGAGATAATATAATGCACGTCCCCTAGAAATACGAACCAAATCCATCTCCGAAAAGAATCGGTCCAAGATTGACAATGACAAAAAACGTTCCGCCAATGGCAGCACCGATGTGCCATGCCGAATACCCGCAATCTGCTACCAAGTCACCAAGCTTGCGCCTAGAGATGATGGCTTTCACGGAGAACCAAATAAAAAAAATTACCCCTAGTGCACCACCGAACGTCTCTAAAGAGATCATCTTCTCTTCACACTAACAGCCTTCTGCATGTGTATTTGTGCCCTCTCAGTGCCCTCGCCCAGGGACACCCAGGGTACTCCAGGGTCATCCAGGGATATGTTTCACCTTGCATCAATTTTTCGAATGACGTAAACGACGTATTTCTGCCGAGGGCAGGATTTGAACCTGCACGCCCTCTTCCGAGGGCAAGGGATTTTAAGTCCCCGGCGTCTGCCAATTCCGCCACCCCGGCAATTCGATTCAGTTTATCTTTTTGAACACATTCTGTCACTTTGACACCTTCAATTCGCGGTCTTGTGCCACACCAGTGCCAAAAATTTCCTGGAGACGATCCACAGCCCGCCGTCCACGGTCCGGAAACAGATGGGAGTAGCGCATTGTCATCGCGAGCGTCTTATGCCCCAACAGCTCCTTGATGACCAAAATGTCCACACCACTACTTGCTAGATGGCTTGCGCACGTGTGGCGCAAATCGTGGAACCGAAAGTCTTTGATGCCAGCTTTCTGAAGGGCGGACCTGAACGCTCCCCGAACGTCCCTTACGGGTTTACCACCACGGCCACAGAATACATAGGAGTCGTTGGGTACTATCACCTGATCGTACGTCAGGCATGACCGGAGGGCTTCCCGCACCGCCTCATTCATCGGTACGGTACGCCCCTCCCCATTTTTGGACTGTCGAACGTGGATGAGGCCATTGCCGTAATCCACGGCTGACCGCTTGAGTTGCAGGATCTCCCCTCGCCGCATGGCGGTATGGAGCGCTACGACGATGATAGGCTTCAGGTGCGCCAAAGAGCCAGTACAGACCGCCAGCAGCGCCTGGATTTCTTTCGTATCCAAGTATCGGGTTCGAGCGTTGTTCACCTTGAGGAATTTGACGTGCTTGACCGGGTTCTCCAGAGCTTTCCCATGTTGAACCGCCTTGTTGAACAAAGCCTTGAGGACGGCTAATCCGTAATTCACTTCGCGTGGACTTACGGGACGATCTGTGCCCTGCCGCCGCTCATTGCTGCGCTTAAGTTTGTACTGCGCTACCATCGCTGGGGTGATCTCTGACAGCAGTTTGCCATTAAAGGCGCGGCCCAGATGGCGAAGAATCACCTCCACTCGACGCCACGATTTCATTCCATCAGCCTTTGCTCCGGCCAGATAATCGATGGCGAAATCTTCAAACAGGAAACGCGGAGTGCGGTTCAGCTCAAAATAGCCTTTCTCAAGAGTATCGGTTCGGATTCTTGCTAAGGCATCCTCAGCCTCAGCTTTGGATTTGCTGATTGGATGGCGCCTACGTTTCCCAGTGCGGACATCCTCGTAGTCCACCCACCATTTCCCATTGCGGCGAAAGGTCCGTGCGATCATACGTTGCCCCCATGAGGGCGTCTCCCCACCCCTAAGTCAAGGCTGGAAGAACACTTGTGTGCATCGATAAGCGCGTCCAAATCGCGCACATCAAACCGCAAACTTCGCCCCATTTTCACTACCGACAGCTGGCGAGCCGACGCCTGGTTGTAGAGTGTTTTCGGCGACATCCCCAGATACACGGCGGCTTCGCGCACGGTGAACAACCGCTTGAAGGTTACCCCATTGCTCCCCATAGGCAACTTCTCCGAATTCACTGATGCCCTTCCATCAGGCGCGAAAGGACCGAGCTTCCACCTTCCCGCCGACAACGCGTCAGAAACTGTTTGAGGAGTTGCAGGTGGTGGCGGTGGAAAAGCTTGGTGGCGGTGCCGCCGTGGTGGCCGGCGCGGGAAACCGCGGGCAGTTTCAACAACCCCACCAGCTCCACGAATAGCGGACGCCTCAGCCTGAGTGATTTTGCCGCCTCCCGGCTTGGGAGGGTGCCACGGGCCTTGATTGCTGGACCGCGCTCTTTCTTTGGGGTGTCGACACTGAGCATGGGGGTCTTTCGAGAAGCTTTCGTCGGTCGAAGAAGGGATTGAACGAAGTGACTCATGCTTGCACCATCGGGGATAGCCCTGCCGCAGCACGGGCATGAGGCTGGCAGAGGTGTGCCAGCATGCCGTTCGAGTCCCGATAGGCCAAGTGGGTAGACTCATCGCAGTAACACTGGCCGATCTGGCCTAACACTTGGGGACCAACACCGGGAACAGTAAGGGGTGAACCCACTGCATCGATCGGGCAGCGGTCACCGTCAAGTATAATTTCCGCCTGCAACCCTGCAACGGTTGACAGAACAGACAGCTGGTCTTGATTAGCAAGCCTTGCAGGAAGCATTGCAGACCCTCCTGCATAGGTTGCAACAGGCGCTGCAAGGGTATCCGAAGAGGCCAGGGCACCCTCCTGGAGTACTACTGCAGTGTTGCAGCCATTTTCTCGGTAGCCCTCCCCCACCTGTCTGTGTTCACCGGTTGCTGGGTCGATCCATTCGCCTGACAAGTCGACAGCTTCAGCCATTTCCTCGGGTTCAGGCAACCCCTCTTTTTCAGGAGGAAGAGAATTTCCAGGTTTGAATCGGGCGGGGCGGCCGCGTTTTTCTTCCGCATTTATAACATAGCCCAATATGCGAGGACGCTTGAGCCGCCTCGAGGCTGAACTTGAATCTATATCTAACCGATCAGCAACCGACTGAAGTGGTAAACCATTCTCACCAGCGTGGGCATGGATGAACTCTGCCGCTTGCCGCTGGGCAGGTGTGAGACCGTCCTTTGATGTCCCGGCGAAATAGACGTCGACCAGGGACTTGACCACAGCGTAATCACCGATTTCGGCGAGGATGCGGCCCTCACAGTCGCGGCCCCGGTGATCTCGCTCCAGTGATGCATGAGCTTCAATCAATCGCAGCAACTGCGGAAAATCCCGACGGATCCTAACGGCTTCAACTGGTAGGCGATCGGCAAGCCAATCCTGGTAAGGAATCATCACCTCCAGGCGTTCCCTTTCATGCTTCAGAGCCAACGCGTGCCAGGTCTGAACATCAGGGATGGAGCGCGAGCCATTCCATGTTCGAGCCGTCGAACGCAATATCTCCCGG
>CAZPLZ010000121.1:0-10177 GCA_964587525.1 uncultured bacterium | reverse complement strand
GAGCTGGCTCAGGCAACCGCGTGATTTGGTCCAGTCCGGCGGGGAGCGGTGCGGAAATTGATCGCAGTGTGTTCATCGCGAACGTATTCGATCACGCCCACATTATAGAAGAGGGTCTCAAATATGTTGCCGATCAGGAACCAAACCAGCATCATAATGGCATGACGACCCATTCGAGTCACAGTGTGACGGCGCCAGATGTACTCAGCCATCGCGGTAGCAGTCATGACCAGGCCCGCCCATGCCAACGGAAAAAGAATCGAAATATCTTCGGCACATAGCAAGGGCAAGAGCAGGAAGATGTTATGGTACCGCCACATGTGGGAAGTCAGGATTTCAAACAGCAGACCTAGCGTGTACATAATCATAACCTCGGTGAAATGCCAACGCCTACCTAGTGCGCGTGATGCAAGGAAACCGCAGATGAGGATCGCCAGGACGCCTGCTTCGGTCATCAACGCCTGAGGTGTGATCATGGGAGTCCGGACTCCCCGAGAAGCGTTCTGGTACTTTCAAAGATTGCAACGGGCAACATCACTCCCGTGAAATAGACGCCCAAATTTTCTAGAGGGATTCCGGCAATCCAAAATCCGCTGGTCACCTGGCTGTTGTAGACCCACCATCCCCGGCCAGTTCCCAGGAGTTCGATCATGAAAAAAATGAGGAACACGAATCCTGCCTGCAAGAGCACAGCACGAAGCATGAGGGCAGTCGTGAGTTCAGCTATATAGAAAAGGATCGCGTTGGCTACCAGCGAGACGAGGCAGATCAAACACCAGCCATAGCTTCGGGTACCCTGCATATACCGCGGGATCCCAATCCCCTCCCATGTCCGCACTTCTGGGACGGCCTGCGTCATATCCCGGAGTGTAAACACGTAAGCGGCTAGGATGGCAAACACCAGGGCAAGGACACCGAGGGTCCAACGCAGGGCGCGGCGCGAAACTCGAAGATCAGAAAGCCGGCGGGCTTTGATAACATCGCAAAGCAGCAGATACAGGAGGAGAGAGATATTGATGGTGAGCGGGTAAAAGAAAAACTCTTCAAGGGGCACACCACTTATTCGCACGCCAACCAGGATATCTTTGTCTTGAAAATAATCCCAATACTTACCGTTCGTGGCTGCCACCTGGACGACATACGACACGGCTGCAACCACGGCTCCCTGCAACAGGGCACCCACCGTGGTCACCCATCCTTTTCGATAGGCCACGACATACAGCCAGACAGTCCCCGGGAGCAAGCATACAACCTCGAAGATCATGTAGGCAGGCAGGCGCCTTGAGGGTGTACTCAGAATTTCCACAACCACAGCGCTCATGGTGAAGAGGGCTCCCCACAGGAGAAGGCCAACGAGCAAGGCGGTGTGAGAAGGCTGTGGTGTCGTCCGGCTCATAGTTCGCTGGCAGGAGTTTTCCAAGGCCTCACTGCGCAGAGTACAGCCGTCCTCTCAGCACGGAACCGGTCAACATAAAAGTCTGGCTTGATTATAGAATATTCAATGCACACACTCGCCTCATTGCAGGAATGAAACACTGAAGTACAAATAGGGCTCCAGCCTCAGACCTCCTTCGTTGAGGCTTGGTCAAGCAAAGAGTTCAAAGTTTTACGGTCAATTCCTAACATTTTCGCGGCCTTACTCCTATTCCCCCCGCAAAGGTCACGGGCGAGGCGCACATGCTGGCGTTTCATCTCCGCAAGCGGCAACAGGGACCCGGAAGCCGGCGCGACGGCCCCTTCCCCTGCGGCAGGCGGCCGGATTCCACGCAGTTCCTCCGGGAGTTCATCGGGCCCGATCACGGAACCTCGCATCAGCGCGATCGCCCGGAGGAGAACATGCTCCAGCTCGCGCACGTTGCCTGGCCAGTTATAAGCCTTCATCAATTCCAGTGCCTCCTCCGATACGCTGATGCTCCGTTTGCCGGAGGTACGCCTCGCCAGGATGTGGTCGAATAAATACGGCAGATCGTCTAGACGCTCCCGAAGCGCCGGAAGGTGCATTTCCACTCCAGCGAGCCGGAAATAAAGATCCTCGCGGAACTTTCCCTGAGCAATGAGCTCCTTGAGATTGGCGCTTGTGGCTGAGACAAACCGGGCATCGAAAGGAGTGGCTCTGCTGGAACCAAGCCGCTGCACCACGCGCTCCTGCAAAACCCGCAACAATTTCACCTGAACCTGCAATGGTATGTTCCCTAGTTCATCAAAGAACAGCGTTCCGCCGTGGGCCAACTCGATCTTTCCCGGTTTCGCCATCACAGCTCCGGTAAACGCCCCCCGCTCATAGCCAAACAGCTCTGCCTCGATCAGGCCGGCCGGCAAGGCGGAAACGTCCACAACCACGAAGGGACCTCCGGAACGCCGGCCGTAGCAATGCAGCGCCCTCGCGACCAGCTCTTTCCCTGTTCCGGTTTCACCAGTGATCACCACCGGCGCCCCTGAATCCGCGAGCCTGCCCATCAGCTTAAAGATTTCCACCATTTCGGGCGTCCGCCCGGCCAGGAATCCATCTTCACAAATCCCAGTTTGTAACCCTTTAAGACATGAAGTTGTTTGGTTAGCGCGTGCCTTCTGCGACGCTCTCTCGACGATCGAGCGGAGATCATGAAGGCCAAACGGCTTGCTCAGATAGTCCATGGCCCCGCGCCGCATCGCCTCCACCACGGCTCCCTCGTCGGTCCGCGCGGTGACCATCACAACCATGCGGCATGGATCCTCTCGCAGGATCTCCTTAAGTAATTCAAGGCCGGAGGAGTCAGGCAGGCCAATGTCGAGCAGGACAACCGACGGGCAGTCGCTCACGATGGCCTTTCGCGCTTCCGCCGCGGAGCCAGCGGTGAGAATTCTTCGTCCCGGCATCTCGAGCCCCATTGCATAGCTATTGCGGGCAGGCGCGTCATCCTCAACGATGAGTAGCACCTCCCGGTCGTTCTCTGAAAACATTTCCACTTAGTCTTTCGTCCTCCCCTCCTCCATTATTTATTTGCAATAATCGTTACATTGTATAGTACAATCACTCAGATAGCTAGATGGCGAAACCAACATTCCTTCACACACTATGGATGACAGCATGGAACATCAAAAAATAGACAGCAATCTCCAGAACAACGAAGAAAAGCTCAAGGCTGTTCTCAATGCGACGCACGATCGCATTGTCATCTATGATCGTCAACTACGCCAGCTGGAATGGCATGCTCCAACATCAGACAAACTTTCATCAGACATACTTGATGAAGAAAGACGTTGGAACCTCGGGAAGTCCCCTAGCGAGGTCATTGGATCAGAAAAAGCTCGTATTCATGAAGAGGCAGTGCGCAAGGCGCTGGCCGGCGAAACAGTCACCTATGAGTGGTCGTGGGGCGCGCAGGAAGATTTTTCACCACATGACCCAGCCAGCGCGGTGTGGCTCTCTCTAAAAGGGGTGTTGTGGTTCTACACCAGAGTCACACCACTGAAGGATCATCAAAACCGTGTGATTGGCGCGGTAAGCGCAACCAGAAAAGTGACTGAGCTGAGGCATACGACGCAATCAGCACAATCCAGCGAGGCGAAGTTCCAAAGCCTGGTCAGTTCAGTGAATGACATGGTGGTCACCATGGACTATGACATGTACGTCACCGGAATTTATGGAAACAGAAATTTAGTTGCGCCGCTTGACGCCGAGGAAGTTCTCGGAAAGCCCTTCTGGAACACTATCGGCCCCGAGACCGCTGCTCTTCATGAGGAAGCGTGTCGAAGTGCCCGACGGGGTGAGACGATCATTTACGAATGGATTGGAATGTCCTTTGAGCCCCCTCGGCATGTCCAAACCTCCGTGTCCCCACTCAAAAATGACAAAGGACAGGTGACAGGACTGATCAGCCTGAGCCGAGATGTCACAGTGCTCAAGCAGGCTGAACAGAAATTGCGGCAACAGGAGGAACAACTTCGCCAAGTTCAACAAGTGGAATCTCTTGGACGACTCGCCGGCGGCATTGCCCATGATTTCAACAACCTCTTGACGGTGATCAAGGGCTTCTGCGAGCTGATCCTGCAAGACAAGGATCTTCAGGAATCCATACGTAGAAATATACAAATCGTTGAAGAATCATGCAACCACGCCCAGGAGCTCATAAGCCAATTACTCGCGTTTGCGCGTCGCCAAAATCTACAACCGAAAGTGACCAATCTTAACGATATCGTCAGTGAGACCACCACCTTGCTTCACCCGCTCATCGGAGACCAAATCGACCTTGTGATTCGCTTAGATCCTGCTCTCTGGCACATCAACGTTGATCGAACCCAGATTGGACGAGTGATCTTGAACCTAGCTGTCAATGCACGGGATGCCATGCCGAGCGGTGGAACGCTTTCCCTCCAAACCTCCAACATCACGCTGGGGGAGGAAGAAGCCAGCGGCCTGGAAGGGCTGAAAGCTGGCGACTACATCCGATTGACCATCGCCGATACCGGAAGTGGGATGGATGAGACAACCAAGACCAAAGTGTTCGAGCCGTTTTTCACCACGAAGGGGCCGGGCCAAGGCACGGGACTGGGGCTCTCGATGGCAAAAGGCATCATCCAGCAAAGTAGCGGAGAAATCCATCTTGAGAGTGAGGCTGGCCGTGGGACCACGTTTACCCTCTACTTTCCCCGCTGTGACGCGCCCTCTGCATCCCTACCCGGCGATCCTTTACCGCCTCCCCTCTCCAATCCCGCAGGAACAGAAACCATCTTGGTAGCAGAGGACGATGCCTTCATCCGCAACCTGGCCCGGCAAGCACTCGAAAACTATGGCTATACGGTCCTGACTGCCTCCGACGGAGAGGAAGCGCTTGGGCTGGCCCAGAAACACCCAGGGGCGGTGAATCTCTTGCTGACTGATGTGATCATGCCCCGGCTTCGCGGACCCGAACTGGTACGACGCCTCACGGAGCGCGGGGAAAAAATCCCCGTGCTCTTCATGACAGGCTATACTGATGCAACCCTCCCCGTGGGAAGCCTCTCCAATGCCGACCCCACGTTAATCCAGAAACCCTTCAAGATGGAAGAGCTCGTCCGCAAAGTACGCGCCGTGCTCGACCAGGCTCCGCCGAGGAAGAGCTCAATGAGAAAATCTTTCGAATAGGACACCTGGATGTGGAATCTAACGCTCACACAAGGCGGTGACGTCCCTGCCGGTTAAGGAGCCAGGCAACACCCTATTGAGCCACCCAGGAAGGATCTTGTTGTCCGATTGTTGAGAGCGATGGATACCTCTACCGCGGAGGGATGAGGAACCACCACACCAGGAGGAGATCTATATAACTACGTCGCTGAGCTTGCCTTGGGCATGACTGCGTTTTACAAGGCTAACCGAAAACCATAATCTATCCCAGCCCGTCGCAATCGAGCAGGCTGGTCTCAGTAAGTCTTTCGGTCGGTGATGTTGGTGGAGTCAATTTAACAGCACATCGGGCGGGACGGCTTCTTTGCAGGGTTTTCCCAGTTCCAGGCCAGGCCCATGGAAGCCCGGAGAGCGTCCAAAGCCTTCATGTTGCCCAGGGTGTCCTCCCAGGGCATCTCTGGAGCCTGGCGTTGCCCGATGCTCCGGGCCACCGCCTCCGCCTCGCAGGCGAAATAGTGCTTGGCGGGGACCGGGATCGTCTCGGTCTTCTGATTGGCATACCGGGTCACTTCGAGCGCCGCTTCGTTCTCTTCAGGAATCCAGGGGCTGGGAAGCCGAATCTTCCCACGTGTTCCGAACACCCTAGCAGACCAGTCGGTGTTGACCATCATCCCGCAGTCAAAATGGGCGAGGATGCCACTGGGGAAGGCCAGACAGCCAACCGCCCAGTGGTCCACCCGGCTCTTCTTTCCGATCACGCCCAGAGCCCGGCAGGCTCTCGGCTCCTCTCCGGCGACCAGGCGGAAGAACGAGACGGGGTAACAGCCCACGTCCATGAGACCTCCGCCACCCTGGGTGTGCATCATGCGGCAGTTGTCCTCGCTGACCCCTCCGAAGCTGAAGCTGGCCTGGATCTGACGTACCTCACCGATGGTCCCGGCGGCCAGCAGTTCCTTGAGTTTCGCCATCTGGGGGTGGCAGCGGTACATAAACGCTTCCATCAGAAACACATTGTGCTTTTTGGCAGCAGCGATCATCTGCCGGGCCTCCGCGGCGTTCATGGCGAACGGTTTTTCGCAGAGGACATGTTTACCCACCCTGGTGGCGCGGATGGTCCATTCCTTGTGAAGGTGATTAGGAAGGGCCACATACACCAAGTCAACGTCGGGGTCAGCAAGCAGGGCGTCGTAACTTCCGTAACTCCGGGGAATGCCGTATTCGCGGGCGAAGGCATCGGCCTTTCCCTGCCTCCGTGACCCGGCAGCCAGGACCTCCGTGTTCTCAGCCCCCTTGATGCCCTTCATCACCCGGTGGGCGATGCCGCCCAGCCCCAGGATCCCCCATCTAAGCTTCATGTGACGGGCTCTATGATAACAGTGTTAAAATAGTTTGCACGGATCCTTACTGTAAGGAGGTTCAAAGGGCATGAAGCGGGTGCTCGTGACCCTTCTCGTGTTGGCCGGGCTCCCTGGCTGCCGGCAGCCAGGGCCGGCAAACCTAGCGGCTGATAAGGGTCAATCCATGACGCAAAACAAGGTCACAAAAACCGAGGCTGAGTGGAAGGCAATTCTTACCCCAGAGGAATTTTCCATCCTCAGGAAGAAAGGCACGGAGCGCGCATTCACGGGACCCTACCATGACCACAAGGCGAACGGGATCTACCTCTGCGCGGGTTGCGGCAACCTCCTGTTCAGGTCAGACGAGAAGTTTGACTCTGGAACGGGATGGCCGAGCTACTGGGCTCCAATTGAACAGGAAAGCGTGAGGACCGAGAAAGACAACGGTCTGTTCATGAGAAGGACCGAGGTGCTCTGCAGCGTCTGCGACGGCCACCTCGGGCACATCTTTGACGACGGCCCACCCCCCACGGGGTTGCGCTACTGCATCAACTCCGCTGCCCTCAAATTTGAGCCTGTAAATCACTAAATTCGTGCTTGCAGCGGGCGTAGGGGGATACCTCCGCAGTCCTGGCACGTTCCCCCCGTCAGCACGAACTGGTTGTCGCAGCGGGGGCAATAGCTCCGGCTCGCCTCATCCCGCGCTTGCGGAGGCTGGATCAGCTCGTCCACGTTCAGGCCCTGTTGCTTGACGAACCGCTCCAACGCCGCGCGCTGCCGCTCACGCGACCAGGCTTCAGTGGCCCGGACCACCGGCTCTTGGCTCGGACACTCCGGGAGGATCGGCTGCCGTGCGTCCAGCAACACCCGCCGCGCAAATGTCCTAAAGCGCTCGGCATCCAGCAGCACATGGGCAGCGGCCAGCGGGTGGCAGCCCGCCAGCAGCGGCCGGGCAAGGTAGTCATGCGCCCGGATGGTGATGGTGGGAACGGTGGCGGCCAGGCATGTTGCCATGGTCCGTTCCTCCTTGGCGTCAGGATAGAGTGCACGGTGTGACCGGTTGAACAGGGTGGCGATCGCCACCAGCAACAGCACCAAGCCCCCAAGCAGGTGTGGCCATGTGCGCATCAAGCCCAGATTCCACCCCACCCATGGGCAAGCCACAAAGATAAACACAAACATGAGCATGCATGTGCCCTGCAGCCAACGCGCCCGGCGCCGGTACTCTTCGATCCGCCGCGCAACGGCATCGTGGTCCAACGCACCCTTAAGCGCCTGGTCGATGGCCTCCGCCCTGAGCTCAGCCGGGAGCTTGGCCAGAGTGGAGATCAAGGTGGCCCACACCAACGCCTGTGCAGCAGAGTCAGCCCTGAATAATTTCCCCCCGTTGAGCATGACTCGTTTCTCCCTCACCGCCACGTTTTGCACCTCTGGCCAGGGAACGAACCGCCTATCTTGCTCCAGGCGTCCTTCAGGATGGAACGTCAACGCGGTGTAGGCGTAGAGCCCTTCTGACGAAAGCGAAAACGGCCATGCTTGGCAAAAGAATACTGTGCCGAGCGGGGGAATCGGGTTGTTCATCACCACGCCAAGCCGGCCACTGCCGAACAAGCCGCTGGGGTAGGCGACCCGCCACCAGCGGAGCCATGGCGCCAGCAAGGCCACGGTATCCTTACTGACAAAAGTCGCACACTCGGCCAGGTAGAGGGTGGCCAGCATGAGCATGAACAGCTCACCTTCACTCATAAGGCCCCCTCACCGCTGCCCCTTCGCTCCGATGGAGGACTTTTTCCGCGTCCTGCTAGTCGATGGTTTCTCTTTTCCCAAAGTAACGGGTGAAGAATTTTTTGAAGAACGCCACCACGGCTATAACGATGAAGATGATGTACTTCCAGATATATTTCAGCAACCCTGTCTTGGCCGCAATCGCTACAGCCCCGCCGGCGATCAGCGCCGTCAAGCCGATCTTCGCGATCTTATCCCCCGGCTTGTACTCCGCGTACTGCTGCCCTGACTTGAAGGTGTAGGTTTCGAGCAGTTGCCTAAACTGCGGCAGCGCGCTGTTGAGTTGCGCGGGATCCAAGACCAGCGTGCTCTGCATCACCCCGTCGCGCCCCAGCAAACGGACCTCGTAATTCACGACCTCGTCGCCGTTGCTCGTTCTGAGCTGCAACCCCCACTCGAGGTTGTTGGTCTCCTGGTCGTAGTGCGGCTCCACCGCCCAGCCCACGACCTCCATGGCGGGATACCCCTTCTTGGCACGTTCTTTGTTGCTTGCCGCAATTCCCTCTTGCATGTTCTGAAGCAGTTTCTGGGAATCAATGGCGTCCTTCTCATCGTCCTTCACGTACCCGATGGGGTTAAACTCGAACACCACAAACCAGGGCTCTTGCGCACCCTTCTCAAAGAACGTTTCGGGCGCCAGGAAACCAGCCTCCTGTTCCGTGATGAGGTTGCCCATCATGTGCATGAGCTCGATCGTGCCTTTTTTCCCAGTGAACACGTAGCCTTCAGGCACTTGGATCTCGGCATAGTCCTCAATTAGGGCCGTGGCCGGACCCCTGACCCAGTTGATGCCGGCCGGTTCCTGGCCACGGCCCGGCGAGGCCAAGCATGCCGCGCACACCAGCACCGATGCAACGCCAACGTGTTGTCGCAGTCTCGTCATGAATACCTCCTGTGAATCACACCGCAACGTTGCCGCGCAGTACCGGGTATTGATCTCCCACCAGCTCACCCTTGTCCCGGTGCCTCACCCCCGGGATGTGATATTGGACCACATAGGCCGCGCGTGTTTCATCCGAGATGTTCGGGCCACTGGAATGCGGCAGGAGCGAGTTAAACACCGCGATCTGCCCCGGCCGCAGCACCACCGGAATATTCCACGAGCTGTCGAACTGGCAATTCCAGTCAAACGTCTCATCACTCCACACGTGCGGCAGCAAGCCGTTGCGGTGTGCCCCCGGGACAATCCAGATCGTGCCGTTATCCACCACGGCCCGGGTGATGGCAGTCCAGCAGGTGACGTACGTCAGAGGGTTGGTGATGATGTACTGCGTGTCCTGGTGCCAGCCGAAGGATCTGCCCTTGCCAGGCGGTTTCAGCACCGCTTGGTTGTAGTACAGGTCGGCGTCTGCACCGATCAGCTTCCGGCAAATTTCCATGTAGACCTCGCTCTTGCAGAATTTCTCGCACACGGCGCTTTGCTGATGGACCTGCCCAATGAACGGCCTCAGCTTCGCCATCTCGGCTGCCTTCGGTCCCCGCTTCTCCCCTTCCTGGATCGCGATGCCCCAAAGTCTGTGGAATTCGGCAAGGACACCCTCGAGGATCGCGGGATCAAAAACCACACCGGTCACGAAATAGCCTTCCTCCCGGAACTGCTTGAGCTGGGACTCGGTGATGGTCATCTCGAAAACGCAGCGGCGAGGCCACCGTCCACACTGAGCATGCAGCCGGTGGTCTTGGCTGAGCGCTCGGAGGCAAAGTACAGCACCGCCTCTGCGACATCCTCGGGGTAGACGCACACCTTCAACGTGCTGCGCTGACGGTAGAACTCCTCCAGCTCCTCCGGCTTGACGCCGTGCGAGGTGGCCCGTTCGTCCCTCCAGCTTGACTCGTTCCAGATCCTCGAATCCTTCAGGACCGCGTCCGGGTTGACCACGTTGACCCGGATGCTAGACGAGGCGCATTCCTCGGCCAGACACCGGGCCATATGGAGCTCAGCGGCCTTGGCAGCGCAGTAGGCGCTCGCGTT
>CAZPLZ010000120.1:0-10281 GCA_964587525.1 uncultured bacterium | reverse complement strand
GGGAGTCCTTGAGGAAGGCCCGCGCAATGGAGAGCCGCTGGCGCTCGCCACCCGAAAGCTTGACCCCTCGCTCCCCGATGACCGTCTCGTAGCGCTGCGGCATCGCCCAGATGAAGTCATGGGCTCCGGCCGCTCTCGCCGCTGCCTCCATCTCGTCGTGCGTTGCGCCGGGGCGGGCGTATAGTAGGTTCTCCCTCACCGTGGCGTTGAAGAGCAGCACTTCCTGGGAGACCAGCGCAATCTGCCCGCGCAGTGAGGCAAGGGTGGCCAGCCGCACATCCTGGCCGTCCACCAACATCCGACCCTCATCCGGATCATAGAAGCGCAGCAGGAGATCCATTAGGGTGGTCTTGCCTGCGCCGCTGGGCCCCACGAAGGCGACGCGCTGACCCTTCCGGACCGTGAGCGTAACGTCCTTCACCACTGGCTCGTCCCGGCGGAATCCAAATGTAACATTCTCGTAGTCAATGGCATCATGAAGCGCGGCGAGCGGCTTAGCATCCGGGAGATCCCGGATAGCCGGTGTTTCGTCCAGGATCGGAAAGACCCGCTCCGCCGCACCCAGTCCCGTTTGAATGTTATTCCAGAGGCCGGTCAAGTGTTTCATTTGCGGGTACAGTTGCAGCGTAGCGCCCAGAAAGGCTCCCAGCGCGCCTCCCGTCATCGAGCCCTTCACCAAGATCAGGTAGCCCGCGCCTAGGATCAGACCCACAAACCCCGCCACGCCGATCGTTTCCATGATGGGGGAGGAGCGCGCCTGCACCCTCAGCACCCTCAACGTGACGCCCAACTGCTCGGACAGCTTGCGCTGCCAGCGGGCCACTTCACGCATCTCACCCTGGTAGGCCTGCACCAGCTTCATCTGCGAGAGCGTCTCCTGAAGGTGTGAAGCCAGGTCAGCGGCCAGCTCCTGGACCTGCCGGGAGAGCGCCCGGAGCTTCCTCCCAAAGTTCCGGATCGGCCACACGGCAAAGGGGAACACGATCAGAGCCAGCACGGCCAGCTTCCAGTTGAGCGTCAGGAGAAAGGCGGACAGCCCAAGGATCGTAATGATCGAGGACACGGCTGGTCCGATGAGATGCGTGAGCATGTTTTGCATGGCGGCGACATCCAAGATCACCCGGGAGAGCAGCTCGCCAGTCTTACGTTCGTGGAAGAACCTCAGCGAGAGTGTCTGCAGGCGCTGGAAGAGAGCGAGCCTCAGGTCGAAGATGACTCGCAAGCCTACCCAGCCCACCAGATAGTCCGCACCATACTTGGCCAGACTTTTCAGCACCGTCACCAGTAGCCCTGCACCTGCCAGTTTGAGAATCATGACAAACGCTGCGCGCTGCTCCTCCGGAGTTTCCGTATGCACGAACAGGCCTTCGTCCAGAAGCGGTTTGATCAGCCACATGGTGAGAACCGTAAGCCCGGCGACCACAGCCATGCACAACAGCGATGCGGCGATGCGCCACCAGTACGGCCGCATCCATCCAAGGAGCCGCTTCAGCAAGGTCATGGTTCGACTCGCTTACGCTCGCTCACCATGACCCTGAGCGAAGTCGAAGGGTCACAACTGTCGCCGTGGTGCGAACCGGATCGAGAGCGTAATGCGGTGCGCGAATCCTATGGGCCCGGCAGGGGCGAACGTGTAATCCAGGCCCCACATGTCCTGGCGCGCGCCGATCCCGAACGCGAACGCGATCCTCCCTCTCTCCTGCATCTGCACCATCGTCCGTACCAAGTACCACTCACCGGCTTCCACGCCGACCCCGCCCCGGCTGGGCCCGTACACCGAGTACGCCCCCCCGGCATACACACGCACTGGCCAGTATGGCGACTCATACCTCCCTCCAAGGTTGAGGGACAGGGGGAGCGGGTCCCACGCCCGTCCCTCCCGGAGGATTCGCCCCAACCCACGCACCCCCGCGCCCAGGGTGAGATCCGGGGAGAGCACGTACAGACCGCCCAGATCTACCGCCATGGCTTCGGAGAGCAACTCGCCCACCTCCTCGTGCAACACCCGCAGGCTGGCCCCCACCGCAATCTGGTTCGTCACCCACTGCGCGCCCAGCAGCGAAGCTTCCATATTAAAAATGCCAGCTCTCCCGCCTGTCCCATCTGGCAGCACCTCGGTTGTCACCGGCAAGGCCTCGTGCAGGAAGAAGAACACCGAGGCCCCCAGCGTGCCCTCGATGCCAACCGGCATCTGTGCCGTGAGCGTCTCTCCGAAAAATCCTTCCAGCCATTGAAGATGGGTCACCCCAAAGGCGCGCTCCCGGCGGAGCGCCGCCGCCGCCGGGTTCGCGAACAGGGCGGATTCACCTTCCGCCAGCGCGGAGGCCGCTGCTCCCAGCGCGGCGCTGCGGGCATCCCCACTGAGCCGGCTGAACAACATCCCCTCCCGTCCCGGCACGGCTGCCCGCAGCGCCGCCGAACACAGCAGCAGCGTGAGCCCGAGAGCGGTCGCTCCTCGGTAATTCACCGGCGATTCACCAGGAAGACGCCGCTCCTTTTCTTTCCAGACCGGGTCTTAATCCGGTACAGATACGATCCCGTCGCCGCGGGCCGGCCGCCGGAGATCCGCCCGGGCCAGGTCGCCACGCCAGTGACTGAGTCATAGGTAATGTCACCAGGCCCCTTCGCGATGCGTTCGCCCAGGAGGGTGTAGATCTCAAACTTGCTGACATCATCGGGTAACTGGTCGAAAAAGAGCGGACGGCCCTTGCCAGGGTCGAACGGATTCGGGTAGATCCGCACCCGGTTGACATCGCTCTCCGCCGTCACCGCCCGGAGCTGAAGGATCCGGCCAGAGGACGTGCTTCCACCCACCGCTGCACCCTCCAATTCGTTTTCCATGTCCACAGAGCGCAGGTCATTCCCACCCGTTATCTCCAATTCGAAGGAGGCCCCGTTGTAATGGAGCCTGACGCCGTTTGTTCCCACGACATATCCACGTCCGTCATCAGGCAGGATCGAAAGATCATAGAGGGTCGCCAAAGTCAGGCCACTCTGAGAATGCTCGCTCCACGGAGGGGAAGTGGCCGTGCTGAACTGTGCGATCGCTCCGTTGTCACCCACCACCCAGCCTACTGAACGGAACGGGAAATCGATGGCCCGCCAAGCCAGACCATCGGCCACCGGACTCGTCTCGTTGGAGAAGGAAGTTCCGTCAAAATGTATCAGCCGTCGGTTATCGCCGCAGAACCAGACATTGTCCGACGCAATTGCGAAGAGATCATGCAGGGTTGTGCCACTGATAAGGGCAGCCTGCATGGAGCTCACCGTGATCGTGGCGCTCTTCCAGGAGATGCCGTCGTATTTCAGTATCAGGCCGCCCCGCACGGGATCACCGCCGACCGCCCACCCATTGCTGGGATTCACAAAGGTGACGGCGTTCAGCGGAAGAAGGGTCAAATTCTGGCTCTGCGGATCCGGAGTCCACCTGGCATCTTTGAAATGGAGGATAGTGCCGTTGACGCCAACAGCCCAGGCCTCCTCCTCGCTCACGACGGTCACATCCAGAAGGTTCTGGTCGCTGCCCGAAGGGAAGTTCCGCCAGGCCAGCTTTCCATCTTCGATCGAGTACCGGAGGATGACACCGCTGTTGCCAACGGACCAGGCGTCCACGCGGTTGATAAACTCGACGGCGTTGAGCGGGTTAGGGGGAGGCGACGGCGTCGCATCTATCCACACGCTGTGGGCCGAAGCGTAAGGCGCGCCTCCAAGGATCAGCCCGGCGAGGAGACTTAAGGCAGGCAAAACAAAAAAGCAGGGACCGAATCCCTGCTCATCATGGCTCATCCCCCTAGCCCGGATTAGTTGCCCTCAAGCTCCTGTTTCATGGTTTCGATATCATGTTTGGCCTGCTCAAACAAGGCCGCATTCTTTTTGGCTTCGTGAAACAACAAGTAGACCTCTACAGATCCAGTGCGCTCGAAGAGCTCCCACAGCACTTCCAGGTCTCCCACGTTCGATGTTTTTGGCACGGCTCTAAACCTTTCCCAAAACACTATCACCCGACTATCGGCCTGTCAACGTTGAAAAACTTCGCCTACGGCCGGTGCATGTGGCAATTTTGAATTGTGGGGTACCATCCATTGCCGAGGCGAGTCTGCGAGCCTACGGTCGGCGCCACCGAAGGTGGCGATATCTGAATTATGGGTGACCATCCTTTACCGAGACGAGTCTGCGAGTCTACAAGCCGCCGCGTTGGCGGGCAGCCTCGGCCAAGAGGATGGCAGCCGCGGCGGCAACGTTCAGCGATTCCACTTTATCACTCAGGGGAACCCGCACGCCCGCAGCGGCTATACCGCGCAATTCCCTGCCCACCCCGTGGGCCTCGCTTCCCAGCACCAGCGCCACACGATCGCTCCAGAAGGGTTTGCGAAAATCGTGCGGCCCAAGCGGATCGCTCACAAGCACCCTAAACCCGCGCTCAGTTAGTTCAGCACTGAGCCGCTCCGGGGCTGCGCCCTCCGCCACCGCCAGCCCCGGCCAGACACCGGCCGCCGCCCGCACGGCCTTGGGATTGGAGACCTCAACCGTGCTGCGGGTCGTGATGACCGCATCCACCCCGAAGGCTTGTGCCAAGCGCAGCAGCGTTCCCAGGTTGCCCGGATCCTGCAAACGGTCCGCCACGAGCACGAATTCGCTGCGCAGCGCCTCAGCCAGGGTGAGTCGGGGAGGCGTGCAGAGCAAGGCAATCCCCTGCGGCGCCTCCACTTGCGAGACCGTGCGGTACAGCGCATCCGGCAGCTGGTAAGCCGGCACATGAGCTGTTTCGAGACGCCGGACCAGCGACTCATTCTGCGGGGCGGTCAGAGTTTCAGGCGTGAGCAGGGCCGCCTTCACCCGAGAGCCGGTCTGCAGCGCAGCCTCAGCCGCCCGCACCCCCTCCAGGAGCACGAGCCCGTGTTTCTTGCGCCCATGCGGAGTCCCCAGGGCGCGGGCCAGCTTCACGATAGGGTGAGCGGCGGACGCGACTCGAACCTCGGAATGCAGAATCCTCAAGTTGGATCACCATCCTCCACGGTCGAGGACCCGGTACTGCAAAGCCTCCGCCACATGCGCGGCACCGAGGTGCTCCACCCCTTCCAGATCGGCGATCGTGCGGGCCACTTTGAGCACCCGGTCGTATGCGCGGGCCGACAACCCGAACTGCTCCACCGCGGAGCCAAGTAGCTCGGACATTTCGGCATCCAGCACGCAGTACTTTCGCACGTGGGTACCAGACATCTGGGCATTCATGTGGATCCGCGCGCCGCGCAGACGGCCGGCCTGCCGCTTTCGCGCCGCTTGTACCCGGGCTGCGATCGCTTTGGACGCTTCTCCCTCCCGGCCTTGGGACATCTCCTGAAAAGACATGGCCGGCACTTCGACATGGAGGTCGATGCGATCCAACAGGGGACCAGAGATCCGGGCGTGGTAGGTCTTGATCTCCTGCGGTGTACAACGGCAGCTCTTCCGCGGGTTGGTCAAGTGCCCGCAGGGGCAGGGGTTCATAGCGGCGACCAGGCTGATGCGGGCAGGATACTCCACGGAGTAGCCGGTCCGGACAATCATCACCTTGCCGTCTTCAAGTGGTTGCCGTAAGCCCTCCAGAACGTGGCGCTTGAATTCCGGCAGCTCGTCCAGAAAGAGGATCCCCAGATGCGCCAAGGAAACCTCGCCAACGTGCGGCGTGGAGCCTCCGCCAATCAGACCCGCATCCGAGATCGTATGATGCGGCGACCGGAAGGGCCGGGTGTACAGGAGGCCTGGACCTTCGGTCAGGAGCCCCGCCACAGAGTGGATCTTGGTGATCTCGAGGGCTTCCTCATGTGTCAGCGGAGGCAGGATTCCAGGGAGGCGACGAGCCAGCATGGTCTTGCCGACTCCCGGCGGGCCAAGCAGAAGGACGTTGTGACCGCCGGCGGCGGCGATCTCCAACGCTCGCTTGACATGTTCTTGGCCACGAACTTCCGCGAAATCAGCTTCGGTCGTGTCCACCCTGCGGTTCGCCCCTTTCTTAACGGAGACCCGGGATGGCGTCAGCGGTGCCTCGCCCGTCAGGTGGGCCACGCATTGTAGCAGCGTCCTAACCGGGTAACAGTCCAGGCCGTTCACCGCCGCGGCCTCGGCCGAGTTCCCCTCCGGCAGGAGTACAGATGTAAACCCAGCCTCCTTCACCGCCATCATGGCCGGCAGCACGCCGTGCACGGGGCGGATCTCGCCGGTCAGAGAGAGCTCACCCAAGACTGCCACCCCGGCGAGCGCCTCGGGCTTCACCTGTCCCGAAGCCGCCAGCACGCCGAGCGCGATCGGGAGATCGAATTTGGGTCCCTCTTTGCGCAGGTCCGCAGGAGCGAGGTTCACCGTGATCCGTTTGACCGGGAACTCCAGATCGGCATTCTTAATGGCGGCGCGCACCCGCTCTCTGCTCTCCCTCACCGCCGCATCGGGCAGCCCAACCATGGTGAAATGTGGCAAGCCACCTGCGAGGTCCACCTCGACTTCGACGAGATAACCGTTGATGCCCAGGACGGAAGCCGCGTGGATTTTCGCAGTGGAGCCCTGTGCGGATGTCATTCAAGGTAAGATTATATCCGCCTTCCAAAGATCGTTACGACTTGACAAGTGATTAGACATTCTGTATATCCCGAACGCATCCTTGAAGCTGGCGTGCTGTCGTTCCTTTCAGTGGTCATGACCTCCGCTAAGGGAACCACATTTTTGCCCTCGACTCATCGAGAGGGACAGTTAGCTGGCGACAGGATGTTTTTAAGGTCCTCTCCATGGGCGTGCCGATGTGCGGCTCCCAGCGAGGCTCCCTTGAAGGGTGCTTGAGGTCCGACTCAAAAGCTAAGGACTCGGTGGGAGGATAGGGACTCAGGGGTGTGGATAATAGTTAACAACTTGTGGATAACCGAAGGGGGGTGAACTGTCTAAAAATAAGGTAAATAAGGGGTGCTGTGAATAGTTGTGTCTAAGTTGTGGATGCTTTGTGATCGGGAAATGGCAGACTTATAAACACTTTATCAACAGGTTGTGGACAACCCACGGGGGATAAGCATGGCTGAGCCGAACGCACTCTGGGGAGAGACACTGCTGGCGCTGGAGGGACACCTCCCCAAGCCCCAACTCGAGGCCTGGGTCGCGCCTCTGCGGCCCCTTAAACTTGAAGGAAACACGCTGGTCCTGGGGGTCAGCAATGACCTGCAAAAGACCTACCTCGCCAAGAACTGCCAAGCGAAGATCGAAGAAGTTCTAAGCCAGGTGGCAGCGCAGCCCATCACCGTCTGGTTTGAACTTGACGTGCCACACCAAGGGGTTCTGTTCAGCCACGTGGCCACCACGGCACCTGCTCAACAGAAGCCCCCTCGGTCCCAACATCTCGGTGACGACGGTGGGCTGCCACTCAACCCCAAGTATGCGTTCGAAGCCTTCGTCGTGGGCAACAGCAACCGGTTTGCGCACGCCGCAGCTCAGGGCGTTGCCGAAAAGCTCGGCAAGGCCCACAATCCACTCTTCCTGTATGGCGGGGTAGGACTGGGCAAGACGCACCTGCTCCACGCCATCGGGAACTACGTCAAGGCCTGCCACCCGCAAAAACGCGTGATGTACACGACGTCAGAAAAGTTCACCAACGACATGATCATGGCTATCCGGGACCAAAGCACACCCGTATTCCGCCGGAAGTACCGCAATGTAGACCTCCTGTTGATTGATGACATCCAATTCCTACAAGGAAAAGAAGGCACCCAGGATGAGTTCTTCCACACCTTCAACGACCTCCTCTCGGTGCAACACCAGGTCGTGGCAACATCCGATACGCCCCCGAAGGAGATTAAGGTCGAAGAACGCCTGCGCTCACGATTCCAGGGCGGCCTGGTCGCAGACCTCCTGGCGCCTGATCTTGAGACCCGGACTGCCATTCTAAAGAAAAAAGCTGAGATTGAGCGTCGAACTGTGCCTGAAGAGGTGTTCTCCATCATCGCCGAAGCGGTGCAGTCCAACATCCGCGAGCTCGAAGGCGCACTTAACCGCGTGATCGCATTCTCGGGTATCACCGGCCAGCCTCTGTCCGCTGAACTGGCCAAAGAAGCCCTGCGCGATCTCCTCTCCGCCCACAAGCCGCCACGCACATTTGAGCGCATTCAGGCTGCCGTCGCCCGCCACTTCTCGCTGGAGGCATCCCTCCTGTCCGAACGAACCCGAACCGAGGCGGTGGCCTACCCACGCCAGATCGCCATGTATCTGTGCCGAGAGATCCTAGGCTCATCACACCAGGTCATAGGTGAGCAATTCGGTGGGCGGGATCATTCAACCTGTGTACACGCTATCGAGAAGATTAAGCGCATGATTGGGGACAACCCCCGGACCAAAACCCATCTTGATGAGATCAGACGATCACTGGATATGTAAAAATCTTGTTCACAGACTTTTCACATACGAAGGTGTATCAGACACAGCCTAATATTTGTTTTCCGCGTTTCTCCACTTCCTACTACGACTATATTCTTCTTTAGCAGACATAGTAGACTGTTGAAGGCTGTGATGTAGGGGGGTAACAAGAGTGGAATTGAAAGTTAACCGCGAAGAGCTGGGTAAGGCTCTGGAGACCGTCAGCAGTGTTGTGTCTTCCCGTCCAACGTTGCCTATCCTTGGCAACGTGCTGATCGATGTGAATAAGAAGGAGATGGTCCTGACTGCGACTGACCTGGAGGTAGGAATTGTTCTTAAGCTTACCGCACAGGTGAAAAGGGAAGGGAAACTGACTATCCCAGCGAAGAAGCTGCTTGATGTCGTATGGGAGATGCCATCCGAGGAGATTGAAGCGGAGTCTGACTCCGCATCCCGTCTGTTATTGCGTGCAGGTGCGGTTGAGATTAAACTGCTCGGCTTGCCGCCTGATGAATTTCCACAACTCCCCGAGGTCAAACATGAGGCTGAGATTACCGTCAGCGGAAAAGACCTCACCAGGATGATCCGCAAAACGATCTATGCAGTCTCAGCCGATGAGACCCGGCATGTGCTGAACGGCGCCTATATTGTGTGGGAGAAGGGGGAGCTGAAAATGGTCACGACGGACGGGCGCCGGCTCGCCTACATCCGCCAGCCCCTTAAAGGGATTGGTGGCAAAGGCGAGGCGATCGTGCCCACCAAGGCTTTGCAGGAGCTCAGCAAGCTCATCGCCCAACGGGAGGAAGGCGTGACGGTGGTCCTCGGCGAGGGCTATGCGAAGTTTTCCGTTGGCAATGCTCAACTGACCACGCGCCTGGTGGATGGGAATTTCCCCGACTATGAGCAGGTCATCCCGAAATCGCAGGACAAGAGGGTCACCGTGGAGACAGAAGCCTTCCTGGCAGCCACCAAGCGTGCGTCGCTCATCGCCGCGGACCGGTCGAGTTCAGTGCGGATCGATGTGAAGAAAGGCGCGCTCACGCTGTCTGCGGCCAGCCATGAGTTGGGAGAGGCACGGGAGGATGTCCCGGTGACGTATGATGGGGAGAG
The DNA here is from genome assembly GCA_964587525.1 of uncultured bacterium. GTDB lineage: Bacteria > Oederibacteriota > CAKKQC01 > CAKKQC01 > CAKKQC01 > CAZPLZ01. Next base: position 804 of record CAZPLZ010000120.1, on the reverse strand, counting down.
CTTGTCGGTGGCCTACAACGCGCGCTTTCTCATGGACGGCCTCAAGAACATGGATGCCAAAGAGGTTTTGCTGGAGCTATCCACGGCGCTGGCCCCGGGGGTGATCCGGCCGGTGGGAGACGAGAACTATCTCTGCGTGGTCATGCCGATCCGTCTGTGAAAATTCAGGTCTTCTTGACGCTCGTCGTGCTGGCGGGGTGTGCGTCCACGGCTCAAAAGGGGCCGGAGTATGTCCCGGCTGAAGAGATTATCGGGCCGCGCCTACGGGTGGCCATCGTTGAATTTGAGAATAAGACCACCTATGGCTCCCGCCTGGGAACGGCGTCGGCGGACATCCTCGTCACCGAGCTTGGGAAGACAGACCGGTTCATTCTGATCGAGCGAGCGAAAACGGATAAGATCCTGGCCGAGCAGAAATTCGGTCTAACGGGGGCTGTCGACCCTGATACGGCGGCTAAAATGGGGAAACTCCTGGGCGCGGCTGCGATTGTGACCGGAGCGGTGTCCCAGTTTGGCGTAAAAACCGAGGGCAGCGATATCTTGATTGCCCAATCCAGACGACAGGTTGCGGAGGCGGTCGTGGATGTGCGGATCATCGACGTCCAAACTGGCCAGATCCTGTACACGGAGTCTGGCAAGGGGGTGGCCACCACGTCTACAGGATCGTTCCTGGGCTTGGGCACCAGGTCTAGTTACGACGAGGCGCTGGAGGGCAAGGCCCTGCGAGCTGCGATCGAGGGTCTTGCCAAGAACGTCACGGAGCGCCTCGGGCAGCTGACGTGGTCATGCCGCATCGCCGCTATT
>CAZPLZ010000119.1:0-10385 GCA_964587525.1 uncultured bacterium | reverse complement strand
GGACGCGACCTGAACGCACCGCGACTCCGCACCGGTCGGCCAGCGACCGCTCACCTCCCTCCGACCCGTCCTGCCGGACTTTTTCAGCATCCTCCTGGTGAGGGGGGTGAAGCGGCCTTGGAGCCAGAGCGGATCTTTTCGGCGAAGCGCTCGACTTTCTCCAGGAGCTCCTTCCGGACTTCAACAACATGAGAGCGTCCGACGACTTGGAGGTAGGCGTGGTCGCCGGCTCGTTTGCCGAGCCGGTAGTGATAGGTAAACGGCTGCTCGTCTTTCGCCCCCCGGATGATCACTTCGGCTTTGGGCGGATCCAGGCCATAGCGATCCAGGTTTTTCGGGGCGTCATCGGTGAATTCTTCCGCCCGCACATAGATGATCTCGAACAGCATGTCGTTCATCTCGTCTTCAGCCTTGGCGCCGGCTGGCTCCTTCACCGACCACGTGTCCTGGTCCTTGCTGATGACGATTGTCAGGCCGCCATAGGTGATGCGAGCTTCCGTGAGGTCCTCCCGGTTCACGGAAAGCAGGAGGCGCTCCCGGAACTCGGTCAGCTCTTTGCTGACGTTGGTTAAGATGAACGCGCTGCTCAGCTTCAGGGTGAAGGGCAGCCTGGAACTGCTCGCGTAGGCCTCTTCTTTTTCAGGATCGGGACGGGCCAGCGTGAGCTGCTGGGCCGTGCCGGTCCCCGTATAGACGATCACCTCGGCACTTGGCTGATCCAGTTTGTAGCGCGAGTAGGCATATGGTTCCTCGATCACCTCGGTCCCCTTGAGGGCTTTGATGTCATTCAGCAGGCTGTCCACCGTGAAACGATCCGCGGGGGCCTCAATGGGCTTGGTGAGCTTCCAGGCTTCCTCCCCTTGGCGCACAAACTCCACGGTCCCGCCTTTGGACCGCTTGAGCGTCAGGCGGTTCACCAAAGCTGGATCGAAGGACATCAGGGTTTTGTTGCGCAGGTCGGCCACGGTTTTCCTGAAGTTGTCCACGCTGTACGTGTAGACCGTATAGAGGTGGGAGCCGTCCTTCTCCCTGACGAAATAGGCTGAATCCATCGGGTTCTTGGCCCCGATGAGGAGTGTGCGGCTCGGCCCGTCTTTGGTGAAGAGGGTGGCCCGGTAAGCCGGCTCCTGCAACTTGAACGGCGCCAGATCCTCCTGGAGTTCGAGTTTCCTCTCCACCTCCGGGTTGGCCAGATGCCGGGTCACGAGGTCCACAGTGTCCGCTTCGGCTTCCAGGCGTGTTGGGGCGGTGATCCACCACGTGCCGTCTGGTTCCTTCTCGCACACGAGCGTGATGCCCTTCTCAATGTCCTTCAGCTCGAACTTGACGATGTCGTCCTGGTTCTGCTCATAGATCTTCTCTTTGGGCGCGGGTTGAGGCTTGGTTTCGTACAGGCCGACATACACCCCCACGGCGGCCAGGATCACCAGAGCAAGGATGGTCGGAACCCAGCGCTTCATTGGTTAGGAAATGACGATGGCATTTGTTAATCGGCTTGTTACAGGGACCGGCGGCGCCACCAGCGGAAGACGCCAACACCGATGACCGCCAGCGGGGTGAGGATCACGGTGGTCCACCACATCAACCTTGCCTTCACGTTATCCAGAAAGAGACGGCGCTGATCGTGCTGTTTGGGGCGGATGGAAATGGCCTCTTCCGATCCCGCCAGCCAGTTGACCGAGTTCGCAAACAAGTCAAAGTTGGCCTCTGAATTGCCCTTGATTTGGTTGGTCACCCACTGGACATTGCCATAGACCACGAGTTTGGGCGTGGGCGCCGAAGGCGCCGGGGGCGAGTCCGGTCCCTGGGACATCGAGACCGGGTTCTGGGTGACCACGAGCCCGAGGGTCAGTGGGCCCTTGGTATCCTGGCCGGAATTGTATTTGGGTGTGTCCTGCGTGCGCCAGTTGGTTTCCAGCCAGCTCTCCGGGGTGGTTTCCAGCAGGGTGGTCACGGTGCCGGTGTCCAGCGTACCGGCTTTCAGCGCCCGGGTGCCCGGGAGCAGGACTCCGATGCCCTGCTTGCGCAGGTCATCTGTGATCTTGTGAGTACGGTATTGCGGGATGGGGACCATCGGTCCGCCGAAGAAGTAATGGCTGCGCGGATCCACGGCGATGCCGGACAGAATCTTAACGCCCCACGGCTTCAGAACATCCGCCAGGCCTCCTGTGGACTCCATATCGAGCATGACGAGCATGCGACCTTCATCGGCCAGATAGTCGCTCAGCAGCTTCCGCTCAGGTTCCGGGATGGTTTTCTTTGGTCCGGCGATGACGAGCAGGTCCGTGTCGTCCGGCAGCTTGCCCTCTTTGAGCAAGTTGACCGACTTCACCGTGTAATTGTCCCGTTCCAGGCCGGCCTTGACCTGGGCGATCCCCAGTTCAGACGAGTCATCGATCGACCGCTCGCCGTGCCCTTCCAGAAAATAGACGGTGGTCTGTTTGTCTTGTGAGACCGACAGGATGGCCGCCGTGATGGCTGATTCGCCGTTGAACTCGCGCTGCTGTTGCCGGCCCCTGAACTGGTATCCAAACAATTCTTGCGGAAGCACATCCTTGCGCTCTCCACCGCTTTCTAAAACGACCGTGTTGTAACTGGCGACCTTGTAGATCTGCGCTTTGGCTGGCTTCTGATCCGGGTCCACCAATTCCACATCCAACTGTTTTGAGACGTGCTTGTATTGTTCGAGGAGATCCGCGATCTGGACAGACTCTGGGCTGCCGGTGCGGTGGAACACCGTGATTTTCACCTTGCGGGGGAGCCCGCGCAGGATCTTTTTGGTCTGAGCCGACAGGCTGTAAAACTTGTTGGCCGTGAGGTCGGCCCGGAAGCTGTGGCGGCTGGTGATGACGTTCAGGAGCGCCACGACGGCGACAACCGCCACGGTAAAGAGAAACGCGTTGCTCCCGTGGCGCATCTGCGGGGACAACACGAGGCGCTTGAGCAGTTGGCGCTCCTGGAGCACATAGACCGCCAGGAGTGCGGCGCCGGCGCACCCGGTGGTCCAGTTGGCCCAGCGAGGGCCCGCAAAGATCAGCATGAGCGCTGCCCAGATGAGCAGCAGGGCGCTGCCGGCGATACCGCACCCAGCCGCGACGCGCCTGTCGATTGAGATCACCAGCGCTTCCAGTCCAGCGAGCGCACGGTCAAGAAGATGAAGATGCCGGTCAGGCTCAGGTAGAAGATCACATCACCGGAATCCAGCACGCCGCGGGTGAAGTTTTCAAACCGCTCGAAGACCGACAGGCCCTGGATGAAATCGCCCAAGGGGCCGCCGAGCTGCTGGCCGGCCCAACTGATGATCCCGAGCATGAGCAGCATGCCGAAGGTGATGAAGAACGCCACCAGCTGATTTTCGGACAGGCTGGAAGCGAACATGCCCACGGCGAGATAGGAAAAGCCCAACAGGATAAATCCTACGTATACCGTCAAAAGCGGTCCTGGATCAGGATTCCCGTTGAAAACAAACAGGAACAGTGGGTATTGCAGGGTGATCGCGGTCATCGCCAGAAACATCAGGATGGCGCCGAGGAACTTACCTAGGACGAGCTCCAGCAACGTGATGGGGAAGGTCATCAGCAGTTCATACGTGCCCAGTTTCTTTTCTTCGGCGAACAGACGCATGGTGAGTCCGGGGGCGATCAGAAGCAAGGTGACGTTCATGTTGTGAAAGACGTAACGTAGATGGGCTTCACGCGATGCGGTGATGATCACACTAAAGAAGAACCCCGATATCACGAGAAACACCGCCGCCACGATATAGGCCACCGGCGACGAGAAATTCACTTGCAGTTCTTTCCGGCAAATCGCCCAGATGCGCCTCATGAGGTGGCCGAGGCTCCGTCTTCTTTCGTGGTGAGTTTGAGAAACACTTCCTCCAGGCTCATGGACACCGGCCTAAGCTCCAGGATTGGCCAGCGGCGCTGTCCTGATAGGTTAGAGAGGTCTTCGCGGATGTCGCGCCCGAGCTCCGTTTCCACGGTCACGCCGCCCTTGGCCGCGGCGGCGGCCGTTTTCACACCCGGCAGCCGCCGGATCGCGTCAAGGATCTCCTCCTGCGGGCCTTTGAATTCCACATAGAGGCTTTCCGTGCCTTTCAGGCGTTTTTCAAGCTCCTCCTGGGTGTCAATGGCCACGATGTGCCCGCCATCGATGATAATGACCCGCGAGCAGATCTGGCTGACCTCCGGGAGGATGTGGGAACTTAAGATGACGGTGCGCCGCTGTGCCAGCTCCTTGATGACCTGCCGGATTTCCACCACCTGTTTGGGGTCCAGTCCCACCGTCGGCTCGTCCAGGATAAGGATGTCAGGATTGTGAATCAGCGCCTGCGCCAGGCCGATCCGCTGCCGGTAGCCTTTCGAGAGGTGGCCGATGATCCGGTGAGCCACATCCGCGATACCCACCTGGTCCATGACCGCTCCAATGCGCCGCTCCATGTCCACGCGCGGGAGCTCGCGCAGGTCTGCGATGAAATGAAAATACCCGGCGACGGTGAGGTCGGTGTACACCGGAACGGTTTCAGGCAGGTACCCGATGTGCTTTCGGACTTCAATGGGGGCCTCCTGCACATCGTGCCCAGCCACCTGCGCACGGCCGGATGTGGGAGGGAGATAGCCGGTGAGCATGCGCATCAGGGTTGTTTTGCCGGCGCCGTTCGGGCCGAGCAGACCCATGATTTCGCCGTCCTCGACCTTAAACGACACGTCGTGGAGGGCGACGGTGGTCCCAAACCGCTTGTGGAGATGCTCAGCGATGATCATAGTAAAATGTTATCGTCTGATGAGATGGCGCATATTGTCAAGCCTGTTCGCAGCTCCATAACAGCCGGTCGCGCCTTCTTGGCGCTGCTGGCTGTTGTGGGTGGCGCGCAATTGTGGGCTTCCCGTCTGGCCGCGGCGCCGTCTCAGAGTGCAAGCGGGTACTGGGACAATTTTTTCGATGACACGGGGCTCTCCTTCAAGCAGAATGTTAACGTGGGGCCTTCATTGACCCCGGGGGTGAGCGTGTCGAAGAGCAACTGGAACTGGACGCAGTCCTATACGCGGGCATCGAATACCATCTCCACCCCCTTCACGGACTTGCGGGCCACGTATAGCTTGACCCAGCCAGTGGTGTGCCCCAATTGGGATGCGGATCAATGGGTCGACGAGTTCATCAGGGTCAGCGATCCCGACGGATGCGACGAGTGTGAGGGTGGGGCCGTCGTTCGGCGCCAGGGGCAATCGGCGAACGAGTACACCAAGTGCGAACTGCCGAACCAGCCGAAGTCGTGTGCGACGTGCCTGTGGGAGAGCGTTGGGCTCTGGCAACAGGTGTATGTGGCCGGCACTGACTTCACCCTTCACCCTTTGACCAACGCCTCGTACTGCTGCGAAGGAAGGAATGCCGATTGCAAAGGAGGGTTTGTCGTCGGGGCCGTGGAGTGTCTTGATATGAGCGGATGTGCCCTTGGAGATCAGTGCTGCGGGAAGGATCATTGCTGCCCGGAGAGTGTTAACTGTGCAGCGGGCACGGACTGCTTGGGAAGACATTGTGACCTTATCGACCGTTGGGTTGCGGTGCACCGCGGCGTTGAGGAGATCAACGGGCAATTCATGATGCAGGGCCCGTTGCAAACTGATCTGCTTCCAGAGAAGGACTACACGGTCACGTTTTCAACCGCGTACGAGGCGCCGCCGACCGCCGTGGGTGCACCGTTGGGGGTTTTTGATGTGGTGTATGGCCTGGTGACGCTCGCGGGTCCATTGGGGGTGCTGCTCGGGGACTATCCGACGAGACATTTCGCGGCGGAAGGGGTGCCGAGCCCCATCACCCTGGAATGGAAGGAGCCGGCCACGCCGCTACCGGGAAACGGATGGGAGTACCGGGTCAAGGTCGTCTTAGACCCGAGTACCTGCACACCTGCCTGCACCGCCACGCTCTGGGTGGACACGGTCACGGTGCAAGCCACGGGCCGTGCCATTTGTGGTCCGGGAGTGACACCCCGGTGCACTGCGCCAACAGGATTCAAGTTGCCATCCGACTGTCCTCCCGGGATGATTCCGTGCAGGGACGAGTGCGTTCTCCCGGGACAGCAGTGTGGCTGGGATGCGGCCACGTATTATGTCGATTCCGGCTCCTACCTTTCCCCTGTGTTTGACAGCCTGAGTGAGAAGACCGTGTGGGACACGATCCAGTGGCAGGTCGTGCAGAATTATACTGTAGACGCACCTGGAACGTTAGGTCCCTCAAACGGCTGGCCGAGAACCCCCGTGACGATCAAGTGGCGGGTTGGGGATGATCCGGATCCGTCGCTCTGGGTGGGAAATAATCCGGACTGGTTCACCTGGACGATCCCGTTCACCGTGACCTGCTCGGGTGAGTGGGGCAACTGCATAGATGACATGAACAACAAGAAATGCGGCTCGGGTCAAGATAAATTTTGCAACTGTTGCAGCTGCAAATGCGGGACCGCTGGCTGTGAGCGCAGTCTTACGGTGTTCCCCTGCGATCCTGTGACCGGCCAGCCGCCGTACCCGCCGCCCATGAAAAATGAAGATAGTGCCACGCTGTACAAGGGTTCTGCCAGCGCGACGGGGCGTTATTTCCAGTACGCGGTCGATTTCACCAGCCAGTTCGCGAATGACAGGTTTCGACCGGAAGCGGATGAATCCGGGGGCTATAGGGACCGGGAGCTGCATGACCCCTTGCAGCCTCAGCTCAGGAGCATGCGGGTGTTTTACAAACCTGCCGAGGGCCGGGTGATTTCGAACATCGTGGGGCCTGGGCAGCTTCAACGGTGGAGGTCGGTTAAGTATAGGGAGGATGTCACCTCGGGGGGGTCCGTACAGGTGGATGTGCTGGACGTGAACAACGTCCCGCTGTTCACCAACGTGCTGGAAGGGCTCGGCCCGTCCGGGTTCAGTCTGGAGGGCTTGGACCCGGCCCAGTACCCGGCGCTGCGCCTGCGGGCGACGATCGACAACGCGGGGGACAACGCCAAGCGCCCGACGTTGGTGAGCTGGGAGCTCACGTGGGAGACATTTTCCGAATCACTGAGGGTGGACCGGAACAGCATCTCCTTTTCGAAGGGGCATAAGGCCACCATCGCGGTGACACTGTTTGCGGCGAGGGAGGGAAGTTTGACGGTGCATGATGCCGCTGGTCAACTGGTCAAAGAACTCCACCGGGGGGGGTTCGGGGCCGGTGAGACCACGAAGGTCTGGGACGGGACCAATGAGCGGGGCCAGCAGGTGGCCCCGGGAATCTATTTTATTTCGCTGCGTGCGAAGGAGATCCGGAGCGTCAACAAGCTGGCCGTTGTAGAATGAGTCGCCTCCTCTCCCCCTTTCCGGATGTGGACCCCGCCTGGTGGGTGGAGTATCATAACAGTTGAAAATAAGTGAGGGGGGAGACCTATGGCACACTTTCTCTTAATGGTTTGGCTCGGGGTGATGTCTGCCGCCGTTCAGGCGGCCGATAAAGATGAGGTTAAGCTCCCCCCTGGGGTGAAACTCCCACCGCAGCCCCGCGAGTGGCTGGCGCCGAGGGTGGATATGAAGCCGCCCGCGAAAGCCCGCTGGGGAAAAGGGTGGGAACGTGGGCGGTCGCTTCCACTCCCGCTCGCCGGCCACAACGCGGTGGGCTTGAGGCCGTATGTGTATGTGCTGGGTGGCGTGAGCGGCAGGGATGAGCTGGGGCAGCGTTCAGTCTGGATGAGCAAGGCTGGAAAGGACGGCAAGCTGGGCCGGTGGAGGAAGACGAAGCCTCCTCCCAGGCCAGTGGCGTTCGCTCAAACGGTGCTGGCTGGCGGACGGATCTACCTGCTGGGGGGCTCCAGCCGCCTGTCGATCCAGAACCTCTACAACATGGTCTCTTCAGCCGCCATCAGGGGGAACGGCGGACTTTCCGCCTGGCGCGAGGAGAAGCCGTTGCCCACCGGGGTGGTCTATCACGCCGCCACCGCTTGTGGCGGGTATCTCTACGTGCTCGGAGGGTTTAACGGGCGGGAGTATCTTAAGACGCTGTCCTACGCCAAGATTAACCCGGATGGGACGCTCGGCAAGTGGCGTGAGGCCAAGGCGCCCTACCCGCACCGGGTCGGCCGGACATTCCTCACTCACGTGGGGTCTGATCTCCTCGCCATAGGCGGGTTGTGGCTTGATACCCAGGGCGAGCATATCAGTTCACTGATCATGCGTGGAAAGCGCGCCTCGGACGGCGATGTGACTGAGTGGGTCGACGAGGGTGGGCTGAAGATCGCTTCTCGCTCCTTGCGGTACAGCTTGGCCGAGCATGCGGGATGTCAAGGTGATCACTTCGTCTATGTCTTCGGTGGTCGTGACCCGGATTCACTGGGTGTATCCACCAGCCAGGCGAGCTGGATCAACCCTGTGGAAGGGCAACTGACGGGCTGGCAGTTCGGGCCGAAACTTCCCCTCTACGGTGTGCTAAGCGTGATGCCGCAGAATGCGAGGCTCTATCAGACCGCCGCAGCCATTGTCGGAAATACCCTCTATGTGCTTGGCGGATTTCTCTATACCCGGGAGCTCACGCCGGAGGTCTGGGTGCAGTCACTTAAGCCCTACCAGGAGCCTTACTGGCTGAAAACCAAGAAGAAAAGCTAGCAGCCTGCTGCTAGTTCAGGTCTGGCTGGGTTTCTTTCGCGGGGAAGAGGGGTAATGGGCCAGGGCGTTGCGCACGCGGAGCAGCAGCGTGCTGGGGCAGCGCTCTTCCAGCACCTCGCGCTTGATCGCTTCCCGTAGGATCCGCGAGAACTCAAACCGGGAAAAGCATTTCGGACACTCCTCCAGGTGGCGCCTGAGCGAGCGTTTCTTGGACGGCGAGAGCCTGCTGTCCAGCAGTTGGTACACATGCTCGCGTACACTCCGGCACTGGGGGTTGAGTGTGGCGTGCGTGATATGTTTTTGTTTCTTCAATGTGATCCCCTCTGCGTTTTAAGGATTCCCTGCCGGCGCGCGTACGTCACCAGGTCTTTTTGCAGGAGCGCGCGGCCACGGAAGAGCCGCGACCGCACGGTCCCGCCGGGGACGCCCAGTACTTTGGCCATGTCTTCATAGGTCATCTCCTCCACATCGCAGAGCAAGACCGGAAACCGGTACACCTCGGGCAGCCGGTCAAGTGCCCGCTTCACTTCATCACCAAACATGTGGTTGAACTTCCTCGGGCTGATCTCGAGCGGGTCCTTCCAGCCGCCATCGTGGATCATCCGGTTGTACAGGAAGAAGTCCTCCATGCCCTCCTCCTCGGGCATCTGCACCTCTTTCATCCTGCCGGGCCTTTTGAGATTGAGAAACACGTTGTGCAGAATCCGGTAGAGCCATGCCCGCGCGTTGGTCCCGGCTTGAAACCGGTGGAAAAACCGCCATGCCCGGAGATAAGTCTCCTGCACCACGTCCTCCGCCTCCTGCTGGTTCCGGGTCAGCCGGCGGGCGAACTGAAACAGCCGCGGCATGTGCGGAAGAGTGACCTCCTCGAATTCTTTCCGCCTCGCCTCAGCGCGTGCTCCTTCAACCGCCGTCATATGGGTCAGACCTTGCGTATCACGAGGAGGCTGGTGATCCCCCCCGAGAGCCGCTCGATCGACTCGCAGGTCATCCCTACGGAAGTAAACCACGCCTGATAGGTCTCAGGTTCCGGGAATTCCAGGATCGTGGAGGCCAGGTAGCCTCGCGGCCAGAGGGAGCCCGCCGCCAGCCGGCCCACAACGGGAATCATGATTTTGAGGTACTTTTGGTGCAGTTCCCGCAGGAGGGGGAGGCGGGGGCGGCTGAGCTCCAGGAGGCACGCCAGCCCGCCGGGTTTGAGCACACGGTGAATTTCCCACGCCGCTGACTCCCGGATCGCTGCCAGGCTGCGCAGCACGAAGGCTGAGACCACCACGTCGAACTCGCTTGACGCGAACGGGAGCGCGTCTGCCGACGCCTGAACGAACGAGACCCCTGGAGCTGCCCCTGCCGTCGGCGCCAGGGGCGGCCCAGGCGGGATTTCGCGTTGTGCCTTGGCGCGGGCCTGATCCAGCATGGGAGCGGAAAAATCCACGCCGATCACCCGGCCGGACGGAGCGGCACGCTTCCAGGCGGCCAGGGTGAGATCGCCCGTGCCGCATCCGAGATCCAGGACCGATTGACCCGGCTTAACTCTTCGAACTGTCTGACGGCGCCACCAGGCGTCCAGCCCCAGGCTGGATAAGAAATTGAACCGGTCGTAGGCGGGGGCCAGCCGGCTGAACATCACCTGGACATCTTGTGGATTCGGCTCGAGCATCTTCAAAGCTCGCAGCGGCGGGCCTATGGTCAGGGCGTGAGCATGACCACCCGTCTCATCAGCGCTGGTAGAGCCCGACCAGCTCCGCCTGGGCCAGAATGTGTCCCTCCATGGCA
>CAZPLZ010000118.1:0-10468 GCA_964587525.1 uncultured bacterium | reverse complement strand
GGAGCGACAGCTTCACCGGCCAGATAACTGGTGCGGGCGAGGCTCGCATATGAGGTAGTCCAATCCGCAGCGTGAGAGAGAGGAACAATGAATAGACCAACCACTAGGAATTTACCGACAGACATTGCAACTTTTGTGTTACGAAATAGTGTCCTTGCTCTTCTGTACAAAATGTTCATCCCTTCCATAAACACGACGGTGCTTAGGATAAGGGAGATTGTACAACTTGTCAAATACTTCAATATCTTCAGCAACTGTCTTAGGTGCTTACCGACTAGCCCAGAGCATGCCGCGCTTGAGGATCTCCCGGGCTTCGGGAACATCAAAGTCCTTGGCGACGTGACCGAGGGAAGTGTAGAAAACCCTCCCCTTCCCCCACTTCCGTTTCCAGACCACCGGCATGACACAACCCTTGATCCAGGGAGTGTGTTCGCCATTGAAGATGGTGGTCGCCAGCACCTCATTTGAAGGATCCACATGCAAGTAATACTGCTCTGAATGTACCTTGAAATCAGACAGGCCTTTCACAATGGGATCATCAAGGCGGGTAATCTTGACCTCGTAATCAATGATGTTGCCGGGGTGCGCCACCCACTGCCCACCCACCATGAATTGATACTCCGTGTTGTTGCGGAAGGAGTCAGCCATGCAACCGTGCCACCCTGCAATGCCCACGCCACCTCTGACCGCTTCCAGTAGACCCTTCTCCTGCTCGGAAGTGATAGTGCCCATCGTCCAGACTGGAACGATGAGGTGGAGTGATGCCATCCGATTCTTGTCAAGATATGCGTCAAGCGTGTCGGAGATTACTACCTCGTAATCGTTTTCCTTGAGGAAGGGTGCGAAGATGTCCACCCCTTTCTTCGGCTCGTGCCCATCCCATCCGCCCCAGACCATGAGTGCTTTTTTCATATTGGCCGTATTATACGCTGGGCCGCGTTATAATTGATTTTATATGAGCGAAATTACTCAAGAGCTAATCGATCAGGCTCATGCAGAGCTTCAGGCTGCGCACGGAAGAAATCCTGACAAGTATTTCGGGCTGCTCTACTTGGAACAGGAGTTCCAGCTTCCCCGAGAAAAGGCGGTCAACCAAGTGGCCCGGACCGAAAACGACTACGGCTTGGACGGGTTCCACGTGAATCCAGAGTTAAAAAACCTCTATCTGTTCCAGTTCAAATGGTCTGATGCGCGTAGCAGTTTTTTCATTCCTTTCCAGCGCCTCATCGATACCGGCATAGAGTGGGTGTTCGGCCAGGGCCCTCCAGGCATCGCCCCAGACCAGCTCCTGATGCAGCTCAAAAGCCAGGTTCTTACCTATCAGAATTCAATTGAACGTGTCTTCGTTCACTTCGTGTTCAGGGGAGATCCGCAGGAAGCCGAACGCAGTGTCGTCTACGAAAAACTCCGGGAAGACCTGGAAAACAAAAAATACTTGCTTGATAAGTTTTTCGGACGTCCGGTGACCATGGTGTTTCAATTCCGATCGATTCAAGGGGACCGCATCGGAGGGCTGACCCACCAGCGCACCACCCATACCTATCCCCTCCGTATTGAAAACATCACCAGCCTGAGCGGACCCTCAGGCGAGGTCATGCGCATCGGATTTGTGAAGCTGCTGGACCTCCACGCCATCTACAAGGAGATGGGCATTCGTTTTTTTGACCACAATATCCGTTCCATCCTTTCCGAAGAGACTTCCACCAACCGTTCCCTCTACCGGGCCTTCGAGGACATCATCCTGCACGGGAAACATGATCCCCTCACCTATGCGTTCGATCACAACGGGGTGACGCTGTTCGCCGAAAAGATCGAAGCGCAGCGAGATGGGCTCCTAGTGAGCGAACCCAGGATCTTGAATGGCGCGCAAACCCTTGCTACATTCGACCGGTTTTTGAACGTTCATCAGGAACTGACCAAACCAAAGGAAAAGCAAAACATCCTGAACGAGCTTTTGGTCCTGTGCAAGATCATCTCGGAGGCCAGAAGCGATTTTGTCCTGAAGGTCACCCTCAACAATAACCGGCAGAACCCGGTGAGGCCCTGGAACCTGCACGCCAACGATTTAATCCAGCTCCAGCTTCAGGACAAATTTCAGGAAGAATTGGGCATCTATTACGAGCGGCAGGAAAAAGCTTTTTTAAGCCTGTCCGAGGATACTTTGGAAGAACTCGATATCAAGGAACACAAGGCGATCGAGCTGCTGAAACTGGCGCAAACGTTTCTCGCCTCTGACGGTGAGATTGAAAAAATGTCCCGGTTAACGGAGGTGTTTGAATCCGACAGCGATTACAACCAGGTGTTCCATCACAACCGGCTGAAAGCGGATTCCCGCCGGATCCTCCTCTGCTACAAGATCCACTTCCGGCTCACCCGGATCATCAGAGAAATCATGGAACGGGGTGAGCAAAAGTACTTTTACATGCGGCGGGCGCGGAATTTGGTCTGGGCCCTGTTGTGCCAGGGAATCCTGAACGAGGAAAATGTGAAAGAATGCGCGGAGCAATACGGGAAAACATTAAGTATGGAAACCGGTTATACCGAGTTGCTGGCAAGACTGGCCTCGGCCCGGATCCGGTTCTTAATTTCAGCAGCCGTTGAACAGAATCCCTACGCCAGAAAGATTGAAAAAGAGCAGTATGGCTTTTTGAAAACCAAGGCGCTCTATGCGGAATGTCTCAGGCAGGCACACGAAAAATGGGGGTGGACAACGAGGAAGCTAAGCTGATGAGGTTTCCCATCGAAGTTTAAGTGCATGACTGTTGATTTACAAACTGATCTTACCTCCTGTGGTAAATACTTTCGGCGCGAGGCCAGGGAGCTCGACCCGCACCGGAATGCCAGCCGGTGTCTCAGCCTTTAAGGAAATCTTGCCCGTTTCGGGATCCTTTCGCCAATCCACCCGGATCGTTCCCACCACGGTCGGCATCGCCCCCTTGGCCCATGAGACTGCTTCAGTCTGGGGGCGGATCAAGATTTCCTGAAAGCCCGGCTTGGCCGGCTGAACCCCCAGCACGCAGGTGAGAAAGTCCACCGCGATCCAACTGCTCCAGGCGTGACAGTCGCTGCGGCCGGGATCCGGATATTCAGCCCAGGTAGAGAGATGCTTCCGGAGCATCTCCCGCCAAGGCGCCAGCACCGGTCCGGGGAATGCCGCGTATCCACCCGCCTTCTCCAGAGCCCTGGCCAGATAATAACTTTGCATGTATTTCGTTTGATGAAGGCTTGAATCCGTGGTCAGGCGTTTCAGGATCTTCTGGCCCTGCTCAGGGGTCGCGGCTCCGGAGAGGATGGCCAGGGCCTGGCTATGCTGAGAGAGGCGATCCCGGGTCCGGCCCGGCCCCTCGAGAAACAACCCCTCCTTCTCACTCCAGGCTCGGGTACGAACAGCCTCTCGCAACCTATCGGCGAGCGAGAGCCACCGGGTCGCGTCCGCCGGCTCCCCAGTCTCACGGTGAAGCTTAACGGCAGCATCCAATGCACGGATATAGAGACAGGTTAGATAAGTGGATTCGCCGTCCCGCACCGCGGGAGGCTCGCCCCCTTCCCATCCTTCGCACCTGTCCACCATGTTCCATTTGGGGACCTTTCCCACAAAACCGTCTTCCCGCAGGCGTTCGCGGAAGAACCACAACACCCCGTCCACGACCTGCAAGCAGGAACGCACAAATGCCGCGTCTTGAGAACCCACCCATTGCCAGTAGTCCTCCACCATGAGAACCCAGAGCAACGAGAAGTAGGGCAAGATCTGGCGGTGGGTCGAAGGCACCCGGCTATGGACGAGCCCGTCGGGACGGACCGAATCGCGGAAGAGCCGGATGGTCCTCCGGGGGAGGCGGGTTTCTCCGGCCAGCGCCAGGCTCCCCAGGGCTTCCAACCGGCTGTCCGCAACATAGTTGTGCTGTTCGTAATAAGGACAGTCCTCATACGTCTCGTGGGCGTTGTTTTGCAGGGTACGCCAGCTCACCTCCCACATCTTTTGGGAATCCGGATCCGAAGACTCGAACTCAGCCTGAAGCTGCTGGGGGTACGTGGTGAACTTAAAGCTTGCATCCTTGAGGGTGAAAGTCGTGTCACCGGCTGAGACTCGAACCTTGATGAACCAGAAGGTGCGCCAGTGGAAAGGCTCGAACTCAAACTCCCCTCCCGGGAGAATCACGGTATCCTGGTAGCCGTCCACATCACCAAAGGAAAGATCGTCTCGCACGGCTTTCTCCCTGTTCTCCCAGGGATTCGCGGACGGCTTCACGATGGCTTCGCCGTAGATCACCTCCACCGTTCTCCCGGCACCTCCGACGAAACGCAACCTCGGATAGCCGGTGGTAAGGTGCCCCGCGTCCAGGACCACCTCTCCCGCCTCACCCTCGCCCAGACTCCAGCCCTGGGGAGATTCCCCAAACAGGTGCGAAATGACATGTTTATTTTGGATCGTCCGCTGAAATCGTTGGGGAACTTCGACGAGAAGTGGAATCTCCCTCGTGTGGAGGTCACGAACGGGGAAGACTCCCCAGGGCCGGCCAGAATCCGCAGGTCCGGTGCTCACGGCACTTCCCCAGGCCGAGTCGTCAAACCCAGGATCCACCCACCCCTTTGGCAATAACCGGCCATCCATTCGCTCCATATGACCCAGGAAACCCAAAGCGTTGGAGATATAAGACGTGGTATCGGCAGTTATTGAATGATCTGCGAACACCTTCCAGCTACCAGGGGTGTCCAATTCTTGAAAATTCTCCGCCTGGAAAAGAAACCCGGGAACTGAGCCGTGGATCTCGCTCTCCGGAGCGTCCTCCCCGAACCATCGCACCTCCGCCGCCAGCAGGTTCTCCCCTTTCACAAGGGACGGAGCTAAGTCGTAGACCGCATAGTGGTAATGCTCAAGAGTGCCCTTCAGGGGTCCACGGCCCATGGGCTGACCGTTCACCCAGAGGCGGTATCGGCTGTCAGCCGAGACATAGACGGGAAAGAAGTCCGGGCGACGGTCCAGTATGAACCGGCGGCGAAACCGCCGGACCGTTAACCCAGGTCCACCTCGTTCCCGGCTCCAGGCATAAGAAGCCCGCCACGGTTCGGGGATCTTTCGTCCCAGGAGAAGGCTCGAGGTGTCATTCGCATGAAGCGGATGAGCTGAAATCACCATGAGGAACGCAAGTGCACTGCAACACATTTTACTTCACCTTGCCGCGACGATTCCGGGCGATGGTAGCCAGGAGACTCCGGATGTCCCGGTAGCCCTGAAAGATCACCCACACGGACATGACGGCAAAGGCCGCCACCCCTAGGATCAGGACAGCCTTCCAAAGCGCGATCCAGGTTTCCATTTACGGGGTACCCCGCACACGCCGGTCGGGAAACAGCCAAGAGCCAAGCACCAGAGCGGCCACCGCGAGCCCGATCGTGCCAAGCCCGACCCGGGCGCTCGGCATCTCAAAGCCCAGGAGCTGCTGCACGGGGCTTAAGCCCAGAACCGCTGAAAAGCCGATCAACAATGCCAGGACAGCGCCGGTCGAACTGGCCCGCTTCCAGTAAAGGCCGCCCACCAGGAGAGCGAAGGCTCCGGTAAAAAATATCGCTCCACTCACGGCCATGTAGTCCCAGATGTCTTCGCTGCCCGCGTAGAACAGGCCCCAGAAAAGAATGTACAGGCCGACCAGGATGATCAGCACCCGGGTCAGTGTAATCCGGCTCCTTGCACTCATCCGGTCGCCCAGCAGCGGTGCCACGATGTCCTGGGTGATGACCGAGCTCCAGCACAGCAGGTAGCTGTCATGCGTTGACATGAAAGCCGCCAGCATGGCGGCCGTCACCAATCCGATGACCCCAGCCGGGAGGATCTGCCCCAGGAAGACCGGCATCGCATACAGGTTGTCCATCGGCTGCGCGCCTGCGGCGACAGGGAAAAACGCTTCCCGCAGCTCAGGAGTTTTCATCACAAACACAAAGGCGCAGATGCCCCAGAAGTACGGGATCAGGAACCGGATCAGAAAAGTGATCGAAGACCACATGTACTGGCGTTTCACCACCTGAACACTCTGGGCAGCCAGAGCGCGGGCCACCGCGGTCGGCCAGATAGCGCAACCCACCAGACCCAGGAAACCCATCCAGACAACGTACTCCACGCCAAACGTCCCCTCCATCAGCGGGTTGAACCCCGCCTCACCCTTGAATTCGATGACGCTCGCAAAGATGTCATGCCAGCCCAGGCGGGCAATCGCCAAGGCAGATGCCAGCAGAAACCCAATGGAGAGCACGACGAACTGAACGTAGTCAGTAATGACCACCGCCACCATGCCGCCCATCACCGTGTAGACGAGAACCAGGGACAATAGGACCACCATCACCGCGGTCAGGGCCGCCCCGTGCTGAAGGCCGGTAATCCCTACCACAAACATGGAGCCAATCTTGAGGAAGAGACCCATGTTGAGGATGCCGCCGACGGCCAGCAGCACCCCGCCCAGGATTCTGGTCTTGCGCCCGAACCGCCGCTCGTAGAACTCCGGGATGGTGAGAACTCTCATTTTGCGCAACCGTGCAACGATGAACCCGGTCAGGCCAACAAACAACGTGACGAACCCGGCCAGCACCGCGATGTGGAACGCGGCAAAACCGCCCACGAATCCCTTCTGCGCGCTGTACATGACCGTCACCAGGCCGAGCTCGGTGCCGGTCATGGTCGCCACGCCAAGCGCGGTGCGGATGCCGCGCCCTGCGGCGACATAGTCGGCCATACCGGCGATGTACTTCCTGACCGACCACCCGATCGCCACGGATCCCAGCAGATAGATGGCGACAATGCCCCAGTCAAGGGGAGTAAAGTTCGTCTGGCCAGGTACGCCCACTTAAAATGCGGGGCCCGCGACCACGCCCACGAGCTCAAGCCGCCTGCGGTGCGCCTGCACGCGCGTATAAAAATCTTTAAAGTCCCTCCCCTCCCGCGGTGACCACAGCACCTCGGCGAGCCCCAGCAGTCGCGGGAAGACCTTGGCATCCACAGCTTGCTGCGGTGCATGTTCTGTCCACATGCAGGCCTCGCTTCCCAGGACCCTTCCCAAATCCTCCGGCGCGGTCCCCTCCGGAACCGGGTCGAATTCATAGACGTTACGCAGGTGATACGAAGCGATGTCATAGTCGAAGTACACATGGCTGGTCGGTGAAACGATTGTCTCGTGCCCCGCAGCTAGCGCCTCAGCCGCCTTGTGATGTCCGTGCCAGGCCTGCACGATGACGCCTTCGGGCGCACCGCCTTCCAGGATCTCGTCCCAGCAGATCGCCCGCCGCCCCGCATCTCTCACGAACCTGGCCATACGCCGGACAAAGTAGGTTTGCAGCTCATGTTCATTATTCAGTCCCTCGGTCTTAATCCTGGCCTGACACTTCGCGCATGCGGCCCAACGCTCCTTCGGCACCTCATCCGCCCCCAGGTGGATATACGGCGCAGGGAATAAGTTCAACACTTCCGTGAGCACGCCCTCAAGAAACCCGAACGTCCGGTCGTTGCCAGCGCAATACACATCCTTATGTACCCCCCACCGCGTGGACACTTCGAAGGGGCCGCCCGTGCAGGAAAGCTCCGGATACGCAGCCAGTGCGGCAACACTGTGGCCGGGCATTTCAATCTCGGGAACCACCATGACATACCGGCTTTCCGCGTAGGCCACAATATCCCGGATGTCTTCCTGCGTGTAGTAGCCACCGTAGCGCTCTGAACCCTGGCCGCGCCACGCGCCCACGGTGGTGAGTTTCGGGTACCGTTTGATCTCGATCCGCCAGCCCTGGTCTTCGGTGAGGTGCCAGTGCAGCCGGTTCAATTTGTGCATGGCGAGCAGATCGATGTACTTCTTAACGAACTCCTTGGTCATGAAGTGCCGGCCTGAGTCCAGAAGCAGGCCACGCCATGGGTACTGGGGACGGTCAACGATCCTGAGGCATGGGATCGTGGGCAGAAGCTGCCGGAGCGTCTGAACGCCGTAGAAGAGCCCCGCAGGGTTGGGGGCGCGCACTTCCACTGTGACCGTGGTCACGCGAAGCTCGTAACCCTCCTCGCCCAGGTCCCTGTCCGCCCCGATAGTGGTGAGCAAAATCGTGTCTGCGGGAAGATAACCTGCGACTTCCAAGACCGGAAGCCTCCTGCCCGTTGCCGGACGCAGCAGGTCGGCTAGATAGTCACCAATCGCCTTGACTTCAGAGGCATCCCGGTCAACCAGGATCCGCGTGGTCGATGACAGGGCAAAGTGGCCACGCGCGAGCTCCATCGAGCGAGGCTGAGGGATAAGCGCGGGATGGTGTACACGGCTTCCCATGGCGCGAGCTTCTTCATGTTCGAGAGTCAGCCCCAGCGCCAACAGGACCCAGCTCACCCCCACACGCTTGAGAATATTTGCATTTAGTTTGAAGTTCAAATAGCTCTTTGCCTCGTCAGTTTTTCCTGCATCGAGAGGAGTCCAGCGCCTGCTCGTACCAACTCAGGGCCTTGAGGCAGTTGGCCATCAACTCCTCCCGCTGGTGGTCGGTCTTGAACTGGCCCCGGGTCCGGTAGATCTCTGTGATCAGGCGGATGTAATCCGCCATGGCGGTCAGGTCTGCCTTCTCCCGGATCGGCTGGCCTCGCCGTAACACATAGACTGGGCTGGTGTGAGCGTGAAGGTTCCACGGCGCCACCCCGCCGTAGACCTTGGGTTCAACGGTTCCACGCGCCCGCGCCGCAAGCCAGGAGCTGCGGTCCACCCGGACTCTTTCGGTGCAGGCGATCTCCTTCTCTCCTCCCTTGCCCTTGACCCGCAAAATGACGGCGCCGTTGCGGACGATCTCCAGGCAATCCAGCTTTCCCAGAGCCGCTTCCACGGGGAGGGACTCGAACAGCTTGATCATGGTGCCGCCGTGGGCCCATCCGGCGATACCCCCCTGTTCGTGGGCCCAGTCGCAGACCGAGGCGAAGAGGGGGTAGTTCTCCCTGCGCCCCAGCTTGTAGCCCACGCTGATGGGCTCGATCACCTTCGTCAGGCCCGCCGCGATCATGTGGCCGTAGAGATCGTCGTCCCGGAACTCTTCTCCGCTGGCGATCACATGGTGCCCAGCGTGGTGGAGGTGGTGCTCCCCCTCCGGCCCGTACGCATACTGGGGTGACTCCACGATGCCCGATTGCTTATAGACCATGTTGTTTACGGCATGGAGGTCCTCGGCCCGCAGCAGGTTGCCCCAGACGTGGTTGTCACTCGGCTGCCAGCGGGAGAAGTGAGTGTGCATGTCCCCGCCGTACCAGCCCTGGGCGGGAAGGTCCAGGGTGCGCCGCAGCACGTATTCTCTGGTGACCGTCGCGCCCGGCTTGACTTCAAGCTCGTCGGTCAGGGGGACATACTCGTGCCCCCGGGCCAGGAAAATTCTAAGTTTTCCCGGCGGCACGGGGAGGTTCGCCGCGCCGTGGTTGAGGTGGACGGAACGAAGGTCCTGACCGTGGACGACGTGCAGGTACCGGTCGTAATGCGCCGGGAGCAGCAGGTCCGGAGCCTCGGTTTCCGAGTACTTGGGATCGCGCAGGTCCGGGGGCAGCCAGCAGGAGCCGTCAGCCTGTTTGATGTGCAGCCGGCAGGGCAGGGTCTGTCCCGCGGCATCGACGACCCGGAGCTTGAGCGTCCCCGGGGTTTTGCTCGAGCCGCTATCCATGGCCTGCCTTATGAGATACCAGTCCGGCGTTCAGGCCGAGCCGGCCACTTGTCCGATGGCCTCCTCCACCACCCCGGCGGCCCGGTCGGCTTGCTCCTCGGTGATGATCAGCGGCGGCTGAAGCCGCACCACGTTTCCGAACGTGCCGCCCACCCCCACCAAGACGCCGCGCTCGCGGCAGAGGGCGCGCACCTTTTTGGCCTGCTCGGGGGCTGGCGTTTTCTCCGCGTCCTGCACCAGTTCGATGCCGATCATCAGGCCTTTGCCCCGCACCTCGCCCACCAGCCGGTGTTGTTCTTTCAGGGCGGCCAGCCGGGTCAGGAGCTGGTGGCCGCGTTCGGCCGACTTTTCCGGGAGGTGCTCGTCGAGCATGACGGCGATGTTCGCGATGGCCGCGGCACAGCTCACCGGGTTGCCGCCGAAGGTGGTCAGGTGGTCGCCCGGCTTGAAAGCGCCGGCGATCTCTTCGCGAGCGATGAAGGCGCTCAAGGGGAACCCGCTCGCAATACCTTTGGCCAGACACATGATATCTGGCTCGACCCCATAGTGTTCGATGGCGAACAGCTTGCCGGTGCGGCCGAACCCGGTCTGCACCTCGTCAGCGATGAACAGCGCCCCGTCGTTGCGGATAATTCCGGCCGCGATGGTGAAGTACTCCGGGGGCGGGACAATGATGCCGCCTTCGCCCAGCACCGGCTCGGCCACGAAGGCGGCCACATCGCCGGCGGTCTGGAGTTGCAGGACGTCCTTAATCTGGTGCGCGCAGGCCACCCCGCAACTGGGGTAATCCAGCCCCAGCGGACACCGGTAG
>CAZPLZ010000117.1:0-10555 GCA_964587525.1 uncultured bacterium | reverse complement strand
CAAATACTCAACCGGATATGAAGAGAAGTACCGCACGCCTTGGGCGGCGGTATGGCAGACCATCGCCCGCGCTCAACCCTGCCGGCGGATGCCCCCGAGTTCAGCTCCCGGGGACGGATTGAGCCAACCTTGAAATCTCGAATGACGGCATCGAAATTTCAAGGTGCGATCTGGCCTCGGTAGGGACTGACTTCTTAGAGTCCCGCAAGCCCCGCTCCCGGTACCGCTGATGGAGTTCTTCAAGCTGTAAAATGGTCCTCGTGACCGATTCCCCTGCGCCTTGTGCCATAGTTATCTTCGGCTCCAGCGGCGACCTGGCGCAGCGCAAGCTGACCCCCGCGCTGTTTGTCCTGGAGCAGCAGGGACGTTTGCCCGAAACGTGCACGGTAGTCGGATTTTCGCGGACCGAAACCACGCACGAGGCGATGCGGAATCGTCTGAGCAAGGCCGTCGAACAGACCGCCCCAGCTCCTACGGATCGTGCCATCTGGGACCGGTTTGCCAGCGGGCTGTTCGCCTTCAAGGGGGAGTACACGGACCCAGCCAGTTTCCACAAATTAAAAAAGACCCTGGATCAATTGGATGGCCAGCATGGCACGCTCGGCAACCGGCTCTTCTACCTCGCCGTGCCACCCAGCGCCTATGCGGACATCGTTCGTAACCTCGGCGCCGCGGGGCTGACCCCCCGCGGATCAGGCCAGGCTACACAGGGTTGGACACGGGTGATTATCGAAAAGCCCATCGGGCGGGATCTTCCCTCCGCGCTGGCACTGAATGAAGAAATCGCGAAAGTCCTCTCAGAAGACCAAATTTACCGGATCGACCACTATCTAGGCAAAGAGACTGTCCAGAACATTATCGTGCTGCGGTTTGCCAACGGTATCTTTGAACCGCTCTGGAACCGGCAATTTGTGGACCGGGTCCAGATCACCGTGGCTGAAACCATCGGCGTTGGCAGCCGCGGCCGGTTCTATGAAGAGGCGGGTGCGCTGCGGGACATCGTACAAAATCACCTCCTGCAACTCCTCGCGCTGGTCGCCATGGAGCCTCCCGTCGCCTTTGATGCAAACGCCATCCGCGATGAGAAGGTCAAAGTGATGCGGGCCATCCGTCCCATCCCGCCCGGTGAGGTGGACGCGTTCGTTGTCCGGGGGCAGTACGGCGAAGGCACCGAGGAGGGGACACGGGTGCCCGCTTACCGGAGTGAACCGAATGTTGCTCCTGACTCCGCCACGGAAACGTATGTCGCCCTCAAACTGTTTATTGACAACTGGCGGTGGGCGGGTGTGCCGTTTTATCTGCGAACAGGCAAACGGCTGGCCAGGGCGGTCACCGAAATTGCGATCCGTTTTTCCCGCATTCCTCACCTGCTCTTTCGCAACCTGGCCGAGGAGCAGCACCGCCCCAACGAGCTGGTGCTGAGGATCCAGCCCGACGAGGGCATCTCCTTAAGCTTCGGGGCCAAAGCTCCAGGCTCAGCGTTAGAGATCAAGCCGGTCAAGATGGATTTCAGCTACTCCAGATCCTTTGGCGTGCAGCCCACACCGGCGTACGAACGCCTGCTCCTGGATGCCATCCGCGGGGATGCGAGCCTGTTCATCCGCGACGACGGCGTGCGATCCATGTGGTCCGTGGTCCAGCCCATCATCGAGCGATGGCGTAACGCCCCTCCCCCGCAATTCCCCAACTACGTCTCAGGAAGCTGGGGGCCCAAGGAGGCCGACGAACTCCTGGCGAGGGACGGACGCCGCTGGCGCAACCCCAGATGAGCTTTGACTTGCAATCCAGCTTGCAGAAGCGGTAGCCTAATCGGGCATGAACGGCGCGTCACGTAGGGCTGCCGCTTGATTCTCAAGGTCACGACGAAAGTCCGCTGCCCACACTGCGGGAAAAATCTGACTGTTCATCTCGATCTCACCACATCAGAGGAAACCTGGATCGACGAGTGCGATATCTGCAAACAGTCCATCCACTTTTCTTCCACCATGGACAACGGCCGTATCGCCGTCACCGCCGAACAGACAAAGGAAGTTTAAATTTAAATCGGGCAGGCGTAGGGGTCAGCGCCTGCCAAAGACTTTTCCAGCATCGTCCGCAGGCGAGGCACCAGCGCCCTCGCAGCCTCTTCTCCGCACTCGATGAGCTTTACGGCATCCCGGAAGTTGAGAACCGACAGGCCAGCGACGTTAGGCACCACGATGAGGGCGGCCTGCCGGTCCTGCGACTCCATAATTTTTTTAACCATGGTGTGATAAGCCTTGAGCACCACATGAGCTCCAGTACGGAGGCGGCCGATGCGCTGATCCGAAAGCGAGAGCACGTCCACCGCCACGACCATCCCCACGTGGTGTTCCTCCCTCACCGCCGCCACCGGCAGATTGTCCACGACCCCACCATCCACCAGCAGCTTGTCCTCCCACGGCACCGGCTGGAAGAGTCCCGGGACGGCACAACTCGCATGCACCGCGAAACCGAGTGGCCCGCTGGAGAACCGAACTTCCTGACCCGTGAGAATGTCCGTGGCAACGACGGTCAATGGAATCTTGAGATCCTCGAACCGCCTGCATCCGATCACCGTCTCGACAAAATGGGCTGTCGGCGCCCCATTGAGGATACCCATCTTGTTGGGCACGAACCGCACCAAGTCGCGCCAGCTCATGGTCAGAGCCGCCTGTTTCAGCCTCCAGCCAGGCAGGCCCGCAGCAATGGCGGCACCGACGATGGCGCCCCCGCTGGTTCCGGAGACCGCCACCACCGGAATGTTCGCTTCCACTAACGCACGGTACACCCCCACCCCGGCGATGGAGTACACCACCCCGCCACCCAACGCCAGCCCGACGCCTGGTTTCGTGACACCGTCACCACTGCTCATGGCGTTCATAGCTTCCCTCACTCAAGTTATAGCTCGCTGATTCAGCAACGTCAGGGGGAATAAAGCTTCTTGCCGGAGCGGGCAAGCCCGGTCAGGAAAGGAGCAGGAACGAAACGTTTGGCCGCCCGGCCGGCCAGGGATTCCAGCGCTTGGACCACATCGGCGGCGCCCCGGCTGTCCAGGTATCGGCACAACCCGCCGCGGAAAGGCGGGAAGCCGATCCCCGTGATGAGCGCCAGATCCAGCAAAGCCGGGGACGCCACCACGTCCTCGGCCAGGCAGTACGCCGCCTCGTTGGCCATGGACAGGATGAGCCGGTCGCGGATCTCCTCGCGGGGGTGTGGCCGGGCTGGGGTGCCCTGCGCGCGGGCCAACGCCTCGATTGCCGAGGCAACGGGGAGCTTATCCCGTCCGCGCTGAACGAACAGGCCTGGTTGCTGGGTCATCGCGTCTGCGAGCTTCGGCGTTTCCAGGCGGTTCGAGAACGCCGCCAGGATCACCTGCCCAGCCTTGTGAACGACAGCCAGCCCAACCTCCCCCGCCAGCCGGACCGGCCCCATCGGCATCCCAAACTCCTCAGCAGCGCCATCCACCTCCGCCACGGTCGCGCCCTCCTGCAGCATGAAAAAGGCCTCGATCATGTACGGCATCAGGATGCGGTTGACCAGGAACCCGGGGGCGTCCTTGACCACCACCGCGGTCTTCCCGCACCGGCGGGCCAGAGCCACAATCGTCGCGGTCACCTCCGGCGCGGTCTTCGCGGAAGGAATCACCTCCACCAGGGGCATGCGCGGGGCCGGAAAGAAGAAGTGCATCCCGACGGCGCGCTCCGGGTGTTTGAGTCCCTCAGAGATCTGGATGATCGGCAGGGTGGAAGTGTTCGAGGCCAGCACCGCGTCTGGCCGGACGACGTCTTCCAGCTCTCCGAACACTTTGCACTTGAGGTCCAGGATCTCCGGCACCGCCTCCACCACCACATCCGCCTGGGCGAAGCCATCATAGGTGGTCCCGCTAGAAACGGCGTCCAGCCGTTCCCGTGCGGCCAGCGGCGTGAGCCGGCGGCGCTGCGCCTGGCTACGGAAGTGATCCGCGACCGCTTTGAGTGCTTTGCCGACCTCGGCGGCGGAAATGTCCTTGAGCCGGACCGGAATCTCGCGGTTGGCAAAGACCGTGGCAATCCCGGAGCCCATGAGCCCGCCGCCCACAACGCCGGCCCGGCTCACCGGCCGGGGCGCCGCTTTGGGGCCGGCGGACTTGCCCTCCTGCGTGAGGAAGAACACCCCAAGCAGATTTTTCGCCTCGGACGTGCCCAAGAGCGAGCCCAGGGTATGAGCTTCCAGACCAAGGGCAGCACGTCGCGAAATCCAACCCTGGTTCGCCACAATCCGGGTGATCGCCAGCGGCGCCGGATAGGCGCCACGGGTTTTCTTGATCACGGCGCGCCGGGCCAGCGCGCAGGCCAGTGTCCGCCCAACCGGGTTCATGTCGATCAAGAAGCGACCCAGCGGCCCCCTAACCTTTCGGCGACGTGCGAGTACCCCGGCATCGCCGGTTTTCAATACTCGCGCGAGCCAGGTGCGGGCCGACCCAGCCAGGACAGCGCTTGGGACCAGTTCGTCCACCAGCCCGATCCGGTAGGCCTGGCGGGCGTTGAGCTCGCGGCCGGTCGTCATCAGGTCCAGCGCTGCGGGTACGCCAACCAGCCTGGGGAGCCGGTAGGACCCGCCCCAGGCCGGCAGGATGCCCAGCTTCACCTCGGGGAGGCCGAGCCGGGTCGATTCTTCTGTTGCGGCGATGCGGTACCGGCAGGCCAGCGCCAGCTCCGTGCCGCCGCCAAAACACACGCCCCCGACTGCGGCGGCGACCGGCACGCGGAAGCCTTCGATGAAATCCATGAACACCTGGCCTTCCCGCGACATCGCTTCACCTTGGAGCACGGCGTCGGAGGAAACCTGCAACGCCTTCATCGCCTTGAGATCCGCGCCGGCCAGGAAACAACCAGGCTTGGCCGAAGCCAACACCACGCCCTGCACCGCCGGGTCAGCGCCCAGCCGCTCCAGTTCAGTCCCAAGCTCCTTGAACAGCTCCGGTGTGACAATGTTGAGCTTGCTGTCAGGTTGATCGAACGTCAGGACGGCGATGCCATCCTCAGTATGTATGGTAATCATGAGCTCGCTCGTTCGAGCAACAATGCAGCGCCCTGGCCGCCACCCACGCACAGGGTGGCCAGCCCCATTCCCAGATTGCGGCGTTCCATTTCTTTGAGCAGGGTCAGCACCAGCCGGGTCCCGGACACCCCTACCGGGTGTCCCAGTGCAACCGCCCCGCCGTTCACATTCACCTTGCTAAAATCCAGCACGCCCAGTGCAGACGTCCGGCTCATCTTCTCCCGGGCGAAGGTTTCTGATTCAAACGCCCGCCCGCACGCCAGCACCTGCGTGGCGAACGCTTCGTTGATCTCAATGAGCTCGAGATCCTTGAGGGCGATCCCCTCTTGCTCGATCACCTTCGCCGTGGCGAACACTGGGCCCAGTCCCATCCGCCTTGGCTCCAACCCGGTGTACGCGTAGGCCCTGAGGATCCCGAGTGGCTTCCAGCCCTCCGCCCGTGCTCGCTCCTCAGTGGTGACCAGTACCGCGGCGGCTCCGTCGGTAATCTGGCTCGCGTTGCCCGCGGTCACCGTCCCCCACTTGGGATCGAAATAGGGCTTAAGCTTGCCAAGCGCCTCCATGGACTGACCGTTCCGGATGCCGTTGTCCTGTCCCACCGCCTCGTACTTTGGCGGGACGTACAGCGGGGCGATCTCCTGCGAAAGCCGGCCCTCTTTTGTGGCAGCCTCGGCCCGGTTGTGGCTCTGCATTGCGAATCGGTCCTGCTCCTCACGGGTGATCCCGAAATCCCGCGACAGAATCTCTGCGGTCTGGCCCATGTTCAGCTCGCAGACCGGATCGGTCAGGCCCTCCAACAGACCGATCCGAGGCTTGAAGAACGCTGCCTTGAGCCGGCCCAGCATGGCCAGCTTGGCACCGGCGGTGCGAGCGCGGCGGAAATCGTCCAGCCAGAACGCGAAGGCTTGCGGCCACAGCAAAGGTGCCTGGGACATGGACTCCGCACCACCGGCGATGGCCACCTCTGCCTGCCCTGCCAAGATCTTCTCCGCAGCGGACGTGATGGCCTCCATGCCGGAGGCGCAGTTACGGGACACGGTCCGGGCCGGGGTAGACTGGTCCAACCCAGCCCGCAGCGCGATCACCCGGGCCACGTTGGCCGCCTCCGGGGGGTTGCCCACGCAGCCGATCACCACTTCATCCACCACGTTGGGCTTAAGGTTGAGCTTGTTCAGCAGGGCCACCACCGCCTGCCGGCCCAGTTCGTACGCGGGCACCTCCCGTGCCACGCTGCCCGCCTTGAGAAACGGCGTGCGCACGCCATCCACCACCACGATCCGTTTTCCGTTGTGGTTCATACCTGCCCCTCCGCTTTCTTTTGACTCTCCTCCACCAGCACCCGGCGCAGCAGCTTTCCCACCTGCGTGCGCGGCAGCTCGTTTCGGAACTCCACCACCTTGGGCGTTTGGACCCCCGAGAGCTGCTTGCGGCAGAACTCGATCAACTCCTCCGGTGTTGCGCTCATGCCCGATTTAAGCACCACAAACGCCTTCACTTTCTCCCCGTACTTGAGATCGGGCACCCCGATCACCCCGGCGTCCTGAACGGCTTGATGCTTGAACAGCACTTCTTCCACATCGCGAGGATAAACATTCTTCCCACCGGATATGATCATCTCCTTCTTGCGGTCCACGATTTTGAAATAGCCGTCCTCATCCATGACCGCTATGTCCCCGGTGTACAGCCAGCCATCACGCAGCGTGGCCTTCGTCTCCTCGTCCTTATTCCAGTAACCCTTCATGACTTGCGGTCCTTGAATAACCAGCTCACCCGCCTCCCCTGCCTCCATGGAACGCGTGCCAGTAGCGATGTCTACCAGCCGCGCGTCGGTGGACGGAAACGGCACGCCGATCGTCCCGATTTTGCGGTGACCCTGAAGCGGGTTGCAGTGCGTGACCGGCGAGGCCTCGGTCAGGCCGTACCCCTCCACCACCTTGGCCCCCGTCAGCCGCTCGAACGCTTCCTGCGTCTCCTGCATGAGCGGCGCGGCTCCGGAGAGGCACGCACGCACGGACGAAAGATCGAACTGCCGGACCTTCGCATGGCTTGCGATGCCATGATAAAAAAGCTGCATGCCGGGAAACTGGGTGGGCCGGTATCGCTGGATAGACTTCATGACTGGCTCGACTTCAAACCGGGCGTGCAAGATCATCGTCTGGGCCATCCGTACGGAGAGATTCATCCCCACCGACATCCCGTACACATGAAAACACGGGACGACCAGCAGGCAGATGTCCTGTCCTTCCGGCGGTGAACCCAACCAGGCGCGGCTCTGCTCCACATTGGCGACCAGGTTCCGGTGGGTCAGTTGAGCAGCCTTGGGGACGCCGGTGGTGCCTCCGGTGTACTGCAGGAGCGCGAGATCTTCAGGAGCCACCGGCGCCAGGTCACCCAGCGGCTCGACCGTCTGAAGGCGCGTGGTCAGGTCCTCACCGGCGCCTTTCGGCGGCAGCGGCACCTTGCCCAGCGCGGCCTTGAGGAAGAAACCCGCTTTCAGTGGAAGCGGCAAGGCATTCGCAAGACGGGAGAGGAGCACGTGCTGCAGGGAGGTGCCCTGAAGGCCTTTCATGAATTTCCCCAGGAGGGCGTCCAGGGCCACCAGCACCTTGGCCCCGGAATCGTTGAGGGAATTCGCCATGTCCTTCTCGCTGCCGAGCGGATTGATCTGCACCACCACGGCGCCCGCCATCATGGCGCCGTAGTAACAGATAACCTCGTCCGGCACGTTGGGGAACAGCAGCGCCACCCGGTCCTGCGGCTTGACCCCGAGCGATTGAAGCAGTGACGCAACCTTCGCCGCCTCGCGTGCGAGTTCTGCGTAGGTAAGCCTCCGCCCCATGAACACCGTGGCGTCCCGCGTGCCAAAGTGGCCGGCGGTCCGTCGCAGGATCTGTGGAAGCGTCACCTCCGGAATGTCCACCTGACGCGAGACTCCAGGATCATAGAACTTAAACCATGGCCGGTCTGCTTTTTGTTCCATACTTTGTTCACCCCATTGTACGCTTGGTCCCAAGCCAGGGGCGAACGATTGACAGCCTTTCAAGCCCTACGTAGCATGAAGGCACTGGGCCATGCCGAACTTGGACGCACAGTCCCTCAAACAATTCGTTCTGTTTAAGGAACTCACTCAGTCACAACTGAATCAGGTCTCCTCAGTCGCGCGCGAACGCCGGTTCCCGAAACACCACACGATCTTTCTCGAGGGGGAAAAAGGAAATTACATCGTGCTGATCGTCTCGGGTATCGTCA
This sequence comes from uncultured bacterium, assembly GCA_964587525.1. Classification (GTDB taxonomy): domain Bacteria; phylum Oederibacteriota; class CAKKQC01; order CAKKQC01; family CAKKQC01; genus CAZPLZ01. The sequence continues at coordinate 2,266 of CAZPLZ010000117.1, read as the reverse complement.
AGATTTCGCGCTCCTCCTCCGACGGCCGGGTTAAAACCCTCGCCCTGTTGCGGGCAAAGGATTTCTTCGGTGAGATGGCGCTCTTCCTCCCAGGACATGAGCGCTCGGCCACCGCAGAGGCATTGACCGACTGCCGCGTGATCACACTTGATCAGAGCGATTTCGAAAAACTGCTGAAAGAGGTCCCGGGCATTTCTCTGCGCATCATCCAGACGCTGTCCCAGCGGCTCCTGGCTACCAACCGGCAGGTCAAGACCCTGGCGCTGGGTGACAGTCACTCGAAGCTGGCTGACCTGCTCCTGTGGCTGAAGGACGAATCCGCCCAGGCCGCTGGCGGCCACCCAGTCATTCCCCTCACCCACCAGGAACTCGCCGACCTGGCTGGGCTCTCCCGGGAAACCACGACCCGCACGCTCAACACCCTCGAGCAGGAAGGCGCCGTCCGGCTGAAATCCCGCCAGGTCGCTCTGATCAATCTCGATCTTCTTAAAAACTACGCCACCTGACCCCCACAAAAAAGACCTAATTGCCCCCTCTCTCTTTCCCTCTCCCCCACTCTGTGGGGGAGAGGGGAGGGTGAGGGGGAACGCTTCATGACCCTTCCTCTAGCGCTTGCTGTTATCTGGAGTTCTCTCTGCTTGGCACTGTACGGGGAGGCCGTCTTACCCGGATTCCACGCCGAATGGGTCCTCAAGTTCTGGACTCCGCTGCCCATAGATGCAGGCGCCATGCTGCACGCGCTTGGCCGGCACGTCCAGAGCCTGGCTTGGGCCGGGCTGATCAGCCTGGCTGCGCTGGGCGCCGCTGGTCCGCTCATCCGGTGGGCCTGGCCCAGACCGCCAGCGCTCGGTATCGCAATTCCTCTGGCCATCGGACTAACCCTGGTGCTGCCCATGGGCGCACTGGGATTGGGTCTGGCCGGGCTCTTGAACCGGGCCGTCCTGGTCTCCGTCATGCTGCTCGCCGTGCTTGCACAGTTTCGACTCTCGCGTTTCGCGTCTAGAACCTGTTTCAAAACCTCGATGCAACCTCGGTCATCTCCCTCTCCCTTCCTCCCTCTCCCCCTTTTGGGGGGAGAGGGTAGGGTGAGGGGGGACTGGCTTCTCATGGTCGGCGCATTCTTGTTGTTGCCCTCCCTGTTGTGCGCGCTCGCCCCGCAGACACAATATGACGCGCTGCAGTATCACCTGGCGATCCCAGCACAGTTTCTCGCCCGGGGGAAAATATTCCTGGCCGAGCCCCAGCCGTATTCCGGCCTGCCGCTTGGGCAACAGATGCTGTTTGCGTGGGGCATGGCCCTGGGTGGGGATGGAACGGCACAGCTCCTGAACTGGCAGTTCTTCCCGCTCATGCTCATGCTGGTCGTAACCAGTGCCCGGTCGCTGGGACTGCCCAGGCCCTTCGCCACCATGGCCTGGCTCCTGCTCGCGGCGTCTCCAATGCTCTCCTGGCTCGCCGGACAAGCATTCACCGACCTCGCACCCATGCTAGCGGTGGCGGCTGGAGTGTGCATCCGCCTGAGCTCATCCCGCCCAACATCGGCCCTCCTCTTCGGCCTGTGCCTGGGTGCCGCGGGCGCCGCCAAAGTGGGCGGCGGTGCGCTCGCACTATGCGTGCTGCTCCCGCTGGCACCGCGCGGTAGCCGCATGCTGGCGCTGTGCGGGTGGGTGCTTCCCCAGGCGCTGTGGGCGGCCAAGAATATTCTGTTCTCCGGCTCACCATTCGGCGGGGTGGTTCTCACGGCTTTATGGCCAGGGTTCCTACAACATGAGGAGACACTGTCGTTGGAGCGTGCCGCGAGGTGGGTCAGTCTCGGGAACCCGTCTCTGTGGCTGTGGTTCCCGCGGTATCTCCTTAAAAATGCGGTCGCTGCCGGGCACGAACTCTCACCGCTGTTGGTCGTGGCGCTGCCAGGCCTGTTGCTGGCGCTACGGCGTTCCGCGCCACGGGAGGTGAAGTTGCTCGGCGCCGCTGCTGCTGGCGCGTTCGCGCTCTGGGCGCTGGCCGGGACTGGACAGGTCCGGCATCTCTCCCCAGTGCTCCCCGTCCTGGCGCTTGCAGTGGTGGCGCCACTTGCCGGTTGCCCACTCCCCCACGCGTCCTTGACGGCAATCCGAGCCGCGTTCGCCTGTGCGGTGTCCCTGGGCTGGGTACGGGTGTGCGTCGGGCTGTTCCAGCTCGTCAATCCGCTCAATGTCGCACTGGGGTTGGAGCCGCCACGTGACTACCTGGCTCGCGTGATCACCCCACGGCCTCTCTACATGGC
>CAZPLZ010000116.1:6326-10576 GCA_964587525.1 uncultured bacterium | reverse complement strand
GTACTTTTACGCGGTCACCGGCGTGGACGGCTATGGCAACGAACAGGCGGTGTCGAACAGCCCCGAATTGACAATACCGCGGAGATGAGGATGAGCTCGCGGACTCGCCCCCCACACCCTACCCTCTCCCCCCTGCGGGGGGAGAGGGAAAAAGAGAGGGGGTGGTGTGGCCAGGCATCTCTCCTTGTGTTCCTCTTGATTGCTGCTGGCGTTTCAACCGGCTGCCGCAACCCGTTTGACCCCGAAGCTGACGTGCGAATTAATAGGTTTCTCGCCCAAGGGAACAACTTCGTCGCTCAGATCGAACAGGCCGACGCCAACAACCTCATCACAAATCAGTTTGTAGGCGGGGTTAATATGCAACAGGTGCGGGTCGTGGTGGACAATTTAACCACGGTCCCCGTGACTTTCGAAAGCTACACCGTCACATACATCCAGATCGCCAAGCAGGGTGACTTCATGCCCAACTCCCCCGTTTCTTTATCCCCTTGCGTGCAACCCCCCGGCTCTCCAATCTGCAGCCTCGGCAAAGACGGCACAGCGCGATACCATTTCCTTGCTCACCTGGGGGGTCTGAACACTGACCCCGGCGGCCTTCCCTTTCCGGTGGTCACGCAGGGAACGTTTGATCTCCGGATCATCACAGAGGAGCTGCTAACCTATATCTTCAACGCCGCCCCCTCCGACATCCAAGCTGGAGGAATTGACTGTGAGATCACCCTCCTCGGCACGGATCACAACGGGCATGATGTCCAGGCCAGCGGCACGCTCCATATCGAGGTATTCTAAAGATGCACACTCGAAATTTCGCTGTGGGCTTCGGAATTCTCGCGGTGCTTGTTCTTTCATGCGGCTGTCGGAACCCATTCGACCCTCAGGTGGACATCGAGCTGGAGCGAATCTTCGTTGGTTCCCAATTCAATCCTGAACACGAAATTGCCGTCCGCTCCACCGAGACCACGCCACCCATCGATTTCACCATCTGGATCGTCAACGTCGATTTTCTCATCAGGAACAAGGTGGGCGTGACGCTGCGCAGCATCAACATCGTGTACACCGATTCAGACAACAACCCGGTCACTGTTTTTGACGCCGACGGCCGGACCTTCAAGATCCTCGCCCGGCTGGACCCGCTGCAGGACACCGGCTTTGGCGCCTATGGCTCGGCGGGGTCCACCTCCGGCGAAGGCCGGACGACAACCATCCGGATCTTTGTGGTGGACGCCAACGTGATCACCGCATTCCAGTCCCCGACTTATCCTATAGATAAGGTCATGTTCGCCACCCTCACCTTCCGGGGCGTGGACGACAACGGCTACGACGTAAAACTCAGCGGCAGAATAACGATCAAGGCCTTCGGACCAGTCTGAAGGCTTCAAGGGAGACACGGGGTGCCGAAAGAGTCCTCGTTTGACATCCGTTACATGCCTAACACCGCCGAGCTGGACAACGCGCACAACCAAGCCCTCAAGGAGCTGAGCCAGCGCTACGACTTTAAAGGCTCCAAGACCAGCCTGGAGTTGGATAAAAAAACCCTGACGTTTACCCTCCAAACCGAGGACGAGCTCAAGCTCAAAAACCTGCGTGACATTCTAGAGCGCCGGCTCGCCGGACGGGGAATCCCGCCAGCCGCTCAGGCCCTGGGCGAGCCGGAGCCGGCCGCCGGCAGCACGCTGCGGCAAACCCTCAAAGTCCAGCAGGGCCTGCCGGAGGACAAGATCCCCAAAATCACCGCCGCGGTGAAAGCAACCGGTCTCAAGGTCCGGGCTCAGATCCAGGGCGCCGAGATCCGGGTCTTCGCCAAGAACAGGGATGATTTACAGTTGGTGATCGCCGCCCTCAAAGGGCAGAACTTCGGCTGCGCCCTGGAGTTCGGCAACTACCGGTAGTGGGAAGGGTGCCGCGGCGGCGAGCCGGCCGTCCTCGCCTGCCGCGGGGCGCGCGGCACCTTCCCAACACCTTAACGTGCCTGCGGCTGGGCCTGGCCGCTCTGTTCGTGTGGCTTCTTTCCTTCGAAGGCCTCACCAGCTCGTATCTGGCGCTGCTGACGTTCGTGATCGCGGCCTTGACAGACTGGCTGGACGGCACATTAGCCAGGAAATGGAAGATCACCACGCCGTTTGGGATTTTCATGGACCCGCTGGCCGACAAGGTGCTGGTACTTTCAGCGCTGCTGATGTTCCTCTGGCTCAACCTCGCTCCGGTGTGGATGGTGCTGATCATCCTGGCCCGCGAGTTTATTGTCACCGGCCTGCGGGTCCTGGCCGAATCGAAGGGCATCAGCATCGCCGCGATCCCCTCCGGCAAGCACAAGATGCTGTCTCAGACTGTCGCCATTATTGGCATCCTGGTCATCGAGTGTGCCCAGTACACGATCACCGCCCGCACCGGAATCCCCTTTGACACCGCCCTGGTCCGGATGGGTTCAGAGGGCGCCGCGCTCGCGGCGGTGCTGGACCGGCTGCCCGGCATCCTGCTGTTCTGGGCGATGGCGATGTCAGTTTACTCAGGGATTGATTTCATCCTGAAGCACCGCAAACTTTTCAAAGTTACATGACCTTGACCAAGCGGGGCGGGCGGCCCTTCGACCGTGCTCAGGGCCGCCTCGAGCGAGCACAGCGAGTCGAGGGGCGGCAGCGTTTGGCGCACGCAGCGGAGCTGTGTGCGACGCTGCTGGGCATAGGACGCCTGCCGTTCGCCCCGGGCACCCTCGGCAGCCTCGCAGCGGCACTGTTGCTCTTTCCCTTAGCCGCATGGCCAAGCCTGCTCGCTGCCGTTCTGGTGATACTGGCCGCAGTGGCGGTATGGTCCGCCGGCGCAGTAGCTGCGCGAATGAAGGTACGGGACCCCAGCCGGGTGGTCATTGATGAAGCCCTGGGGATGGGCCTGATCCTGGCGATGTGCCCCCCCGGGGGCGTCGCCAGTCTGCTCGTTGGATTCGTGCTCTTCCGTGCGTTCGACGTGATCAAGCCGCCGCCACTTCGGGCACTGGAGCGGCTTCCCGGCGGGCTGGGCATCGTCGCCGACGACGTGGGCGCCGCTTTCTATACCATCGCGCTCCTCTGGCTGCTCCACCTCGTTGGATAAAAGCACGCTAAAATAAAAACGTATGCGAGTGCTGGCGGGAGTGTGTCTGGCCGTGATCGCCATGGCTGTGGTCTCGCTCTCGCACGCGGAGCCTCCCCGGACCGTGTTAGTAGATGTGCCCACGGTCGCCGGACCTCTTCAAGCGGTTCAATGGGAAACGCAGGAATGGCCGCAACGAGGCGGTGGCCCGGCCAACCTTGGCCTGTATGACGCCGAATTCACCAATGCCCCATACCGGCCGGCCGTTATATCAACAGGAGGTCCACCACCCTCTGGAGCCCCCTTGTTTCCAAGCGCTTGGCGAGAAAACATCGACACGCCGATTTATGGCGCACCGGCCACCATCCATCTTCCCTCAACCAAAGCGCTAGGGCCGCACGGCATCATGGCGGTGTCCACTGAACTGGGCCTCTTTACCATCGTCCACGCCGGATTCCCCTGTTATCCTCCCCTTGGTGGTTCTGGTTTCTGTTCCTTCTTCGCCTCGATTAGTCTGGAACCTGGCGGCTGCCGGGACACGGGCAACGGGTCAGTGTACTCAGGTTTCCCCTGTGGTCGGTCGATTTTCCGATCTTTTGGCGATACGCCGCTCAGGTACGCAGGTCCTCCGATCATGAGGCCGCTTGAGCTAGTGGCCGAAGAGCCGCCTGTGACAACCGGCATCTTTTGGATGTTTGGCGGTTCACCATTCTGCTCACGCTTGTACAGTCACCTGATGTTTGCCAATGTCTTTAACGGTGGACAGCCGTTTCAAAGAACAGTCTGCTCCGTTAGCAGGTTCCAGCTTGATGAGACACCCTTAAACGGAGGTCTCTCCCAGCCTGTAGCACTGGACCGTAACTTGCTCTTCAACGTTGACTTGCTCTTCCTCGCCACCGCCGACAACCCCTCTGCTGCCTCCTGTTGCTCCTTCACCCCCGGCATCCCTGGCGCCGTCACCGCTGTATTCGCGGACGCCGCCACGTCCGTTTTCTGGGTGGCGCAGCTCCAGACAGGCTTCTGCGGGTTCTTTTTTTCCGGTCAGACGCTGAAATATTTCACCCCCACGACCTCGCCGGTGATGCGCGGATCTATGCTCGCGGTCGGGGCATCGAGCACGGACTTTTCCGAAAATGTCCTATTCGCATTTGACACCTCGGACGTCAGGCAGCAGCTCCCATGTC
>CAZPLZ010000116.1:0-6316 GCA_964587525.1 uncultured bacterium | reverse complement strand
GTCAAGCAGATGGCCGGCAGCAGCCGGACGCCGCCACCCCGCAGCCATGGTCACCGTTCACGTGCACCGGCCGGATTCTCCCTCACCCGGTCGTTTTGGAGGATGTGATCATCTTTGGTACGGACGCAGGCTTTGTCTACGCGGTGGACTTCAATGGCAATCCTCTCTGGCAATCCGAGCAGCTCCAGTACCAGCCCCGGCCCTTCAATAGGCCGCAGGAACGGGCCAACGTCCAGCTCCACGGCCCAGCGGTGGACAGCGAGGGCAACTTTGCTTACTTCGGTGGCAGCGACGGCCGGGTGCATAAGTTTGACATCCAGAATGGCCCTGCGCACGAGCAGTCCAATATACTCTGGCACTACTTGGATTGGGACAATGATCCAAACGGGGGCAACATCTATCGCCCCTGTGCGGTCACCTCCCCACCAGCGGTGTACCGGAACCAGTTCCTGGTCGTGAAGTCCCACACCCAGCGTGAGTGTTGCGATTCAAATACCTCGTGTTTGATGATCATGTCTTTGCCGGACATGACGTTCACCAATAATTTCAGTACATTCAACTTCAATTTAAGGGTGAATGCCGAGGCTGGTGAATTTCTCGACGGTGGAACAAGGCTCGGTGGAATCTTCATGAACGTTATCCCTGGTTTTATGGGTAGCTCCTGCTCCGGCGTCACTGGCTTTGATTTCGATCCCATCCGCAACATTTGTTATCTGAGGGAAACAGGTTTTGGGGGCTATTCCCTGGGTTCCAATCTAGATGATGCCGGAGGTGTGTGCATCTCGAATGGGTTCGTGTACGCGACGGACCGGGCCGGCAACATCATGGGGATTCCCAGCAGTGAAAACCTCGCCGCTCCCGTGACGGCTCCCATCGGGCCAAGCCCAGGGGTCCAACCTCCCCTCAACCTGCCGCCGCCGCTTGGGGCCATCAAGGTATTTCCGAACCCGTTTAATCCCGCGAAAGCGATGGGCGGCGTGGCCAAATTTAAGAACCTGCCGGAGGGCAGCGGCGTGGAGCTGTACACACTCGCGTACGAGCGTGTCCGCACCTTGAACGTGACCTTCGACCCCGCGACGAGCGGCTCTCAGGCACGCTGGGATGGCAAGAACGAAGCCGGACAGGACGTGGCTACCGGCATCTATCTCTACAAGATCATCTTCCAGGAGCCCGGCAAGCCCCCAGTGACCGGGCGTCTCGCGCTGATTAGGAAATAACGACCCCCCTCACCCTCCCCTCTCCCCCCAAGGGGGGAGAGGGGAAAATGAAAAGACTCTCACCTCCAAAGAGAGGGATATGATAGGGCGCGTGCTAGATAAAGAAGTCTTCTGGAAGCGCTGCGTGCTTTTGTGGGCGAGCGTGTTCCTGTTTTGGTATGTCGCGGAACTCGCCAAGTGGATCCGTCCCGGGATCATCAAGTGGGCGCTGCCTTTTTTTGGTGCGAGTGGCCCTCCCGACCCCTTCAGGTTTTTCATCCTGCTGTTGACCTTCGCCGCTGGCGTCGCGCTCAGTCTGGCGGCGGGGTACTGGCCGGGGCGTCTTGCGGCCGGTTTCTTAAGGCTCGGCGAGGTGGGGCTCGGCCGGTTGATCCCGCTGGGGTGGGCCGCGCTCAGCATGCCGCTGCTGGGCCTGGGGCTGGTGGGTTGCTGGTACCAGGGGTTGTTCCTGCTGCTGCTGGGGCCAGTGGCAGCCGCTGGAGCCATCAGCCTGTCCACTCGCCTCCGGCACGTGAGGATTTCACCGGAGTGGCGGCACCTCGTCTTCGTGCTACCGGCGGGCCTGCTCGGATGGGTCACGCTGCTGGTGATCCTTGCTCCGGAAGTTTTCCAGGATGCGATGCGGTACCATCTGTTTTTCCCAAAACGTTTTCTGCTGGAACACAAGTACGTGTTTGTTGAGCGTTATTTTTTCTGGTCGTATATGGGACTGCCGCACATGCTCTACGGCGCCGCCCTTGCACTCCAGGGAGAATTGTGGGCGAAAGCTGTCAATTTTGTGTATATGCTTCTCAGCCTGGCAGCGCTCTGGCGCATCGCAGGGATCATTGGGCTGCCGCCATGGGCGAGAAGTTTGCTGATGGGGCTTTCGGTCAGCGCGCCGGGCCTGATCTTGATCACGGCGTCGGTCTTTGTGGAACACTGCTCGGCACTCTACGTGCTGCTTGCCGTGGAGGCGGTCCTGCTAGCCTCAACTTCGCTTCTGCGCCGGCGGTTACGCGAGGGCCTCATCATGCTTGGTCTCGCCTTCATGGCCAAGTACACGGCAATCATCGGGCTGGCTGGCATTGCCTTGATGGTGGCAAGCCAGAGCGCCGGCTATGCGTGGGAGGCTGTCAGAAGAGAGTTGCGGGTGAAAAATTTGGCTTGGCTGGCGCTGCCTTCCGTGCCCTTTGGCATCCTCCGCTGGATCTGGACGGGGGATCCGCTCTCACCGCTTATGGCGAAACTTGGATTCCAGACCATGGATGCGTCGTCGCGAATCGCCCTTGCGAAGTACTACGAATTCACCACCCGGTCCTATGAGCAGTGGCTGGCCGAGCCAGCCGTCCTGCTCAATTTCTTGATGTCGTTTCCCAACATTTTCGCCGGGGCGCACGGAGGGTTCTGGGAGCATCCGGGACCGGCGATCCCCTGCCTGCTCCTCGCCGCGGTGGTCTACTTCAGCCGCATGCCGGTTAATGTTAGGCGGCTGTTGCTGTTCTGCGCCGGAAGTGCCGGGACGTGGTTTCTCTTCTGGGGGGCCACCTCGCCTCACTACATCATGGGGCTGTGCGGGCTCTGGACCGCGGCCTTTATCGGGACACTGGTCGCGCTCCCCCCAGCCACCGGCCTGATCTTGAGAAACCTGCTCGCGTTTCTGGTCTTCTACCAAGCGCTGGTCAGCCTCGTGGCCGGGACGTACCGATGGGGACCGCGGGATGTCGCGCTCGGCATCATCTCGAAGCCGTATTACCTCACCCATCTGCCGCCCACCGGCGTTCACTATCCCATTCGGAAAGAGCTGGAACGGCGATACCCGGACCGCGGGACCGTGTACGTGTACGGCGACGACACGAGCTATTACCTGAGCGGCCGGGTCCACGTGGACTACGAAAATGGAAGCGATCCATGGCTGTGGCGGCTGGCGGCGCAGTCGCACGACGCCGCGGATTTAAGAAAAAAGCTCCGGCAGCGCGGATGGACGCATATGCTGTACTCCACGCGGTGGCCGGAAATACTCACCCAGAAGGACCAGGAGGACCTGTACACGTTTCGCCATCAGGCCCGGACGCTGGAGCTGATGCAGAATTTCTTAAGGCGCTATGCGTCTGTGGCCCTGTTGCGGAAGGGAGCAGGCACCCAGCGGTATATGTTTTCATGTGTGTTCGAGTTCGTGGAGGAGGAGAGGGCTGAGATCTCCCAACCGCTGCCGTTTCTGCCTGGAGCGGAGGCGCTGGTGCTGACCGGAGATCACGCCTGGCGGGAGGGTGATCTTAAGGCTGCGGAGGCGTTCTACCGCACCAAGCTGGCATCCTTTCCCAACTGCGCCATGCTGCATGACCGCCTGGATCGAATCGCGAAGCGTGAGGCCCCTCTCCCCTAAAGGGGAGAGGGAACAGGAAGGGGGGCAATCTCCTTAGCACGAATCGTCTCAACGGGGCCAGTCGCAAACGCATAGGGTAACCAGACGTGCCCGCCATGGAACGAGGCGGAGGTGCGCCGGGGTGGGATGGGCCGCGCTGGCAGCAGGCGACGTAAGCCCGCCGGAGACGGGCCTTCCCAGATTTGCTCGGATCTCACCCGCACTTTAAGATGCCCCGGCAGGAACCGGTGGTCAGTAAGTTCGGGGGCGAGTAGAAAGGCTCCGTCCTTCAAAGACTCGGTGAATTCGCCCAGGACAGAGCCACCCTGTTGTTCGACGTAGAAGCGCAACCCCCACTGGCCGGTGGTCCAGAGCGGGAGGTTGCGGGCGGCGGCCTCCCCCGCGCCACGCCGGGCTGATTCCCTCGCAAAGCGGGCGAAGGAAACATCGTTGTGTGCCAGGCTGAGGCTGAGCCAGAGGTTGCCGGCGAGCACCACCCCGAGGCTTAAGCGTTGAGCGGGGGGCTGAAGATGCTTTTTAAGATCAAGCACCAAAAGGATAGCTAGCGCCGGCAGGGAAAATTGAAGAAAGCGGGCGGCCGGGAACGGCGTGCCCAGCAAATTTCCCGCGAAGACCAGTAGCATCCAGATCAAAAGCCAGCGCTCCTCTCCCCCTCTCCCTCCCCTCTCCCCCTGGAGGGGGGAGAGGGAAATTAGACCCCAGGCGAGGAAAACCGTGATGGATAGGTAAAACCAGAGGGCGTTGAGGTCTCCGGGAACCGCAGGGAAAGAACCCCTGGCAAAATACACGGTTTGCCAGAATTTCCAGGCAGATAAGATCATAACGAGCAATGCAGCGACAAGGAATGCCTTGAGGCGAGCAAACGGCTGCGCCAAGGGCCTTTTGATGAAGGCAGCGATGAAAAATGCAGCCGGAAAGATCGCGACCGCCGCGAAACTGGCCAGGGCATAACCGGCTTTGGGGGCCAGAAAGCCTCCCCGGCCCCATGACCAGGTGAAGATGAACAGGAGGTGGTCAAGGATGGTGCCGCCGGTGGGCTTCGGCGGCGGAAGGTCAGGATGGTAACAGGCCAGGAGACACGTCCCGGCTGCAATGGCCAGCCTCATTGGACTTCGGAGAATACGGCCGGACGGTTCCAGGAAGAGGAGGGGAAGCAAAGGAAACACGGTCTGTTTCATCTGGCCTGCCAGCGCGATGAGCAGGCCGGCCGCGATCTGCCTGGGCAGCGAGGGAGCCCCCAGCCACAGGGCGAAGCCCAGAACGGCCGGCCCCAGGCACGCGGTGTCAGCCATCACGCTGGTCGCCGGGAGCAGAAAGAGGGGGCTGGAAGCGCACAGGAGGAGCGTCGGCCAGGGGGGCGCGCCGAACCGGCCAGCCAGGATCGCGGCGCCTAAGAGGAACATGGTGGCGAACGGCCACTGCAACCAGTGGTTACGAACCTCATCGTCCCCCCACCACCGTCGCGTCCATGTGAGCAGCAGGCTCCAGCCTGGACCTTTGGGGTGCACCTGGTTGAGGAGCGGCTCGTGGAAGTCCTCCCAATTGACATACGCTTGCGGCACCTCCCCGGGCAGCGGTGAGATGGTCCGAGCCCAGTAGATGAACAGCGGATCATCAATGTGAAACGGCTTTGAGGCGTTTACCCCGATCCAGAGAGCAGCAACGATACCCGAGGCAAGAGCAAACAGAATTACCCGCCCACGGCTATGGCGGGCCGCTTCCCAGACTGACCGCAATGATGTGGTTTCCACTACCCTTATAATGCCATTTGAATGCTGGCAGCGCATGCGGTCTTGGTTCTGGGGGTTATGCTTGCCTTCAGCGAGGCGCAGGCGCTTCGCATCCCCGACGGCGAGTTCACCGTGTTTCCCCGTGAGGCGTATTTGGGCCAGACCATCACGGTAAACGTGGTGCTTGAGGATGATCTAGAAGCGGGCGCGGCTGCCTTCGAGGTCACGCTTAAGCCAAAGCCCGCTGCTGCAGTCAAACTTATCACGGAGCAGGCACACCCAGCCTTTACTTGCGAAGGGACCGGGAGAACCACGGGCCGCTGGGTGTACGAAGCTGTGGCTCCTGGAGAGGTCACCTTCACCCTGCATGCGTCTCAATTAGCCTGCGATCTGGACAACGTGTACAGCGTCGAAGCGACGTCGGAACCGGTGTCTCTCAAGGCCCTTTCCATCTTACGCGAAGTACGCGTGTTTCCCCGCGCCGTGGCCCCTGGCGACGAGCTGTTTCTCACGCTCGTGCTGAAGAACGAGGAGCCATTCACCGTGACGTTTCCTCTCCCTCGGGCGAAGATGGAGTACCTCGGCGGAGAGGGCATCCATAGGTCCCGACTGATCGTAAAACCGCAACACCGGTTCCCGATCGATCCACTTGAGGTGGTGCGAGGAGGGAGATTGTTTCTGCCTCCCAGGCAAGCCGTGAGCGTGAACTGGAGATTTCAGGCTGTGCAGCCAGGCGAGGTACAGTTTCTGGCAACCGGAGGGGACGAAACCATCGCGAGCCGCCCAACGCTCATTCGCCACCCGGCGCATCCCGTGCTGCACATGCCTCCGCCAAGTCTGCGCGCCGCGGCCGGGACCCCGTACACGCTTCAAGGGACGCTGTGCAACGAAGGGGCGGCGATACTGGGCTCGCCGACCACCGGCCTGTCATGGCGCCCCCAGGAAGCCGCACGGCTTGCCCCCCTCTCCCTACCCTCTCCCCCCTTTGGGGGGAGAGGGAGAAG
>CAZPLZ010000115.1:0-10581 GCA_964587525.1 uncultured bacterium | reverse complement strand
GAACCCGCACTACTACCTTGAAAGGGTAGCGACCTGACCGTTAGTCGATGGGGACACTATTCTTGCGACGGTGCGCCGTTGCCCTGGTGGTTTGGCGAGAGAACGTAGAGCTTTTCAATATCGGCGGTGACGTACCGCTCCTCCAGGATCCTCGCATCGCTGGCCCTCACCGCGTCCCCGATGGGATGGTCATAGCGTGACTGGAAGAACCATTTCACGTACGGGGTATAGGCTTTCATCAAGGCGCGCCGCCAGGAACGCCTGGAATACCGGTGCTCTAAGATCCGCACCTGGCCGTCCGGTTTCGTCACCCGCAGCAGCTCCTTGAGGACCGGCTGCTGGAGAGCATCAGGCAGCACACAGAACAGGTACGTCGCCACACAAACGTCAAAGCACGCATCCGGAAATTCCAGCTTGGTGGCATCCATACGCTTGAGCTTCACTGGGCAACGCGCCCGTTGCGCGCGGCGTCTGGCGCGCATCAGCATGCCTTCACTGACATCCACGCCTGTCACCTCGGCCTCCGCTGGATAATATTTCAAATTCTTCCCTGTCCCGACGCCCGCCTCCAGGACCTTGCCCTTCAGGTCGCCGCACATCAACCGGCGGATGCGTGGGTACCGGAAGGTCTCGAACGGCCAATCGAGCGCATCGTACACGAGCGAGAGATAATCGTAATGCCGCGAAAGCTGCTGCATCGCCCTTAAGGGTAACAGAAAAAACCCAGAACAATCAAAAGGGGACAGGCCTTTGAGAAGCCTCACGTGTTACGATATCGATCAGGCCCGTGCGACTCGCCATCATCGTTCCTGTCTATAACGAAGCTGCGACCATCGTGGAAGTGGTCCAGCGCCTTCGCTCCGTCCCGCTTGACAAAGAAATCATCGTCGTGGACGACGCCTCAACGGACGGAACGGCCGACGCGCTCGCAGCCCTCAATGCCCCCGACGTGAAATTGCTGCGCCATACGCGCAATCAAGGCAAGGGGGCGGCCATCCGCACGGCGATCCCGGCTGTCACCGCCGATGCGGTCGTCATCCAGGACGCCGATCTGGAATACCTGCCGGAGGAGCTGCCTCAATTGATCAAGCCGCTGGAAGAGGGGCGCGCTCAAGTCGTCTATGGGTCACGCTTTCTGGGCTCCCTACAAGGCATGCGGTTCGCCAATTACCTCGTCAACAAACTGCTGGCCCTCACCGCCAGCCTGCTGTACGGCCAGCGGATCACCGATGAGGCCACGTGCTACAAGCTGTTCCGCGCTGACCTGTTGAAGTCGCTGCCGCTGACCTGCCAGCGGTTCGAGTTCTGTCCCGAGGTGACCGCGCTGGTCCGGCGGCGCGGCATTCCCATCCTGGAAGTACCCATCACCTACCGCGGCCGCACCGTGCAAGCCGGGAAAAAAATCAGGCTGGCTGACGCGTGGGAGGCCTTCGCCACGCTGCTGAAATACCGCTTCGCACGCGTACGATGAGGAAGCGTACGCGCGCGCTGCTTGCATTCGGCTTCCTGCTGGCCGTGGTCCTGGGCGTGGGTGGCGGGCTGCTCTCGGTCTCCATGGAAGACATGCCGGATATCGCGGACCTGCACCGGTACTCGGCCAGCCCCGCCACCAAACTCTACGACACATCAACGCCGCCAGAATTGATCGCTCAACTTTCTGTGGAGCAGCGGACGTTCGTGCCGCTGGCGCGCATGCCCCGAGCGCTTCTGGATGCCATCGTCGCGATTGAAGATGAACGGTTTTTCAGCCACTTTGGACTGGATCTGTGGGGCATCGCGCGTGCGGCCAGCGTGAATTTCATCCGTGGACGGGTGGTGGAGGGCGGAAGCACCATCACCCAACAACTCGCCCGTACGCTGTTCCTCACTCGGGAGCGGACCCTGAAACGTAAGATCCAAGAGGCACTGCTCGCTATTCAGATCGAGCGCCAATACAAGAAAGAAGAGATTCTGAAGATGTACCTCAACCAGGTCTACTTTGGTCATGGCGCGTATGGCACGGAGCAAGCCGCGCGCACGTATTTCGGAAAGCACGTGGAGGAACTGACGTTGCCCCAATCCGCGTTGCTGGCTGGATTGCCCCGCGCACCCAATACCTACAGCCCGCGCAACGACCCTGAAAAATCTGTGACCCGGCGGAACCTGGTGCTGCAGAAGATGATCGACAACGGGTTCGTCGAACGCACCGAAGGGCAGGAAGCGATGAAGGCACCGCTACACCTACGGCAGACCGAGCTCACCAACGCGCCCTACTTCGCGGCGCACATCCGGAAACACCTTGAAAAGACCTATGGGAGCCAGGCGGTCTACCGCGGCGGCTTGAGCGTCTATACCACGATGAACCTCCGCTACCAGACCCTCGCTCAGCGTGCGCTGGAGCGCGGGATCGCCGCGGCCGAAAGCCTGGTGCGGAATCCCCGCCGAGGTGCGTCAGCAACGGCCGGATTGCGGCTGCAGGGAGCGCTCGTTGCCCTGGATCCACGGACCGGAGCCATCCTGGCGATGATCGGCGGGCGTAACTTCAAGGAAAACGAGTACAACCGCGTCACGCAAGCGAGGCGTCAGCCTGGCTCCTCGTTCAAGCCGATCATCTACGCCACCGCGCTCGCCAATGGCTTCACCCCGGCGGACCTCATTGACGATTCTCCTCAGCAGTATCCCGGTAAAGACGGGAAAGTTTGGCAGCCATCAAATTTTGGGCGAAAATTCTACGGCCTCACCTCCCTGCGACACGCACTCGCACACTCGCGCAACGTCGTCACCGTCAAGCTGCTGGATCAAATGGGAACCTCCAACGTGATCAGGATGGCCAGGAAGTTCGGTTTCTCGAGCCGGTTCCGAGCCGATCTGACGCTGGCACTGGGGACTTCCGAGGTCAATCTGCTGGAGCTGGTCTCCGCGTTCACGGCATTCGCCAATGGCGGGATCCGCGCCGCCCCGCACGCCGTCAAACTCGTCAAGGACAGCCACGGGAACATCCTGGAGCAGCACCGCACTGAGCTCTCCCAGGTCTTGTCGCCGCAGGTCGCATACCTCATGCTCTCGATGCTTCAGGACACCATGACATATGGAACGGGCCGCGTGGTTCGCCGGCTGGGGTTTTCCCGACCGGCCGCGGGGAAGACCGGCTCCACCAACGACTTCACCGATGCCTGGTTCATCGGGTTCACCCCTTCCCTAGCCTGTGGGGCCTGGATCGGATACGACGACCGACGCACCATGGGCAAGAACCTGACCGGCGGGCTGATCGCGGCGCCCATCTGGACCGCGTTCATGGCCGAAGCGCTGGAGGACAAGTCGTACGAAGATTTCGAGCGGCCGCCCGGGCTGGTCACCGCACGCATCGACCCCACCAGCGGCCTTTTGGCAACCAAGGAATGCCAGCGCGTTGCCATGGAGGTGTTTTTAGAAGGCAGCGCCCCCACCCGAAAATGCGACGACCACCGTTCGCGCAAGTCGTTCTCGGAAACGGAATTGGAGCAGCTTGAAAAGCTGCGCCGCGCCCTGGAAGAATCCGTGGACCCTTAACTAAGGCTCTTTGTATAGCGAGCGGATAGTTCCGGCGGAAACGGGCGGAACCTGCACCAGGTGGACGTTCTCCTCCACGTGCGCGGCATGCTTCATACCGACCAACGCCGTGCCGACTCCCGGAGTTGAACGCACGAACTGTAGCGCCCGTTGGGCATCTGTCGTCAGTCCCGTCAGGATCTTCTTAAGCTCCACTGGCAAGTCGCGGATCAACGCACCCTGCAGGATCGAGGCTGAGGTCATGACGTAGAGGCCATGCTCGGCCGCGGCTTTCAGGAAGCTGACCCGGCCTTCTTGCACTGGTTGATTAAACAGCGTGTAGGCCTCCGGTTGAGCCAAGTTATAAGGAAGCTGGATCACACGGAAGTGGTGCCCGGCCCCTGAGACCTGGTAGGCCATACCTGCCAGCGCGGTCACCGACAGGTAATCCTTTGCGCTAAGGTTCTGCCGGAATCCGTTCCAGGTGGCGACCCCGTACAGCCCAATCTTCCCGTCCCTACACGCAGATTCGAGGAACTCGAACGCCGTCCGGATCCGGATCATGAACTCGTCGCGGGAAATCTCGGTGAGCTGGGTCTCCAGGTTGTGAAGGTAGTACACGTCGATCGTCTCCAGGGCGAGATTCTGGCGGCTTCGCTCCAGTTGATCAGCCAGGTATCGCGGGGTCATGCAATGGCAGCCAGCAGCGAGATCCCCGACGCCAAAGATCCCCGGCGTGATGTAGGTGTGCTCGATATAGGCCTGGGGGTCGTCCGGAATCCTGCCGTCGAAAGGCAGGTATCCGCCCTTGGTCGCCACCACGACCTCTTCGCGCTTGACCAACCCCAAGGCGAAAGCCTGCTGAAGCGCCCTTCCAACCGCCCGCTCGCTGCGCATGTTCCGGTAATTGATAGCGGTGTCCAGCACGTTGATCCCCGACTCTAACGCCTTCAAGACCGCCTGAGTATAGAGGTCGTCAGTCTCGTCGTTGTTCTCGCCCAGGTAGGTGCCCAACCCAAGAGACGAGTACGTCAGGCCGTTGAACTGCCGGAAGTGCCCCGCCGCCGGCGCGAAGCGCCTGGTGTACGCTGCCGTTCCTTCCCCCGTGGCTCTGCCGGGAATAAGGTTGTTCAACTGCTTTCCTTAATTCATCTTCGTGATATGTTCAGCGATCCGGTCGCGCCACTGATCAAACAGGACCGGGTGGGGCGCCGGGATGCGGCCGCCATGGACCGGGTCATACGTGTCGCTGCGCAATTCGATCTGCGCAGCGACTTCCCTAAGGAAGGCACGTGCGGCATTGGCCGCCCCGTCCGTCCTCCCGCTCAGGAGGCGCTCCAGCGTAGCGATATAGCGGCGGTCCTTCGCTCCCTCGCGGACAGCCTCCCACTTGAGCGTTGGGACCATGCCCTGGGCGGGGTCCTCGGCCGGCCAGACATAACTGTGCGCAGGCGTGGTTGGATGCCAGTAGACCCGCTGGGCGGCACCACGCACCCTCGCTTCCCAGTGAAAGAATCCATAGAAGTGCCGGGCGGCCGTGAGGCCTCCGGGCTCTGAGCCTCCTCCAGCCATGTTGTAGATTTGGATCACCGCCTTAGGATCTGATGTGCGGACCAGATCCAGCTTGTCCTCCAGCCAGAGGTTGGTTGTCCAGATATGGATGCGGCCCTTCCATAACTCGTGTTCGGGTTCCCCACCTGCCCATCCGCCGCCCACGGTGAGTTCACGGAGAACGTCCGGAACCTTCCGCTTGAGGAGATCGTTGTAGTGCTGGGTCGCTTTAATCGTCCAGGGATGTGAACCCGCCTCGTCGGCGACCGCCAGGATCAGCGTAAGCCCCCGCTTCCTCATCTCCTCATGAATCATCTTCACGGTGTTCACGTAGCGCCGGTCAAGCCGCTTGCTGAAGGGGTAATACCGGAACCACGGCCCCCACATCTTGATCGTCCGGTCAGGCTCGTTCAGCCACTCCGACGTGATGCGATTCCACAGTCCGATATGGATCGAAGAGACAGGGAACGCCGCCTCGCGGCAGGCATCGAGGTACGGAGACAGCGCTTCCCGAGTCAGCTCGCCATCCCGGGTGACGGGAGGGACAATCATCCCCATGGTCATACCATGGCAGCGCTGGTCCACAAGCTCTCGGAGCAGACGGGCCGGATCGCGCTGTTCTGAGTAGATGTACAAGTTGAGATCAGACTCTGCGAGGGAGAACGGATACACCGTGAGCCGAAATGGCAGCGCCTGTCGTTTGCTTCCCCCCGCGCGGAGATGCACGTGTCCCCGGTACACCCCCGGTGCCGTGTCCGGTGGAATATAGTAGGTGATCCAGAACTGCTGAACGCGACCGGCTGGAACGGTATCGCCGTCAAAGGCCTCGAGGAGCAGGGGGATGATCTCGGACTTAGATTGCCGCGTGACGTTTACATATCGGACCGCGCGCACGTCGAAATTCTCGCTCCCGATTTTCGCACCGGCAGGGCCAGCCAGGTCGGTGACCGTCACCGAAAGCTCGCTGTCTTCGAGCGTTAAGACCGCGAAGGTGACCTGGCCGTACTGGCCAGGACAGTCCCGGCTCCTCAACACGCTGACGCGGGGTGCCAGAAGTGAGGCCGCCCCGGGCCGGACCAGACGGAAGACAGGGCAGGCGAATACCATGAAGCCGCGGGATCGCTCCAGGTCCACCGCCCGCTGACGCAGGGAAAGAGGGGCCTTGAAGACAGCGTCACCGAGGTAGGGGTGAGCCGCGGCCTTACGACCCCACACGCGAAACTGCTCAGGCACCGGCCCGGCGTCGGTGCCCTTCGGTGCTGTCAGTTGAAACGCCGACACCAGACAGGTCATCAGCACGATTCGGCTTGACCACCGCGCTCCTCTCATCATTCTAAAGATCACGGTATCACATAGACTGGATTGGCCAGCAGCACTTCGCGCCTCTCCGGATCGGCGGTATCGGCGGATTCAATCTCGAGCCGCACATATCGCCGGCCCACCAGATCTAGGGTGGTCTGCACCTTGGCTTCGACGACCCCGAAGGCCGGGTGCGAGGTTGGGAGCACAAAGACCTCCTGGCCATCCGCGATCAACCGGACCGCACGAACTGGGACATGCGTCCGCCAGGCCAGATGCACCTCAACGTGTTGCCCTCCGGCCGTTTCCTGCCCACTTAAAGCGCCGCCAACGCTGAAGTCCATCAGCACCGGGTAATGTTCGGCCTGGCAACGGCCCCGGTCCAGAGCCGCACGGAATCCTTTCATGACCGTCTCACGTGCCATGGATGACATATGGCCGGGGATAGTCTTGAACTCCCACCAGGGCGTGAAGTATGTCTCCCCCCCTGTCACGGTGTTCTGGTGGGCTGGGCAGCCCAAACTGGCGTAACAATCGGGATGCCAGGTCCCAGAGAGGTACGAGCGGCCCGCGGTGACGGCGTCCAGAATCGCCCCGGGCTCCCGCTCGGCGCCAAGCACGACGGTGCGCAGCGCCGAGCCTGCCCATTCATCCGGCTGATGGGCGTCGCTGCCGGACGACAGACTGACGCGATGGCCGGCCGTGAGCATGCGGTCCCACTCAGCCAGGGAGGGGCGTTCGAACAACGGGCGTGTTTCTTCGATATCCCACCGCACTTCCAGCCCGTCGACTTCCGCCCCCGTGAGCTTGGCGAGGGGGGCGCCTTGGTCCACATGGGCGATCACGACCCGGTAGCCCTTGGCGCGGAGCGCCAGGAGCGCTTCACGATACGTCAGCGAAGCGAAAAATGATTCGGCGGGAACTGGCTGGCCCGGCCGCGGGTAGAGTTTGGTGTCAAACCAGCCTTCCGTGGCGCGCCGATTTTCCTCAACCTCCCACCCCAGCTCGGCGCCGGGCAGACACAGGTGCCGTGCCGTGGTGCCGTGCCGGCAATCTTCCACATAACGTTCCCAGGCCGAGGCATGCAGCCAGTTCCCTGCCGGCTTCCCCTCAGGCACCGCCACGATCAGGTGGTCAGTCTGGATGCGGAAATCACAGCCGTATGCTTCGAAGAACGCCGCCTGTTCAGGGACCGTCATCAACCCATCGCTGTAGTTCGAGTGGACGTGACAGTCACCCCAGAGCTGACTCATGTCCGGGGGGGAATCGCTTATTTGCTCGTGTATCCCGAGGTGCCAAGCGCGGCCTGGGCGGCGGCGAGGCGGGCCACCGGCACACGGTAGGGAGAGCAGGAGACATAGTTCATGCCCACCTGGTGACAGAACTTGACGGAGTTTGGATCGCCGCCATGCTCGCCACAGATCCCGATCTTGAGCTTGGGCTTCGTCTTGCGCCCGCGCTCAACGCCAAGCTGGATCAACCCACCCACGCCATCCTGGTCGAGCGTTGCAAAAGGATCCTTCTCGAACAGCCCCGTTTCCAGGTAGTGTGAGATGATCTTGCCGGCGTCGTCGCGCGAGAATCCCAGGGTCATCTGGGTCAGGTCGTTGGTCCCGAACGAGAAGAACTCTGCGGTCTTGGCAATCTCACCCGCATCAATAGCGGCGCGGGGGACCTCGATCATGGTGCCAACCAGGTACTCCACCTCCACACCCTGGCTTTTCATCACCTCGGCGGCCACCGTTCGCACGATTTCAGCCTGTCGTTGAAGCTCCCCGGGGAACCCCACCAGCGGGATCATGACCTCGGGGAGGGTCTTGACGCCTTCCTTTTTAAGCTCACACGCGGCCTCGAAGATGGCTTTGGATTGCATCTCCGTGATCTCGGGGTACAGAATTCCCAGCCGGCAGCCGCGCAACCCCAGCATGGGGTTGAACTCATGCAGCTCCTGCACGCGTGCGAGCAATCTCTTTTTCTCGGCGATCCCGGACTCTCCCCCACCCTTGGACTCCAGCTTGGCGATCTCCACCATCAACTCTTCACGCTTGGGCAGGAACTCGTGCAGCGGTGGGTCCAGCGTACGGATCGTCACGGGGTGCGGGCTCATCACCCTCAGGAGCCCTTTGAAATCCTCCCGCTGGAACGGCAGCAGTTTCTCGAGTGCGGCCCGCCGGTCTTCTTCTGTCTTGGCCATGATCATCGCCACCATGTGCGGCAGGCGGTCCTCCGCGAAGAACATGTGCTCGGTCCGGCACAGGCCGATGCCCTCGGCGCCATACCCGCGTGCCACCTCCGCGTCCCGCGGGATGTCCGCGTTCGCGCGCACCCCGAGCTTGCGAAACTCATCCGCCCATTTCATGAACGTCCCGAACTCCCCACTCAGCGCCGGCTCAATGGTGGGAAGGTTCCCCAGCATGACTTCACCGGTGGAGCCGTCCAGACTGATCCACTCACCTTCGCGTACCGTGATCGAGCCAGCGGTGAAGGTCTTGGCATGCTCGTCCACCCTGATGGACTCGCACCCAGCCACGCAGCACTTGCCCATGCCGCGCGCCACCACCGCGGCGTGGCTCGTCATACCGCCGCGTGCGGTGAGGATCCCCTTCGCCGCGTCCATGCCGTGAATGTCGTCCGGCGTGGTCTCGGGGCGCACCAGGATGACCGCTTCTCCATTCTTCATACCCTTCTCCGCAGCCGTATCGGCGTCAAAGACGGCCGCGCCGGAAGACGCCCCGGGCGACGCCGGCAATCCCTTCGCGATCACGTTCTTCTCAGCCTTGGGGTCGAACACCGGGTGCAGAAGCTGCTCGACCTGTACGGGGTCCACCCGCATGACAGCTTCTTTCTTCGTAATGAGCCTCTCATGTACCATATCCACCGCGACCTTCACCGCCGCTTGCGCCGTGCGCTTGCCCGAGCGGGTCTGGAGCATGTAGAGCTTGCCGCGCTCGATCGTGAACTCAAAGTCCTGCACATCCCGGTAATGTTTTTCGAGCTTGGTGGTGATCTCCTGAAGCTGCTTGGCAGCGGCCGGAAGGTCGTTGGCCAAATTGGCTATTGGGTGCGGCGTCCGGATGCCAGCCACCACATCTTCGCCCTGGGCGTTGACGAGATACTCGCCATAGAACACCTTCTCCCCGTTGGACGGGCTGCGGGTAAACCCAACCCCCGTGGCCGAGTCATCCCCCATGTTGCCGAACACCATGCACTGCACGTTCACGGCGGTGCCGATGTCATGCGGGATGTCGTTCTGCTTGCGGTAGTAAATCGCGCGGTCGTTCATCCAGGAGCGAAAGACGGCGTCGCGGGCCATCTCAAGTTGCTTGAACGGATCCTCAGGAAAAGGCCGGCCGGTCTTGCCCTTGATGATGGATTTGAACCGGCCGACCAACTCCTGCAGAGCTTCGGCGGACAGGTCGGCGTCCATCTTCACGCCCAAGGTCTTTTTCTTCTCTTCCAGCACAGGCTCGAAGTCGGTCTTCTCCAGATCCATCGCGGTGTTGCCGAACATCTGGACGAACCGGCGGTAACAGTCATACGCCCAGCGAGGGTTGCCGGAGTTTTGGATGAGGCCCTGGATGGTTTGGTCATTGAGCCCGAGGTTCAGGATGGTGTCCATCATGCCCGGCATGGAGAACTTGGCGCCGGATCTGACGGACACCAGCAATGGGTTCTTTGGATCGCCCAGCTTTTTGCCGATCATCTTTTCCAGTTTGGCGGCCGCGGCCTTGAACTCCCGTGCCGCGGCGGGCGGGAATTTCCTGCCGCTCTTGTAATACAACCGGCAGACTTCAGTGGTGACGGTAAACCCCGGCGGCACCGGCACGCCCGACCGGGACATCTCAGCCAAACCGGCGCCCTTGCCGCCCAGCAGATCTTTCATGGTGCCGCGCCCATCGGCCTTTCCTCTGCCAAAGAAATAGATGTATTTTGCTTTTTTCGCCATCGTGCCCTCCGTCGGCCTAACATACTATCATGACCGCTTGGCTGCTGGCTTTCGGGCGCCCAGTCACATACGCCGTCCTCGCCGTACTGCTCTGGGAGGTCGTCGCGCGCATTGGGATGAGTGTTGCACGCCTCTTCGGGAAAGAAAAACGCGACTCCCTCGCCTGCCTTGGGATAGGGCTGCTCCTGGGCTGGCCAACCTTGGGCCTCTTCTATCTGGGATTTGCGCTCACCGGGCTCTTCTTTCCCGTGATGATCATGGCGGCGACCCTCGCCTTA
>CAZPLZ010000114.1:0-10775 GCA_964587525.1 uncultured bacterium | reverse complement strand
GGAGCATGTCCAGCGCCTCACCTCCCCGCACCTCGCCCACCACGATCCGGTCCGGTCGCATGCGCAGCGCGTTGCGCACCAGCTCCCGGATCGGTACCGCCCCGCGTCCCTCCAGGTTGGGTGGCCGTGATTCGAGCGACACGACGTGCTCCTGCGGCAGCTTCAGCTCCGTTGCGTCCTCGATCGTCACGATGCGCTCGTCCGCACCGATAAATGAAGACAGGATGTTCAGGAGCGTGGTTTTCCCCGATCCGGTGCCTCCGGAAATCAGCAGGTTCAACTTGCCCGCCACACCCACACGCAGAAAGTCCGCGGCGTCCTGTGTGAGGCTGCCGGTCGCGACCAATTCGTCCATGGTCAGCCTCCGCCGGCCAAACTTCCGGATGGTGAGGCATGATCCGGTGAGCGAGAGTGGCGGGATGATGGCGTTGATGCGCGAGCCATCGGGCAACCGGGCGTCCACCAGCGGAGAGGCCTCGTCCACCCGTCGGCCCAGCGGCGACACGATGCGCTCGATCAATCCCCGCAACTCCTCCTCCCCGTCCAGGGTCCGCGGCACCCGTGAGAGCTTCCCAGCCCGCTCCACGTAGATCGCATCCGGCCCGTTGACCATGATCTCGGTGATCTCCGGATCGTCCAGCAGGTCCTGCAGCGGGCCCAGGCCCGTCACATCGTCCACGAGCTCCTTCAGCAGCCGTTCGCGGAATCCCGGGGTAAGGTCCGGGAGCCCCTCCTCCTCCAGCAGCAACGAAAGTTCGCCACGCACGCGCTGGCCGTGACGACGTTCAACGGTGCCGCCCTTATCGCGCATCCGTTCCAGAAAACGAGTGTGCAGCCTGCGCTTGATCTGGCGGAAAGCGGGCGTCCTGAAGGAAGCCTCATCCACGCCTTGAGGCTCTTCCGCGAGCGGGGGCGGCTCGTACGCGGCCACCGACTCAGCCAATTCCAGCAACTCGGCCGCGCATCGCGAGCGGCTTTCAGTCCATCCCACCGGCCGCCCTTTCATCATGGCTTCCACCATTTCGGGAGTTTCCTCCACAGCCCCCAGCAGCTCGAGCCCGTCCAGCGCCTCAGACCACCCCTGGGCGCTGAGCTCATTTCGCCCCGCCCCATTCAGCCGGTTGAGGACCCCTTTGAGCGGCCGCCCGAGCAGCTTCAGGGAAGCTGCCAGATCCCGCGTGCGGCGCACGGAGAGCGGATTCTGATCAAACACGAGCAGGGTAACGGCCGACTCTTCCACGGCCGCCCCCAGGACATCTGCGCACCCCTCCCCGCGCCACGCCCCCGCATCAACCACGACCCACGGAAATCTCTCGCGCGCCAGCCGTAACAATTCCCTGACCTCATGGGGCTCCCACCGGGGCTCACTGGGGCCGGGCCGGATCAAACGCACATGCTCCCCCACCGGCTGCACCGCGGCGTCAAGGAGCTCGGGGAGGCGGGCGGCGAGCACCCCCTTGAGATTGAAGGTGGGCGGGGTGTCCGGCGCCGCAAACCACAACCCCAGATCGCTGCCGGATTCCCCAGGGAGTGCAATCAGCAGAACCTCGCCAGCCCCCCTGGGGAGGGCCGCGGCCAGGTTGGCGGCAATGGCCGTGGTGCCCACCCCGCCTTTCACGCCGCAGACCGTGATCAGCCGGCCGGATGCGCCCATCACAAACCCCTGGCCCCAGCCTGCGGGCTGACCAGCGACGGGGTCACAAAGATCACCAGCTCGGTCTCGATGCGCTCCGTTCTCGTGTGGCGGAAGATCCCACCCAGGAGCGGAAGATCAGAGAGCAGCGGCAGCCCCTTCTTCACCAAGAGGTCCTCAGTCTGGATGAGCCCGGCGATGATCACGGTGGCCTTACTGGCCAGCTCCACGTCAGATTCCACCCAGCGCGTCTTCAGCGCGGGATAACTCCCACCGAGCAGTTCTACCGTGAATTTGGGATCTACCGTGGAAGCTTCCGCGCGCACATGGGTGTGGATCAGCTTGCCCCGGAGCGTGGGCTGGATGTTCAGTTTGACCCCGTACTCTTTCCAGGTGACATGCACCTGCCCGAGCGCGCCGACCGTGATCACGGGGATCTCGCCGCCCACCAGGAAGCTGGCCTTAGACCCACTGGCGGTGAGCAGCTTGGGCTTGGCGAGAAGCTTGCCGTAATCGTTCTCCTGCAGCATGCTGATGAACGCATGCACCTGGCCACGGTCGAACTCGCTCAGCTTGAGTTCGGTGGCGAATTTCCCGAGGGAAATCGCTGGCGGAAACCGCTCTCGCAGGCTCGTAGGCGTGTTAGGTAGTGGCGGCCCGCCTTCGAGCAGCCTTTCCCAGTCCAGCCCCAGCTTGGTGAGCTTGCTCCTGTTGATCTCGAGCACCTGGACATCCACCTGAATCATCTGCACCGGCTCGGAGGCCGCATGCACGCGTGCTCCGGCAAGGGCGGCGAGAACCAGGAAGGCCTTGACCTTGAACCTCACCGTCTCTTGATCGCCTCCTCAGCAGCGCCGACACCACGGATCTTATAGCCAATCAATTCCGGCAACGGGTGTCGATCCCGGTCGCCCGGGGCGCGCAGGGTGAGCTTAATCCGTCCGATGGTCTCGATGTGCGTCAACTGTTGCGCCTCGTACGGTGACGCAGCCAGCGTCACCGTGTCCGCCTGCGGAAGGCCCAGCATGCCGACTTCCTGCCCGGCGGGCTGGGCGGTGAACGACTGGCCGACCGCCAGGACCGGCGCAGCCTGAATCAGCGCGAACGTTTTCGGCATCTCGGGATCGTTCAGGGTCACCAGCACATCCACCAGGTCGCCGGGTTTGATCAACCCTGCCACGCCCCCGGCCAGATCCACCGAAACCGTCACGGCGCGCTTGCCCACGGGGACCGCCTGCGACAAGATCACCCCGCGCACGCTCAGCTTATTGGGAAGAACCTGCTCACCGGGAGCGAGCGGGGCGAGGGCGAGCTGACCTTCCGCCTCCTCGGGCGCGCGCAGCGCGCCAGGCTGGATAAACTTCCGCGGGATCTGCTTCACCTTGACCAGCGTGTCGTCTATCCGGGTCCCGGTCGGGACGTTTTTCACCGTGACCAGCACCGGTGCCGGCGTGCTCAAGTCCTCCAGCTCCCGCGCCTTGCTTTCGAACCAGAAGTAGGCCAGGACCGCCGCCAGCACCCCCGCCATCGCCGCCACCGCCATGACCTGCTTGATGTTCATCTAGTAAAGCCCTGCGGAGATCACCAGGAAGGTGCAGCCGCGCTCTTCGTCTCGCACGAAGAGCACAGCCTCCGTACCGTCCGGCTTGGATGCGATAAGACCCTGCCCGCCAGCCTGCGTCACCTGCCATCCCCCCGAGGCGAGCTGGGCCTTCGCCTGCGCCATCAGCGCCCGGGAAGACGCCGGGCTCCGATAGCAGGCCGCCTCAAACCCCGTCCCGGCCAGATGCAGCAGGCGGCGGGACGACGCCAGCCGCGGCCAGCCGGCAGGCTCCCGCCCAGGCGCCTCGCCGCGTCCGTCCACCCAGATCGGAGGCCGGTCAAACATCGCGATCGCCACCCAGCTCTCGCCGTCTTCCGGGTCCTCCGGCGCTCCGATCAGCAGGAGTCTCCCAGCCCTCTCGTAGCCCTGGAATTTCACCTCTCCCACCGGTGACAGAGACACCTGCGCCACACCCGGCAGGGAACGCCAGCCGAGCGCGCGGGCGTGTGAGAAAATCCCGTTGACACGCGAGGGGTGGCGCACGGTGTAAACAAAATACCGGGCCGGAGTCTGATTGATCCTCACCGATCCGGCCAGCACTTGGTGCATGGAGCCGGATACCGGCAGCTTCGGCGTGAACGCCACCGCAGGCAGGCAGGTCAGCACCACGAGGATTGCAAGGACGCTCATCGCCTCCTCCCGCCGAACATCCGCTTGAGATGATACAGTAACGAACCTTTCCACGTACCGAGCAGGACCACCGACGAGTACTCCACCGGCAACCCGTCGGGCCACAACCGCGCGAGTGGCCCGGATACCGGCACGAGGGCGCGCACCGTCACCCGGTGGCCCGCTGCAAGCTCCGCCGCCAGGGAGCCAAAGACGCCTCCGAATGACGGCTCCACGGTGACTTCCAGGCGGGGCCGCCAGCGGAGGCCACGTTCGGGCTGTTTACCCAACTGCGCCAGCTGGCGGCGACTCTTGATTAACTTCCCTCGCATGCGGAGTAGCTCGGCTTTGCTCCGGATCGGCCGGGACCTGAACCTCACCATGCGTTCCTCGTCCTCTTCAGCTAGCGTGCGGGCACCCACCGCGCGCGCATACCCTCTAGCCAGCGCGGTGAGGGTTGCCGGCTTGGTCGTGCCGGCCACCGCCTCTCGCATCACGGCATGCTCAATCACCGCGACCTGATACGTCGCGCGGACAAGGGAGGCAAGGGTCCACATGCCGTAGATGACCGCGAGGAAGAGCGGCAGGCAGAGGGCGAACTCCAGGAGCGCAACTCCTTCTTGTTGGCCAGACCACACCGGAGACCTATTTCGTTTCATAGAGAAAAAACAACGCCATTATGCTTGGTGTCCAAATCCTGCACCATAACCCAACAGGTAATCACTGGCGTGACCAAAAATGTGGAGGCCCTCCTTAAAAGAGGGCCTCCACGATCCCTGCTGTTCCCCCCTAGTTAATTTGCATTGCTCAGATTCGCTTGTGCTTAAAACGCATATCCAACGTTGAGGCCGAGCATAAAGGCACCACCGCCGTAATTAAGCTTCTGGTTCGTGACGGCTGACTTTGCCTCACCACTGAGAGACCCCACCTGGAAAGCCGGGGCGACGGTGAATCCGTCCATATTCCACCGATACCCCAAACCAACCATGGGGCCGATAAATGAGGCAGTCACCTCCTCGCTTAAACCCCCGAGCTGAAAATCAACTTTCATCTGGTTCCAGTACAGCAGGCCAGCCAGAAATAATCCGGCTGGCGCATGGCCGTTGGGATAAAACCGCACCCCCGCAGAGACGCCGGGCCACGAGATATCCACATCGCTGATCTCAAAGCTGCCGTACCGCGCGGTGCCGTAGATTCCCAATTTTTGAGAATAAAACAGAAAACGCTCATATTCGACGCTGAACGTCGAGATGATAAAATTGAAAACGTTCACGCTCACGTTATTCTGAAGTTGCTTTTCTTTGGCCTGACTGACTGCTGGTTGAATGGCCAGCGGACCAAGCAAGCTAAGGATCAATATCGCCTGTACCGCCTTCTTCATCAAATCCTCCTTAAGGTACGCAAGTCACGAAGCCCGCTTAAAAAACGTGGAGGCCCTTCTCCACGAAGAGCCCCACGCCTGTTGTGAGAAACGCCGTGAACTTACTTTGTCACGGTCACCGTCTGGCTGTAAACAGTCACAAAACCTGTGACCACACTGAACAGGTAGTTAAGGAGACTGATCTGGGTTTTAATCGTGTAATCCGTAGCTCCTGAGGCCATCGCTCCCCCATCAACTTGATTGATGGGGACCAACCCCCAGAGAGCGTACCACTGCATCTTGCTCTCACTCGTCTGGCCTGATCCACCGCTTCCAATAGAATGCTTCGTCGTAAAGCACCCGGAGAGGGACACGGACAGCATCAGTGCGCATAAGGTGAGCGTTACTGTCTTTTTCATACAACTCATCCTCCATTGTGTTCAGTTTGCAAGCTGTCTCAGAAATCGAAACCACAAACAATCAACCTTGGGATTATCCTGAAACCCAACTACAATTGTCAAGGACCGGCTTGCGCTGGACCCTGCTCACCACCGGGGTCCCAACTCAGAGAGGCAATGGTGGCCTCCACGGCCCGGGCGGACACATGATACCGTTCTCTTGCAATGAGGAAGACAATCTGGAGAAACAACCCCGGCCGTTTGAAAACCATCAGATGGAGCAGCACCCGCCCCTCCTGCTGCATCATGAACTGAATAACCGAGAACCCCCGGTAACGAAACAGGTCGGTACCAACCATCTTGATCGTCTGGTTTCTCTTGAAATCGTCCGCCAGAGATTTCCTTAAACTCATCAGGTTCGCCACATCGAGCGTCGCCGGCCCCCCCTGAATGAGGCTGATGTCTAGCATATCCCCTTCCTGGGGATCCCGGAACATCACGCGGTGCAGCAACTGCGCAGCATCTTGGTGACTCGAAGGCTTGATGTCGATCTTTATCCATGACGCCGGCGGACGAATGGAGAATTTGCCGGCTTGATGGCGGAAACGCTCGCCAAGCAAAGGATCGTTTTCCGGGACCGCCCGGAACACCATTTCGGGGAGTTTTTCTTCTGCGGAACGCTTGCCTGCAGCGGCCGGGTCATGTTCGGTTTCCTGTTTCACCGTCGCCTGGCCCGACACCTTCTCCTGATCCCCGCAACCCGCAGCAACCACCGCCAGGTACAACACGAGCAGAAGGGGGCACACGGCGGCGCGCTGTGGAAGGCTCATCAGTACCCTGAAGCTGACACATCTACATCTGTTTCTCATTGGGCAGCATCCTGGGTTTCCGGGTCAATCAAAGCTAAATTAAGATCAGATTCGACGATAAATGAAATCATGGTACCCTCAATAAAAATTAAAGTGAAACGCTGTTCCAAAAGTGTATAATGTCCATCGGGGTCCACCAAAAGCAAAGGGTGCTAAAGATTTGACAGTGGAATAAACACTGAACATCGGCCAACGAAATTCTAGACTCCCAACGCCATCAAGTGATGTTATATTGAGAACATTTCCGCCTACAGCTAACCCGAGCTTTGGAATAACTAACATATCTTGATAGCGGAAAAGTGTATAGCCAACTGTCATATATGTTCGAGATATACGAGTAAGGAGTTTTGCAGAATGGAGTACGCCATCCACTATTACCTCTGTTTCCTCACCTTCATCAATATCGAGTGGGGCATCTGGTAACAGATTTTCGTATCGATCAACCTGCAGCCCGATTCCAAATAAACTTCGTCTGTATCGGGATTCGAGCCCTGCATGAACCTCATACTTCCCCCGGCCGCCAGTTCGAGCTAATAACCCCCCTCCGAACCGAACACCTAAAGTTCGATTAGGAACAGACAACTCCATGGACGGGGGATTTGACCTAACCAAAGTGGATACGAAAGACCTCACGGTGAATACAAAGTCCCCGCTTAGTTCACTGACTTCCCATCCAAGGCTCTTTGGTTCGTGTCCATACCGTACATTCCTGCGTTCCACACGCTCAGGGGTGAACGCAACGTCCCACAACCAGCTGCCTACAATGAGGAGTACGCCCCCAAGTTGAGCCGCCCCCTGAGCATTAGTTTCTCCTTCCCCTCCCAGCACAAAAAGTCCAATGCCAGCAAGCTCCATCCCTCCAAGAATCAGCGCACCTTTATAGTCTCCCGCATAGAAGTGGCCCAGCCCGTGAACATACACCCCTGGGACAAAGGCGAGCACCTCGCCAGCCAACTTAGATTTCCGAGGTGCACGTGATGGAGTTTCGGCCAAAACCACTGTTGAAGAAATTGCCACCAGGAAGCACAAAAATCCTCTGCCTATTAAGGATCTCATTGGCCAGACTCCTCTATTCTCAGTTCGTCTACTGATCCTGGCAGCAACAACTCAAACGCTCTCCCTTCGATGGCATAGACTACTCTGCGCCACCGATGGCGTGGGAACAGCAGGTCTTATAAGGATCAGGGCTACACCCTTCAAAATACTGCTCGAAAACCGAATGTAAAGCCAGACCCACTGAGATTGCCGTTGAGAGGGCGTCCGCTGAACCCCCGCCCGCGCTCACCGGCGCGATAGTCAATCACGCCATCCCCATCCACATCAACGTCATCATCCAAAGTCATCTTGGGTCTTAACCCCTGCAGGGAGAGTTGGAAATACCACATGGCCCACTGAAGTTTGGACCATTCCCCTAGGCTAAAACCCAATTCAAGATTAAACTCGGTAGCAAGCCCGACTCCACTCATGTTCACAACAGTCTGAAAATCCTCGCTGGATGAGGAGACCACTTCCTTCTTCGTGTGCTTCAGCTTCACCGAACCAAATGCAGGGCCTAAGAACAAGCCACTACGGAGGTTCAAGCCGTTGGGACGCCCGAGCCTGACCCAGACACCCGCAACTAGGAGCTTGAGCGAGGCGGAGCCATCCCAGGTTTCATCGAGTGAATCACCAAGGGGACGTGTGCGGTGGAGAGTGCCGGAACTCATCTTGGAGGAGAGGAATCCAGACTTCGCTCCGAGACCCCAGAAGCTCCCGACACTATATCCGCCTTCGATGCCATAGGCGAAACCTGTTGTGCCAACTTCTTTAAAGGTGGCGGTTCCCGCCACTGCCCCAGGGAAATCTGAAGCCGCCCGCTCCTGGGCCGCCTTAATGTCGGCATCGTAGTCTGTATGACCCAGGGCGGAGCCACCGAACCAGTAACCGAAATAATACTTTGGCTTCTCCAAACTTGAGGAGGACTGTCCAAAAACCAGGCAAGGACAGGTGAAGAACCAGATAATTCCGATGACTAT
Organism: uncultured bacterium; assembly: GCA_964587525.1. GTDB lineage: Bacteria > Oederibacteriota > CAKKQC01 > CAKKQC01 > CAKKQC01 > CAZPLZ01. The sequence continues at coordinate 2,288 of CAZPLZ010000114.1, read as the reverse complement.
CGAGACATTCTTTATAGCCAGCAAGTGGTGCTCCTCGTGTAAAATAACGCAGTCTTTGACTTAAGGCAACTAATACACTCGCAGAGCGATCCTCACCGCCATATCTTTCAACTCCCTATCAATTTGGTCCACCGTCTCTCCCTTGGCTTTATCGGCGTACATGACCTTGCCGGACTCGACATCCACAACCCGGATGCTGACAATATACCGTTCCATCAGTTTGCCGAAGCTGCCGACAACCATGGCCTGGACATTGAGCAATTTCCCGAGCTTGATTGCACAGTGCTGGGTCGTGCAGCCGGTTTGCTGGAACGCCTGCTCTGCGAGGATCTGTTCCATGTTCCGCTTTTCAATCACATTGAAACTGCCAGTGTTGAACAGTTCCCCCCGCAACATATCGGCAATCACGGCGGCATCGCTGGCCGAAACGCCCGACGCACCCAGCTTGGCCACAGCGATATTCTTCATCGTCAGCCGGGCGGTGCTGGCTATGGATGCTGACGCCGGGCCCGCCGCGGACACGTTCCACCATATCTCCTCTGGTCTCAGACGGTACATCGCACCCGTCAGCCAGTCCACCGGCAGCGCGATGTAGACCCAATAGGGAATGAAATCAAAAGCCGCCCACCAGTTAAACGCACGGCCAACTCTGGTGACGTACGGCTCGTAACCAGGCATCTCGAACTTGATGAGATGAGATTTTTTCCTGGAAAGTTTCACCGTGAGGGGAGTCTTTTTACCAAGGAGCGGAATATTATCCACCGTCACAGATGCCCCAGGCGGCGAGCTCTTAATTCTGACTTCTTGCTTCCCGCCATGATGCATCAGCGTTGCACACCCGCACGCTGATAATAAAAATCCAACCAACACTGTCACGAAGAGGACTCGGCTGGCATCCGCCGGCCGTCTGTTCACCCGAAAATGGCGTCTTCCCTGTGTCTGACAGCCTCTCAGCACAAACATCACCAAATCAATCTAGCACAATCACTCAACAGCAGATCTTCAATCCTCCCGAAGAAGGCCGACGGCGTTGATAAAGAGATTACGGTCCTCTCTTTGGCTTCAGGGGAATACTCACTGAGTAGATATTTCGCACTCACCGGAGGGTTCGGATACCGGTTTGCAAAGATCACGCGCGTCAAGGCTTCTGGAACTCTTGGTGACATCTCATATCCCGAACAGGACTGGCTCAATTTCGACGGCAGCAAGGACACCGCTGACCACAGCGGCCTGGTGGTGAGCGTCACACTTCGTTTGTACTTCGGCGGATAAGTGTAAGGCCCTCCCTCAGGGAGAGCCTTACGCCGGTAAAACTCTACTCAGCCAGTTAAATGAACCAGCCGAAGTTGAGGTATGGCAATCCAATGACACGCCAGCCGTACTGCGCCGACCACCGGGGGGACAGATTATAACCAGCTCCAAGATTGAAACCGCTCCCAGCCTGCCAATCCACTCCAAAATTCACATACATCACACCGGTGCTGGCGGAAAGGCCCGCGACTTCCAGGGTACCCAGCGTGCCAGTAAGTTTGAACGTAACATTGGAATAGTTCAGTCCGACAACGGGAGTGAGGTTTCTTTCCGAAAGGAAAAATTTCGCTCCGATACCAATAGTGGTCACAGTAAGCTTATCCGAGACAGACGTGACGGAAAAGCTTCCATACCCCGCCGTCACGCGGGTAAAGTCGGTAACATTGTAAGCTACGTTCCCACCGAGCGCTGTCGGAAACGGATCGCCGAGTATGCCGCCATATAATCCGAACTTGTGTTTCGTCCGGTCGTTGTCAGCTTCGGCGTCTTGCGGGAACGCTCCGCCCGAAAGCAGGAAGAAACCAACAGCAAAAGCGAGTCCAAACTTCTTTACATACTCAAAGTGCCTTACCTTCATCAATACCCTCCTTTGTGTCGGTTATCTCATACTAAAAACGATGTCGTTAAACCATACGCTAAGCCCTATTTTGATGTCAAGATCGAACACATCCACGACCGATGAACATTTCAAGAAAGCAGCAGCGTGTGGGGTGATCCAGTTATTCCCCCCTGACGAACCCGACGGCGTTGATAAAGAGATTACGGTCCTCGGGTAGAGCTTGGAGATCGTTGGTGAATTTGACCATGACGGTGTGCTCACCCAAGCTCAGATCGGGGATGATCCCGACTGAAAAACCTTGACCTGACCAGGCACGCAGCTCGACTTCTCCCACCTTCACGCCATCCACAGACACTTCCACTTTGGCATAGGTGCCTTCCGCCGGGGAGGAGTGACCGCGAACGTATACGGCATACCC
>CAZPLZ010000113.1:0-10930 GCA_964587525.1 uncultured bacterium | reverse complement strand
GCATAGGCGGGATTGAGCTCTATGGCGCGCCGGATCGCCCGCTCCGCCCCCTCGACATTGCCGATGATTCCCAGCGCACTGCCCAGGTTCGTGTGGCCGTCCATGTAATAGGGGTTTTGTGCGATCTCCCGCTCAAAGAGCGCCACCGATTCCAGGTGTTTGCCGCTCTGGAACAGCATGGCCGCTGCAAAGAACGCTTCCCGCCGGTCATCCCAGTTCACGTGCATTCCCTTCATGTATTCCTGATGTGATGGGATCCAGAGACTATGATCCATCAGCATCTTGCCATAGCGGCTGTAGAAACTGGCCGCAAGGATCAACGCGCCCAGCAAAGCAACGACCAGGGCTCCTAAGCCCGCGATCCCGTGAACGCCCGGTCCGCGAGGGACCCAAGCCTGTGGCGTCATTATTTCCCCACGCTCTGGCGGCCGGGCCGCCAATCCAATCCCCAGCCAGAACAAAAACACGGTCGGCGCAATCTGCAGCGGAAAGCTGAAGGAACCGTGGATCGCCAATCCGATACCGCCAGCCAGCAAGGCGTTGGAGAGATACGGTGAGGACTTGCGCGCGGAAAGCAAGACGCGAATCGCTGTGAGCAAAAGCCAGACAAAGATCCCGAATCCCGCCACCCCGGTTTCGCACAGGATCTGTAGGAAGTCGCAGTGTACATTGCTTTCTGAAAAGGTGCGGACGAATTGCTTCTCCTCTGTCACCGGCATCGCCCGGGCCATGTACTTCCCAAACCCGTGCTTGAAGCATCCTGGTCCGACGCCCGTCAGCGGATGTTCCCGCCAGATCAGGAGCACTCCTTTCGCAGAGGCGTATCGCTTGGCAAACTGTCCAAAATTCCCAGGGTCGCGAAGGCGCGCAGCCAGTTCCGGGTTCATGATCGCGGCTCCAACGCCGGTGAGCACCGCCAGGATCGCAAGCGCCGTCAGCCAGTTGCGCTGGGCGGCCATCCACTGCCGGTCGAAATTCCAGTGGGCCCATCCCAACCAGGCGAAAGCGGCCGCACTAGCGATCCAGGCGCCGCGGGTCTGGGAGACCAGAATCAGCCACAGCCACGCGAGCGAAACCAGGAACCACATCGCCTTTTCAATCGGAATCCGTGAGGCCAGAAACATGACGGCCGCCCAGGGAGCCAGGGTTGCAAAATGTCCCGCCAGGAAGTTGGGGTTGCCCAGCGTCGCATGCGGGCGCTGTCCACCAAAGGAGTACGCCCAACGGAAACCGAAAACATCATGTCCGGAATATTGAAGCAGCCCGTAGAACGCCACCAGCATATTGACGGCCAGCAGCAGCACAACAAGCGCACGCAGCCGGCCGGCGGAACCCAGCCAGACCGCCGCCAGGCAGGCGGCGGAAACTCCCGCAAGCGTTCCTAGAGAATTTGCCACCGCGGTGGAAATCCTGAAGGCCGTTAGCGGCAGCACGACGGCTGCCACCGCCACCGCCAGCAGCGGCGCCCGCAACGGACTGCGGCGAAGCCAGGACAGGCCTCCGGACGCCCAGCAGGCTGCCAGCCCCGCCGCCCCGACCACCAAGAAAAATGTCCACTGGGGAGTGTTGACGCCGTCATCGGCCGTGACGGACAGCCATCCCGCTTTCTGGAGGGCTTCCGGGAATACCAGCGGAAGCGCGCAGAGAGCCAACAGGGCAAACCAGGAGAGCCGGGCCAGCAATCGTGATGGTCTGTCGGGCATGGTGCGGCTATCCGAACAGCTTGTGGATCAGGGAGACGTAGGCGGCCATTCCCCGGTCATACACCGCGGCATGCGCTTTGATCGGGCGCACCCCGGATCCGGCCCGTATCATCCGTCTTCCAGCCTCTTCCAGGCTCGCGTACCGCCGGGTCGCCACAAACCCAAGCATGGCGCTGCCCACCAGGGAGGGATACCGGGTGGCGGTGGTCAGGACTGGAATGTTCAGCATGTCCGCCAGCACCTGAACCCAGAGGCGGGACCGGGCCCCGCCGCCGCCAACGCGGATCTTCCGGACCCGCACGCCGTTTTCCTTGAGAGCGTCCCGGACCATACGGACCGTGTAGCAGATCCCTTCCAGCATGGCCAGCGCCAGGTGCCCCAGGGTGTGATGCGCCCGCAATCCGACCATCGCCCCGGAGGCAAAACTGCCGATGCGCGGATCGCGCTCGCCCGTAAAATACGGCAAAAAGAACAGTCCTTCCGCCCCCCGGGGTACCCTGCTGGCCAGCGGATCAAGCTGCGCCTCCGTTCCCAGGCCGAATCGCCTGGCCATCCACTCCCGTACGTTGCCCGCATTGTTGATGCCGCCGCCGGCCAGCCAGCGCTTGTGGTCAAAGCGATACGTCTGGAGGCGCATGTTGCCAACCCGGTCAAAGACCGGCCGGGGCGCCATGACGCGGAACATCGCCGTCGTTCCCAGGTTGACCGCGCCGACGCCAGCCTGGAGCCCACCGATGCCCAAAATCAGGGCGGCTGCATCGTAGGCCCCGGGAACCACCACCACATCGCGGGAGAGCCCCATCCGGGCGGCGGCCTGAGCGGTCAGGCGGCCGAGCGGCCGGTCAGAAGGCACGATGGGCGGCAGCCTGCGGTGGTCGAGTCCCACCAGGCGCATGGCCCGCGCATCCCAGCGCCCTTGCCTGATGTCCAGCATCTGCGTGGCAGAGCTCAAACTGGCCTCGGAAGCCAACACCCCGGTGAGTCGTAGAGCCAGATAATCTTTCGCACCGGTGAAGTATCTTGCCCTGCGAAACAGCCGGGGCCGCGTCCGCTTGAGCCAGAACACCTTGGCCAGCGGGTACTGCGAATACGGAGGACAGCCGGTCACCCGGTACAACCTCCGGGGATTGCAGCGTCCCCGCAAGAGCAGGAATGTTCGCTGCGCCCGGATATCGAGCAGGGTCATGATCCCCATGAGCGGCTTCATCCGGCTGTCCAGCGGCAGAAGTCCGAGCTGGTATCCCGAGAGGACCACCGCCTCGATATGCTTCGCGTGGCGGCGCGCAACTTTCCGGCACAGGTCCGTCAAGGTCCGGTAGAGCTGCTCCGGGTCATGCTCCGCCGCGCCCGGCTCTCCCTTCCGGATCCGGTTCGGCGCCTCCCCGAAGGACAGGACGGCGCCCCGCTCGTTGATCACCCCCGCCTTGGTGCTGGTGGTGCCGACGTCAGCGGCCAGGATCAGCGCCAACGCCTGAACCTCAAACGCGGACTGCGCCAGACTTCAGGATTCACAAGCTCAGCCGGACGGCGCCGGCGCCTAAGCACGTCTTTAAGATCATTCACTATCTTGTCTCCCATGGCCTTAAGGCACTCCCCGGTGTACGCTCCGATGTGCGGCACAACGATCACGTTGGGATGCCGCAGAAAACCGTGCCCGCGGCCGGCCGGCTCATCGGTGACCACATCCACACCTAGCCCGGCCACCTTGCCCGATCGCAGCTGCCGGAGGAGGGCCCGTTCATCAATCAGCTCACCCCGCCCGGTATTGACGATGAGTACTCCGCGTTTCATCCGCCTGAGAGCCGCCCCATTCAGGATGTGGCGGCTGCTGGAATTCAGGGAAGCATGCAAGGAAATAACGTCCGCTTGAGCGAGCAGGTTCCGCAGCGGGACCGGCCGGGCGCCGCCTCGCTTGATTCGCCGGCGAGCGACCCCGGGATCAAAGGCCAGCACGCTCGCGCCGAAACCCCTGGACAGGATTTTTCCCACCTGGCTGCCGATATTGCCGAATCCGATCAGCCCCACCACACGCTTCCGCAGTTCGAGCCCGACAAAGTGTGCCCGATCAGACCAGCGCCCGCGCGCCACTGCCGTGTGCGCGGGCAGAACCCGCCTGGCCACGGCCAGCATCAGCGCGATGGTGTGCTCAGCCATGGCCTGGCGCTCCACCACGCCAGGCACTTTGGTGACCAGGACCCCATGCCGGGTCGCCGCTTCAACGTCCACGTTGTTGATCCCGATGCCGTGCCGGGCCACGAGAATTACATCCCGGTTCTGGCGAAAGAACGCCGCGTCGTACGCAGGCTGCACGCTGGCCACGACGGCCTGACATCCCTGAAGTTTCCCCGCAAGCCGCTCTCCAGAAATTCGCGGGCTGACTTTAAGATGGCGAACGTGGCCAAGTGTTTTCAGGCGCCTTAAGTGTTCAGGGAAGTGGACCCCAAAGCTGCTGGAATTGACGATTGTAATTTTAGGCCTGGTCAAAGCAACTCCAAGTTCTCCCTCTCACCCTAACCCTCTCCCCCGGGAAGGGTGAGGGAGTAGTCTCTTGAAGCTACACGCCAGAGAATGCGTTGAAGCCTCCGTCGATGACCACGACGGTGCCGGTCACGAACCGGGAAGCGTCCGAGGCGAGCCACACACACACGCCGACCAGTTCGTCCGGCTCCCCGAACCGCCCCAAAGGCGTGTGGGCGATGATCGTCTTCCCGCGGTCCGTCAGCTCCCCTTGCTGTGTCGTGAGCAGGAAGCGGTTCTGCTCGGTCAGGAAGAAACCCGGCGCGATCGCGTTCACGCGGAGCTCCTTGTTGTGCTCCTGTGCGATGTGAACCGCCAGCCACTGCGTGAAGTTGCTCACCGCAGCCTTGGCGGCCGAGTATCCGGGAATCCGCGTGAGTGGCCGCAGCGCGTTCATGGAGGAGATATTGATGATGGAGCCGCCCTCGGGGTTCCCCGCCATCACCCTGCCGAACGCCTGGCACGGCAGGATCGCCCCGCCCAAAAGGTTGAGAGCCATCACCTTCTCCATGCCTTCCCGGGGCAGGTCGAAGAAACCCTTCTCCGGCGACGTGGTCGCCTCCTTCATGTTTCCGCCAACCGCGTTCACGAGGATGTCCACCCTCCCCACCTTTCCGGCCACGTCCTCCAGGCTCTTCCTGTCCAGCGCGTCTACGAAAAGGCCCCTGGCATCGATCTTCGCTTCCGTCAGGCGCGCCGTCGCGGCCTCATAATTCTGGCGGTCCGCGATCACGACGGTGGCCCCCGCCCGGCCCAGCCCGGCGGCAATAGTCGAGCCAAGCACCCCGGCGCCACCGAGCACCACTGCCTTGCGATTCTTCAGGCTAAACAGCTCGGGGATCTCGCTCAACTTGATGCGGCTAACGGCGCTGGTACAGCTCGAGCACCAAGCCCGGATACTCAGCAACCGGGCCGCCGCGGAACGAACGTTTGAGCCGCAGGTGAGAAACGAACGGGGATGTCCTGATCTGATCCGCCGTGGGCGCGTAATACTTTCCGGGTGCCAGACGCGAGAGCCGGCGCTGCCCCTCGAGCGTGGTGTGGAGGTACCAGATCCGGGTGTATCCCCGGCTCAGGAATTGTATCTCACTGATCCGGTTGGGATCGGCGCCGGTCTTGAGCGCTCCACCGGGGTCCGCTCGGCTCTTTATACGCCGCCACACGGTTCGAAACCATCGTCCCAGCTTGCCACCACGGAACTCGCCATGAGGTTCAATGAGGTAATCTTTGATCCGGCTCCCTGATCGCGGAATGTAGTACTCATGGAGCGGGTGATACGTGGCAGTGCTGGAGTGGACGATCGCATCGCGGGAGCGGGCGTGTTTCAGGATATGCGTCAGCGCCTCGCGGTGTGCCGGGGCCGCGGCCAGCCCGTGCGTCAGGAGATGCGCGTAACTCAAGACCGCCAGCCCACCGATCAAGACAGAGCCAATAGCCGTTCGAATCATGGGAGGCGTAGCCAGTCCATGCGCGATGATCAGGAGCCAGGCCGGAGTGGAAACAATCAACGTGCGCGCCCCGAAAACCGGCTTCCCCACCAGGTTGGCAAAAAGCTCAAGCAGGGGCGGGAGGAACGCCCAAATGATCATTAGATTCCGTCCGGGCCCCGCCGGCATGGCTCTCAGCCCAGCCCAGGCAAGAACAGCCACGGTCGCGAAGGCAGCCGCGAGGACCCACGACGCCTTCGCGAATCCGGCCCCCACCGTGCCCACAAACCAGTACAACAGCAGAGGCGGAGCGGCTTCAGAACCATAGCCATGGGTGACCACAAGCGCCTTTAGAAAAAACGGGGCCCACGGCAGAAACCCAAACGAAAGCACCACCGCCCATTTCATGAACACAGGACGCAACGCCCTGCGCCGCGTTCCCCAAAGCAGCCAGCAAGCCTGCGCTAAAATTAACAGCGCGCCGATGAAGTGCGTGTACAGCAGGGCCAGCCCGGCCAGGGTGAATGTCCAAAAACCGCGGCGAGACTTCTCCCGCACATAGACCAGCAAACCCCACATGGACAGCAGGGAAAAGAAACCCAGGAGGGAATACATCCGAGCCTCCCGCGCGAACGTGAGATGGAACGGGGACACCGCAAGGAGCGCCGCGGCAAGCACTCCGGCTTTCCGGGAGGCCACCCGGGCACCCACGAGATAGATCAGGGGGATCGAGGCGAGATGAACAAGCACCGAAAACATTCTGAGCCAGATCTCGCCGGAGCCAAGCTTCAGCCAGCCGTGCAGCAAAAGAAAGTAGAGCGGTGGATAGGCGTCGCGCGCGGCGGCGTTAAGCAGGACCAGCCACGCGGATGGAAGCGCCGCAAATTCAAAGGAGTGGACTTCATCGATCCAGAGGGACGGCTTGCCCAAACCGATGGTGCACAGGACGGCTGAACCGTATGCCAGGCCTGCGACCCAAGCAGCCGTCATGGCTCGCCGATCAGAGCTTCCGTAATTTCCTGTTTTTCAGCCACTCCTCCAGCTTGCGTCCGGCGATCTCCCGTCCACCCAGCCCAAAAGCCAGGGCCGCCCCTACCACCAGACCTCCGAGCAGAAGCCCGAAAGAAAGGTTGATGATGTCGCTGGCCAGCCCGAGTTGCCGCAGCGCCATAGCGACGGCAAGCACGATGATCGCGATGCGCGCAGCCATCGCCAGGATGCCGGCCTGCTCCGCCTTGCTGGACTGAATAGTTTTCGAGGCCAGGTTGGCCAGGTACACACCGACCACCGTGATGAGTAGGCCGACAATCACCTGGCCGGCAAACACGAGAAACTGGGACGCCAGCTCAGCCATGGTCTCAAAACCCAGAAGCTCGAACGCCGCGATAGACGCCAGGAAGGTGATCCCCGCAGTGACCAGGGTCCTCACCACCTCCGAGAGTGTCCAGTCACCTTTGGCAGGCTCCTTGCCAAGACCCAATCGAGCCAGCAGGCTGTCGAAGCCCATGTTGGAGAGCAGGTTCGCCGCCATCCTAGCCACCACGCGCGCCACCAGGTAAGAGACCAGGACCAAGAGAGCCGCAGCGAAAATCTTGGGCGTGGCCCCGAAAACTCCGTTAAGCAAGACCGTCACAGGACCCGTGATGGCTTGAAGTTCCAACGCGTTCAGCGAGGCAATCAGAACCGGGATCAGCACCAGGATGTAGACGATGAGCCCAACGAGGCTCGCCAGGCTTTCCTTTCCCAAAAGAGATGAAATTCCCATCTGGTCTCCCAACTTCTCCACCCCCGCCACGTGGAGAAAATTGGTGACGACGCGCTGAAGCACGCGCGCAAAGAACCACCCGACGAGCAGGATGAGACCGGCGGCGACCAGATTCGGGAGAAAGGTCAGCACCTGCCCGAACATCCCCTGAACCGGACCGAGGAGACCCTGAAGTGCCAGCACCTCCAACAGGGCTGGCACGAAGAGCAAAAAGACGAGCCAGTACGCCGTGGCGGCAAGATTATCCACCAGGGACACCCTGGCCTTGGTAGACCCAAACAGATCCCTCAGCCACCTGTCCAGCCCAGCCGTGCTCAAGACCCGTGTCACCAGAAACCTGATCGCACTTGCCAGAATCCACGCCAGAAGAAAGAGCACAGCCGCACCAATAATTCTTGGCGCGTAATTAGACAACGTGCCAAGAATTTGATTGAGTGGCTCCGTGAGCTGGGTGAGCCCGAGCGTCTGGAAAAAAGCCACCAGCACAAACAGCACGACCAGGAAGAACACCAGACGAGAAATCCATCGCTCAGCCTTCACCGGCTTCCCCGAGTCACTGCCGAACGCCCATTGCGCCAGCCGCTTATCGACCATGAGGCGCCGTAGGATCACGCTGATCAGCGCTGAAACCGCCAGGGCAACAACCAACCCGATCGCGAGAATGACCAGACCCCCGATGAGGTTAGGGAGATAGCCCTCAAGAATTTGCCTTACCTGGGCAATCATCGCGTCCGTCTGTTGCATCGTTGCGTCTCCTTCTTCTCCTTCATCTCCTTCTCCTTCTTCCCTCTCCCCCACTTTGTGGGGGAGAGGGTAGGGTGAGGGGGGTCAACCAGTACTTGGCTCATGTGTTTGTACCACAATGTGGTGGGAGATTCAATACATCAAGCCGGAGCTTGCTATAACAGCCGGTAACGGCGTTCCACCTGATCCTAAAGATACCCCAGAGAGAACCTAAGGTCGCATTCAGGATACGCACTTTGGAGCTGCTCGGGTTGTCCTTCCACACCACCGGCACTTCCGCAATCCTTAAGCCCGCACGCCGGGCCAAAAACAGCACTTCCGCGTCGAAACTCCAGTCATCCTGGCGCTGCAGAGCAAACAGCGATCGCGCCACGTCACCCCGGAGCACTTTGAACCCGCACGTCACATCCGTGACCTGCACCAGCAAAAGGCGCACCAACCCGGTGAACACTTTTCCCATCCGCTCCCGCCACCACGGTTGGCGCTGGAGGAGGCGCGCACCTGCCATTTTGCGGGAGCCAATAGCAATGGGAGTTCGTTTGTTCAGCCGGGACTTAAGTTTGGGCCACTCCTCAGGTTCTGTGGACAGATCAGCGTCGAGAAACAGCACCCATTCTCCCTGGGATGCCAACACCCCCTTGCGCACCGCATAGCCTTTCCCGCGGTTGGCCAGATACGAGATCACCTGAACCTCCCGGATCCGCTTTGCCGCCCGGCGCGCCTCAGCCACGGTACGGTCACGGCTGCCGTCGTTGACGATGATGATTTCGAATGGACGGGAGGATTTTCGGAAATACTTCGCGAGCCGTTCCGCGCAACGCCCGATCCGGCCCTCCTCGTTATAGGCTGGAACCACCACAGAGAGAGACAGCCGGCGGGCCATGGCGAGTCTGCGAGCCTAGGCTAAGACTGGAGTGAGATGAGAATCTTGCCAGCGCACAAGGTTGAACCTGTCAAGGCCCCAAAACATTCCAAGGGGCGAACTTGTGAGTTATGGGGTTGCGCCGGTCCTTGCCGAACGCCTTGGGCTGAATTTTTACCCCAGGCGGGGCCTGCCGCCGCTTGTACTCGCTGCGCTCCACCATCTGGGCCACTTTCCTAACCACCTGGGGGCTGAACCCACCACGTACGATCTCGCGCAGGGAGCTTCCTTCTTCGACATACGCTTTCAGAATCGGATCCAGCTCTGGATAGGGCGGCAGCGAGTCAGCATCCTTCTGGTTCGGACGCAGCTCCGCGGTGGGAGCCCGGGTGAACGTCCGCTCCGGGATAACCGGCCGCCGGCCACGCCGGTTGCGCCAGCGGGCCAGCTTGTACACGAGCGTTTTGGGCACATCCTTCAGGGCGGCAAACCCTCCCGCCAGATCCCCGTACAGCGTGGCATAGCCCACGCTCATCTCACTCTTGTTGCCTGTCGCCAGCAGCAACCAGCCGTACCGGTTGCTCAGCGCCATCAGCAGGCCGCCCCGGATCCTGGCCTGCAGGTTCTGCCTGACCAGATCGCCGGCCGGACCTTCCACATGGCCATCGAGGACCTCAAGATACGCGCTGAACATGCCTTCCACCGGCAGCTCGATCCACCGGATGCCCAGCCGCCGCGCAATCGTGCTTGCATCCTCCCGGCTGACGGGCGAAGTGTACCGGGACGGCATGAAGACCCCAGCCACTTTGTCGGTGCCGAGGGCGTCAGTGGCAATGACCGCCGTCAGCGCCGAATCAATCCCGCCGCTTAAACCCACGAGGGCGCCGGTAAACCCGTTCTTCCTGGCATAATCCCCTACTCCCAGCACCAAGGCACCGTAGATTTCTTCCAGCAGTGGCAGTGGCGTGCGTAACTTCCCTCTCTTTCCCTTCACCTTTTCCTTCTCCCCCCCAAGGTCCACATCCAGCACAAGCCAATCTTCGACAAACGGCGCCATGCGCGCGATCACCCGGCCATTTCGGTCAAACACCAGGCTTTGCCCGTCGAAGATCAGTTCATCCTGCCCTCCCACGAGATTGAGGTACACCAATGGCGCGCAATTACTCGCGGCATACCTTCCGAAAAGGCGCTCGCGGGTCTGGATCTTTCCACACTCGTAGGGAGAGGCACTCAGGTTGATGATCAGCCGTGCATCGGACCGGGCGAGGGCCCGGACCGGGGAGCCGCGGGGCAGCCAGAGGTCCTCGCAGACCGTGACAGCCACCGGACAGCCAAAGACCGTGAACAGGGGTGATCCAGTTCCGGGGGTGAAGTATCGCTGCTCGTCGAAGACACCGTAATTGGGCAGAATCTGCTTGTGATAGACACCGGCCACCCGGCCGTTCTGGACGAGTGCGGCGGCGTTGTAGAGATTCTGGCCCTGGCGGTCCACATACCCGACAAGCGCCAGCAGCCTTGGGACACGGCGGCTTGCCTTGACGACCTCGCGGAAAGCTTGAAAGTTGGTATTGACGAAATCCTGCCGGTGCAGCAGGTCTTCCGGAGGGTAACCAGGGATGGCCAGCTCAGGCAGGACTGCCAGGTCGGCTCTGGCCCGGCCGGCCCGGGTCAGCGCCTGGATTATTTTCTGTGCGTTACCTCTGCAATCCCCCACACAACAGTTGAGCTGGGCGAGCGCGACTCGCATGACAGAGCGCATGCCCCATCATACTGGCCGGCCCACCCAGCTACAACGTTAAGGTAGGAGATGCCTCGCAGTTGTCTCTCTACGAAGCCAGAAACGACCTCATTTAGAACTTCATGAACACTTCAGTCGCGATCGTGCTGGTATTATCCTCGAACATTCCTTTAT
>CAZPLZ010000112.1:0-11042 GCA_964587525.1 uncultured bacterium | reverse complement strand
ACTGCGACTGCTTGGGAAGCGTGCGTATGAAGGCTCTCTGCCAAGGGACGTCGCGGAGACTCTGCGAACCTGCAGGACGAGCCAGGACGCTCCTCCCGGATACGACCTCGAAGTCCTCAGGCGCGCCAATGCCCTACCATGGGCCATGATGGCGAACGTCATTGGGAAATGTGTGGAGATGAATCTTGAGAGCTTCCTGTCCAGGTATCAATGGGCAAGAGGGGACTCAGAAAGCATAAGTAGCCGTATCGTCTTGGAGTTCGTCCAAGATGGGTGTTTTTCCGGACTCTTGGAGAACGCAAGAGAGATCAACGATCCCGGGAGAATTTCTTAACCCGTCGAAGTAGGCGCTAGGTGGCACATCAGTCCAGTGCAGTCAGGAAAGAGGTCTGAGAAGCCTCTGCTGTTCGACCAGCCCAATCCCTTGATTCGTTGTTGCCAGAGTACAGATGCCCTGGGGCGCCTGGATTCGAACCGGGGAATGCGGGGGTGTCAGGATGTGGTGGTTGGGTTAATCGATCCGGCCCCTCCAGGGGTGCGGCGCCAGGTGACTTTGCCCTTCCAGCCATTGGCGCCAGGCCTTAAAGTCCTTGCCAAAGTCCTTTCCCGAAAACACACCCAGCTCGTCCTGAGCGTGATCCGCCAGGAGGGCGCGGGCGTCGGCGAGATAGTTGATCAGGATCTCATAGCCGTCCTTTGCGCCACACCTGGCCATGGCCCGGCCGAGCGCCAGCTCAAGGTAGGCGAGCCGCTCCAGGATGAAATCAGGCTCGGGGCCGGTGGCGGTCATCTGGTGCAGGTGGTCTTTGGCGTGCAGTGTTTTTAACACTGGCACGGCTTGAGGAGATCCCAGTCGCTCGGCCACATACGCGACCGCGTCTACGTAATAGAACGGACCCTTGGCTTTGTCCCGATAGTCATCAAGGGTGGCGCTGAACAGGCTGGCGACCTGCTCCAGCACGCTGATCGCCCGTAGATCGCGCGTCATGCCCAGGGTGTAGAGCAGATAACACGCCTCCGGCATGAGGCCGTGATCGGGCGGAATGCCCGCGAAGGACACCTTCCGGCTCTTGGGAGGCAGAGTTCCCTGCGCCAGCTCAGCCTGAATGGCCTCGATTAACGTGGGGACGGCGTCTGGCGACCCGTACCATCCCAGCAGGCGCGCCAGCAGCAGCCGGCGGTTCCCAGTGGCGCCGGCATGGGCCTGCTGGAGCATCGGGACGATGCGTTCCCCGGCGGTGCCCAGGAGGATCAGGATGGAGGGGGCATCGACCTTGTCGTGAAACCCCTGTTTGAGATAGAAGGGCTCGTCACCGGTCAAATTGTCGACGAGTTTCTGCAATTCAGCCTCACTCAGCGGCGATTCGTCGATTCGCCGGGAGACCACGTCGGCCGGCAACACGCCCGCCGCAACGAGCTGTTGCTGCACCTGCGCAACGTTGACGTGCCGGGGGTTAAGACCGTTGCGGACCGCCGCGACCGCGGCGAGGGCGCACGCGCCGCCCTGGTTTTGCATGTCCGCCTGCATCCGGGCCGTGGCCAGGTAGTCGTGGGTGCACGAGTAGGCCTTCCCGGCCACCAGCAGGCCATCCACCCCGGTGGGCACTAGCGCCCGGTACGGAATCTCGGCCTCGGTGTTGGGTGGCAGCAGGCCCCAGACCACCCAGTCCGAGGAGCTTTTCCCTTTGATATCGCAGTTGGCGAAGCAGATATTGATTACATCAGGGAAGCGGCGCAGCAAAAGTTGGTCCGTCAAATTCAACACCACGTCTCCTAGAATATGCCGTGTCTCCCGGGGGGCGAGGTACGTTGCATGATCATGCCCGTCCCAGCGGCGTCGGCCCGCCAGAATGGCCCGGGTGTAATCCTCAACATTTGAAATATCCACGGTGCTGGTGAAATTATTCTGCGGTTTTCCCGGTTTCACGAACGGCGCCAGCGAATACCACATGGGTAGCCGGTCGCGGGATGAGCCGTACACATGCTGGGCGCCCGCCATGACCGCCACATCCCCGTCTCCCGAGGCGTCGATGATGACCTTCGCGGAGATGGTTCGCAGGCCGTCCGGCGTCGCCACGAGCGTTCCCTTGACCCGATGACCGTCCATGATGGCGCCCACGACGCAGCAGCGGAACGCCACTTCGCCGCTCACCTCCGTGACCCAGTCCAGCAGCGCGTGCATTTTTCCCTCCACATTCCACTGACCTGTGGTCGGCGCACGAATCTGCTCCGCCACCGCCGTGTAGCGACGATCCACCTCGGCGGTGAACCCTACCCGCCGGCCGAACCAGTAGCTGTCGATGCCTCCCAGCGTTCCCGTTCCACCCAATCCGGAGCTGATCTCCAGCAGGATCGTTTTGACCCCGGACTCCGCCGCGACCGCGGCGGCGGTGGCGCCGCTGGTTCCGCCACCGGCCACCAGTATGTCTACACTGGCGGTTGACGGAACCGCTTCGGCGGGCAGCTTGACCCTGCGGTACGTGCGGCCGCGCCCCGGGGCCTCGAGCTCCCGCACGTCGCTCTCCGTGGCTTGCCGGTCCACCGGGGTTCCACAGCGGGCCACACAACGGTCCACGGCTGGCCGGCCGGTGCTCTGAAGCGCCTTCACCACCGCGCGCGCGAGCTCCTCGCCCGTCAGGGCTGCGGTGACGGGCTCGAGTTGCATGGCCGGATCGCCACCCGTGACCGGCACGACGG
The DNA here is from genome assembly GCA_964587525.1 of uncultured bacterium. Taxonomy (GTDB): domain Bacteria; phylum Oederibacteriota; class CAKKQC01; order CAKKQC01; family CAKKQC01; genus CAZPLZ01. The sequence goes on along the minus strand of CAZPLZ010000112.1, from coordinate 8,345 downwards.
CGGAACTTAGGACGAACAGGCGCCGCGCGGTGTCCTGCGACGGGACTTGATACGGGGAGGCGAAGGTCAACTCCGGGGAGGTGTGAGCGAACCAGGCGTTGTTGAACGCGGGATGTTTCTGGATGAGATGCGCCGCCAGCGCCAGACTGCGCTTCCGCGCCTCGATTTCCATCATCATGCGCCCCCCGTGATCGGCGGATGGCAGGGGTAGTTCCATCTCCACCTCCAGGAGGACGTGCTCGGCGCCCAGAAAACCCTGGTGAACCTTGACGGCGTTGTTGACGATCCCGATGTTCGCGGGCGCCTCCAGGGTGCCGGAGAGCGGGCCTTGGACCTGCGTAAATTCCAGCGTACGTTTCACCCGGATGGCAAGCGGGCAAGATGGCACGGGGGTCTGGAACCCTGCGAGCCGCGCGAGGAGTCCCCAGTCAGTGGTGTCCACGATCCCCCGGGCCAGTATGGCCTGCCGGCCGGACTTGTTCCCGATGACGATTCCGGCTGGATCAGACCCGTCATAGATCAAGCCCACGGGATGGGAGGCGTACAACAGCTTGACGCCCGCGGCCGACAGGACGTCCTCCAGCCCGCGTTTCATCAGGTCGGGATGCAGGGCGACCTCACCGTCATGAGCCGTGCTGGCCATGGCCTTGGTGAGCCACGGCGCCATGCTGGCTGGGGGATCGGCCGCGGCGCGCTCCGGCATCCAGGGCCGGTACAGGGCCGACACCTCGTAACCCGGATAGGTTCGGGGTTCGATCACCACCACCCGGTGACCCGCCTCGGCAACCCGGCACGCCACCGCGATCCCGCCGAATGTTGCACCGGCGACCACTAGGTCAGCTTCGGCGATGACCGGCAGCGATCTTGCGCTAACCACGATTTCACTCATGCTTTCGAAAATGCGGATCGAGAATAACAGTCTTGGTCATCAGAGATGTCGTGGTCAGGGGGAGCGCAGGCTGAGTATCTGGGGTGACGGGTCGCGCGGGGAAAACGGGCACAGCCGGAACGAGTAGGAGTAGGATTTCGGCTGCAGCGTGCACCATTCGTGAGGCCGGGCGCCCCAGCTATCGTCTCCGCCGACGCCCATCTGCCGGTGATCCAGGTTCAGGAGAATTTCCTCTCGGCGGGTCAATTCGTAGGTGTGTTTCGCCGCTTCCAGGTCGGTGGCCGTGTAGTGGCTTGCGCCCACACTGAGCAGTGGCATTCCCACAGCTAAGAGCCCCGTTCCGCGGCGGTTGGACAGCGCGACCCAGCGCACATCCGTCTTGTTGCCGTTCTCCTGTGGCCGGGAGTATTCCACATATTGCTCGTCCACCGTGCCGCGGTACAGGCCCACCTGGGCGTCGGTGTTACGGTCCCAGTATGTTTCGTGCGGCCCTTTGCCGTACCAGGTCATCGTTTCGAACCCTTCCGGCAGGGCCATCTGCATCCCGAATCGCGGCAACTCGGGGAGTTTGGCTGATCCAGGTTGAAAATTGGCCCGGACGATCATGTCCCCGCTGCCGTGCACCGTGTAGGTGACCTCGTATTGAGATTTCACGGTTGGGAGCGTTGCCATGACCCGGATTTCTATCGATCGAGGGCTGCGCCTTAAACCCAAGACCTTTCGGACACGCCAGTTGCGGCCGGCATGGTGCCAGACGGCACAGCGATCGGGCATACCGTTCCCTCGATCATTGTCCAACGGCGCCCGCCAGAAATCCGGACGCAAGCCTTCCTTGATGAGTTCGACCCTTCTCCAGGTCCAAGACCTTATCATGCCGGTGGCTTTGTCAAACACCAGTGAAAAGCGCTTTCCTTTGATGGTTATCCTTTTTGCCGTCTCCGCGAGGGCAAGATCCGGCATTTTGGAAGGGTCCAGCCGTCGTGCGGGTGTTGCGAATGGCAGTTTCAATTGTTCCCTGGCCACCTCGTGTCCCTTGCTTGCCCACGAGGTGGATTTTGCCAGACGGAAACTTAAATTCAGCCAGTATTCGACTCCGGGTTTGGAAGACATGGGTGGCTGGATTGGGACCTTGATTGCCTGCTTCGCCTGAGGCTTGGCGTAGAGTCTCGGGAGCTTCCCTCGTGCCACGGGCCGGTCACCAGCCTTCATTTCCCATGTGCCCTGGTACTCCTCAAGGCTTGTGAACAAGTGCTCGTTAAAGATTTTCAGTTTGCCCCGCGAGAGGCTCACCGGCTTGACGTGAATTGGCTGGTACGCTTTCTTGACCTCGTAGAGACCGGGATGCGGCGACCGGTCAGGTGACACCAGGCCGTTCATGCAGAAATTCCCGTCACTTGGAGTTTCCGGAGGGCCAAAATCGCCGCCATAGGCCCAGAACCAGGTTCTGGTCGCGGGGCGGGAGGGAATTTTACCTCGGCTTGAGTTCTTCGTGAGATATCGGCGGGGAACGGGCGCGCGGATGCCCTGGTCCACCCAATCCCAGATGAGCCCGCCCTGGAGCTGCTTATATTTGCGGAACAGTTTCCAGTATCCGGCCAGATCGCCGGTGCTGTTGCTCATGGCGTGGGCGTATTCGCACAGGATGAGCGGCCGCGGCCTGGGGACTTTGGCATACCATTCTAGAAATTCAAATTTCGCGTACATGAAACTCACGATGTCTGCATGGGGCCCTAGCCGGGTCTGTTCGTAGTGGACCGGCCGGCTTGGGTCCCGAGCACGCACCCAGGCGGAGGTGGCTGCGAAGTTGCTTCCATCACCCGCTTCGTTGCCCAACGACCAGATGATGATGGACGGATGGTTCTTGTCCCGCTCCACCATGCGGTACGTGCGGTCCATGTGGGCGTGAAGCCACGCGGGGTCGTTGGCTAAGTACTGGGCGCCATGCGACTCGACGTTGGCCTCGTCGATCAGGTACAGACCATATTGGTCACACAGGGCATACCACTGGGGCGAATTGGGGTAGTGGCTTGTGCGTACCGCATTGATGTTGAACCGCTTCATCAGTTTGATGTCGCGCACCATAGAATTTTCGGTGATGGCGTGCGCCGTGTCCGGGTCGTGCTCGTGGCGGTTGACGCCCTTGATGAGGATGGGGTGGCCGTTGATCAGGAGCTGGCCATCCCGGATCTCGATCTTCCGGAACCCAACCTGGGTCTGCACCACTTCGAGGATGTGCCCGTGAGTGTCCTTGAGGGTCAGAAGCAGGGTGTACAAGTTGGGTGTTTCCGCTGACCACAGGTTTGGGCGAGCAACGCGTTTGGTGAGTTCCAGCGAGGTTTCCTCCCCGGCCTCGACACGTGCATTGGCGCGTATAGGGCCAGCGACCCGTTTGAGTTTCCCCATCAGCAGGATGGCTTCTACCTGGATCTGCTGGGATTTGTCGGCGTGGTTCTTCACCTGAACGCTGACCTTCAAATTGGCGTGGCGGCAGCGATCGTCCAGCTCCGTCTTCACCCAGAAGTCGCGGATGCGCACATTCCCAGCCGCGTACAGGAACACCTCGCGATAGATGCCGCTCAGCCTCCAGAAGTCCTGGTCCTCCAGGTAGGAGCCGTCGCACCAGCGGTACACCTCGACAGCCAGGAGGTTTTTTCCTGGGCGCAGATACGGGGTGATGTTGAATTCGGCTGGCGTACGGCTGTCCTGGCTGTAGCCGACCTTGAAGCCATTGACCCAGACATAGAACGCAGATTCAACACCGGCGAAGTGCAGAAAAATCTGGCGTCCCTGCCAGGAGGGCGGGAGGGTGAACGTGTGCCGGTACGACCCGACGGGGTTGTTGTCGTGCGGGATGCAAGGTGGGTTCGCTTTGCCGAAGGGGTATTTGGCATTGGTGTAGATCGGCACGCCGTAACCCTGCACCTCAATGGTGGACGGAACCGGGATGGTTTTCCAGGATTTGTCGTTGTAGTCAAGCTGATGGAACTCCGTAGGCCGGTCCGCTGGCTTCGGGACCCAGTGAAACTTCCATCGGCCATTTAAGGACATGACGTACGGTGACTTGCCCCCGTCGCCGGCCCTGAGCTCGGTCGAAGGGCCGGCTAGAGCGGAGCGTAGACTGGGATACGAAGTGAACGTCGCGTGCGGTAGCTCCTTATTCTGCCCAACCATCGCTGGGTTTTCCCAGTCAGGGGTTGCCTGCAACACTTCTGGCATAATTGTTAGATTATCGGCTATAAAACTGCTTTCGGAAAGTTGGCCTGCGTGGTGAGTATGGCTGTTGCCATGGGTGTTAAGGCGGGCGTGAGCGCTGAGAGCCCTGACTGGTATGTGTTTACCATTCCGGGGCTGGATGCATCACCCAGCGCCCTGGACCTGTCTTGGATGAACGATAAGCCCGCTGGCGCTGACGGGTTCATCCGGGCTCAAGATGGGCATTTTGTGGATCAGCGGGGGAAGCGCATACGCTTCTTTGGCACCAACGTTACGGCCACCGGGGCGTTCCCTGAAAAGGCTGTCGCGCCGGCCGCCGCGAAACACCTGCGCAAACTGGGCTTCAACGTGGTCCGGTTCCATTTCATGGATACGGGGGCGGCGCCGGTTGGCCTGTTTAAGAAGGACCTGGTTTCTTTTGATCCGGAACAGGTGGATAAACTGGATTACTTCATCAGCCAGCTCAAAAAAAATGGAATTTATGTCAATCTTAACATGCATGTGGCCCGCCGCTACCCGGGGCTGGACCGGGAAGTGGCCAAGCGGTACTGGTATGGCAAGCTCATCGACCGTTTTTACCCGCCGTTCGTTCAAATGCAGCACCAGTATGCCCGAGCGCTTCTGACGCACAAGAATCCCTACACGGGTCATCGCTACGCCGATGAACCGGCGGTGTTATGTATTGAGCTCAATAATGAAAATACGCTGCTGCCGTTCTGGGGCGGCAGGCCAGACGATGTGCCTGATCCGTATCGCAGCGAGCTTGTCCGGCAATGGCGAGTTTGGCTGAAGGAACGGTACAAATCTACTAAGCAGTTGCGTGAAGCCTGGAGTCGGGGTGTGCGGTCAGCCGGCGATGAGGTGTTAAGGAATAGGAATTTTACCAAGGGCAAGGCTGACTGGACCGCTCAGGCGGCAGGTGGAGCCGAAGCTGCCCTGGAACTGTTGACCCTTGGCACGGGTGAGGGGATTCCTCCTGCTCTCGTCGGACAGCGTGCCCTGCGCTGGCACGCGAGCAAGCCTGGGACAGCGAATTGGCACTTGCAACTTCACCAGAGCGGCTTAACCCTTGAGAACGGCAGGAGCTATGAGGTTGCGTTCTGGGCAAAGTCCACCCCCACGATGAACCTTGAGCTTACCACCATGCTCGATCAGCCTCCCTGGAATAATGTTGGTCTTGTTAAAAACGCAAATCTGACGGCGGTGTGGAAGCAATACTCGTTCTTCTTCAAAGCCAGTGATACCGTTCCCTCGCACAACCGCTTGAATTTCAGCACCCACAATCGGACCGGTGTGATCGAACTTGCAAGTGTGAGTCTCAGGGAAGCGGCCGTCGTTGGACTGCCGGAGGATCAGAGTTTCAAAGCGGACAATATTGCGTTGGTGGGTGCGAACGCGGCGCCGACAGCTTACCGCGACTACTGGCGGTTCCTTATGGAAACAGAACAGGCCACCACGCGGGGCCTGATCCGGTTGTTGAAGGAAGAGCTGAAGGTGAAATCCTTGGTCATCGATACTCAGGCCAGCTATGGCGGCGTGGCGGGGCTTTTCCGTGAAGCCACCTTGAGTGACTTCATTGACATGCACGGGTATTGGGAGCACCCTCATTTTGAAGAAACCTGGAGTCCCACTAAGTGGAGCATCGGCAACAGTACCCAGGTGGCCGCTAAGGATGGGGGCACGCTGGGAGATATCGCCCGGCACCGGGTGGCGGGCAAGCCTTTCACGGTCAGCGAGTATAACACCCCAGCGCCGAACGACCACGCTGCCGAAGCGTTACCCATGCTCGCCGCGATCGGAGCGTTTCAGGATTGGGACGCCATCTATCAGTACACGTACTTAAATTTCAGTGATGAATGGGAAAGCGACCGGATCCTTGGATTTTTTTCCTTGTGCGGCCATGCCGGTCAGCTTGCCTTTGCCCCCTTCTCGGCGCTTCTTTTCCGGCAGGGCTTAGCGCTGCCAGGCATAGAGCCGGTCTCACTGCGCCTGCCAGCCGAGGGTGTTGTCGAGTTGATGGCCCAAGGCAGAAGCGGTCTGGATGGGCTCTGGTCCGAAGCGGGTGTGGCACCGGGGGCTGTCAGCATGCGGCGACTTGAAGTCACCTTGACCCGTGACCGGGACATGCCGGTGGCGTCGGCAAAGGTGAAAGCGCGCAACCGGCGGGTGAGTGACACCGGGGAGCTTGTTTGGAAATTTGAGAAGAGAGGTGCCTGCTTCATGTTGCGCGCCCCGGCGTGCCGCATGGCTGTCGGGGCGCTGGTCGGTGCACCGCAGAAGTTGGGGGATGTCACACTTGAGGTGACAAAGAAAGGAGAAAATTACGCTTGCGCCGGCCTGGTGGCGTTGGATATGAAGCCGATTGCTGAATCCCGCAAGGTGCTGTTTGTCTTGGTGGCCCGGTACGAGAATCAGGGCATGGGATGGGACAATGGTCGGCACACGGTCCGCGACCGCTGGGGCAACGGCCCCGGCGTCGCTGAACTGGTCCACGCCACCCTGACTCTGCCTGGGCACGATTGGAAAGCCCAGTCCCTGGACGGCAGTGGCGCTGCGATGGCCGATCTCGAAACGGTTTCTATGCTCCGGGACACTCAAGTCCGCTTTGGCGACCGGGCTCCATCACTCTGGTATCTCCTGAGCCGATAATACTGCCTGTGCGGAAATTCGTGGCGCTCGGTAACGGCACACCGCCGGTGTGCCGGCTGGGATTGGCAACCCGGGGTGGCACCCGGCTGGCAGCCGATGATGTCCGGCATGCGGTCGATCACGGTGTCAACTACCTCAACTGGTGCGGGCACCCCGACGGCATGAGCAAGGCCATTGCGGCTCTAGGAGCCGATCGTGCTCAGGTGTTTGTCGCCTTTCAGCTCTCGGCGCGGACTGCGACCGAGGCGAGTGCGGAGTTGGATGAGGTGCTGCGGGAACTGAAGACAGAGTTTGTAGATGCAGCGACGTTCTACTACGTCGAGGCTGAAGCTGAGTGGGATCGGATCATCGGAGAGGGAGGCGCGTACCAGGCGATGGTGAAGGCGCGTCAGGAAGGCAAGGTACGCCTGCTGGGGCTGACCAGCCACCAGCGGCCCCTGGCAGCCAAGATTACAGCCGGCGAGCTGCAGGGTCCTAAGTCGCAGGGCGTTCCGTCTCTGGATCTCCTGATGATCCGGTACAACGCGGCGCACCGGGGCGCCGAAGAGGAGGTGTTCCCGGTGACGGATGCTCTGGGGATCCCGGTCGTTACCTTTACCGCCCAGCGGTGGGGGGCGCTCAAGGAGGCGACGCCCGCCGATCCCATGGGATTCTCGCCCCCGTTGCCGCGAGCGTGGTATCGCTTCGCGCTCTCTCACCCTTCGGTGGCGGCCACCCTCATGGCGCCGGAGAACCGGGAGGAGCTTGAGGATAACCTTGCGCTGCTGGAAGACTGGAGGGAGCCTTCACCGCAGGAGCACACCTTACTGGCCGAGCACGGCGCCCGGGTCCGCCAGCATGCGGGAACGTTTTGGTGACGCTAGGCAACGTTTCTCGGCTTTCCGCTGATTAGCGGGATGATGAAGAAGTGACGCCGGTCTTTCGCCAGAGAGCGTAGAGATCAGGCGGAGGAACTTCGTGGAGCTTGCGGCCGGTACGAGCGACGGCCTGTTCTAATTTGCGGAAGCGCCGGATGAACCGGTCGTTGGCGGCCTGCAGGGTGCCCTCCGGATCGATGTTGAGGAACTTGGCGACCTTCACCAACGCAAATATCACGTCGCCCAGCTCGTGCCGGATCGCGTTCCTACGTTTGCTGCGTACCGCCACCTTGAATTCGTGTAGCTCTTCCTCGAACTTGTCAAGAGCCTGAGAGAACCTGGTCCACTCGAACCCGAGCCGGGCAGCTTTGCTCTGCACCCGGGTGGCCCGCAGGAGGGCCGGCAGCGCCGGGGGGACTCCATCTAACCCGGACCGCTTTGGCTTTTCCGAATGTTTGAGCACCTCCCATTGTGCCAGCGCGCCCTCCGCGCTGACTTTTTTGCCGCGCCCAAACACATGCGGATGCCGTTGGATGAGCTTGTTGCACACGTGGCGGATGGCGTCGTTGAGCTTAAAGCGCTTCCGTTCTTCCTCGATTAGGGCGTGGAAGACCACTTGCAAGAGCAGGTCGCCCAGTTCTTCTTTCAGCGCCTGGGGCGAATCCCGCTCGATCGCGTCCAACACCTCATAGGTTTCTTCGAGCAGGTTGGCTTTGAGGGTCCGGTGAGTCTGGCGC
>CAZPLZ010000111.1:0-11147 GCA_964587525.1 uncultured bacterium | reverse complement strand
CTGGATGATGCGGCCGGTGCGTTTGGCCTCGTCCCCTTCGTGGATCTGCGTATCCTCGCCAAGCAGGATTACACCAACTTCGTCACGTTCCAGGTTCATCGCGATTCCGTACACGTCGTGTGGAAACTCAAGCAGCTCCGCCGCCATCACATTCATGAGGCCGGACAGGCGCGCCACCCCATCCCCCACCTGGATGACCTGGCCGACCTCCGTCACGTTGACTTTCGGCCTGAAGGCGGCAAGCTGCCGGTTCAGGACACTCACGAACTGTTGTTTCTTTCTTGCCATCAGACGTTTCTTTTCATGAAGCCGCGAGGAGTTGCCGTTCCAGCCGGTCAAACGCCCCCTTGACCGTTCCGTCCACCCGCCGTTCCCCCACCTGGATCATGAGTCCTCCCAGAAGGTTTTTTTGTGTTTTCACCGCCAGCTTGACTCGTCTCTTCAACACCCGTTCCAGCACCGTTCTGATCTGTTCGATCTCCGGCCGACTCAGCGGCGCCGCTGTCATGGCGGTCGCAGCAACCTCAGCCGCCCGCATGGCGCGCAGCGAACGGTAGGTCCGGAGCACGCCGCCCAGCAAGCGCAAAGACCGCTGCTCTACCATTAGGTGAAGGAGATCTGCCGCAGCCCCCCGAAGTGGCAGGAGCCGCCGGAGCAAGTTCATCTTGGCCTCCAGCCCGATACCCGGATGCAGCAGGACCTGGCGGAGCTTGGGGCTTACCCGCAGCGCCCGCGTGACCGCCCCCAGGGCCCGCTCCACCGCCTCCTCGGCGCCGTCCGCATGAGCCTGCTCCCACACCGCCAGCGCCAGCTTATGTTGCAGCACTTTACCGCTTGCCTTCATAGTTCGATCACGCCTCGCCTCCGATCCGGCTAGGAAGCTCACGCAGCACTTTCTGCATGAGCCGTTTGCGGTCTTTGGCGGTAAGGGAAACAGCCGTCACCTTTCTAGCCATCGTGACCGAGAGCTTCGCCACTTCCCGGCGAAGCTGGTCACGCAGTTCAGCGCGTTCACGCTTCACCTGTTCCCGCCCCTGCGCGACGACCGTCTGAGCCTCAGCCCGGGCTCCGGCCAGAATCTCCTCTTTCAGCTTGCGGGCGGCGGCTTCAGCCTCCTGGGAATGCTTCTTCGCATCCGCTTCAAGCTGAGACAGCCGGTTCCGCAGCTCCTTCTCCACATCTAAAGCTCGCGTCTTGGCCGCCGCCGCATCCCGCTGGGCCGTTTCGATCCGGTCCCGCCGCTCTTTCAAGACCTGCCGAATGGGCCTGAGAGCAATAACCCAGAGCAGGAGTACCCCGATCCCAAACGTCACGCACTGCACAAGCAGGATATGCCACGCTGGGGCTTCCACCCTGGTAAACCTCCCTCGTTTTCTGGTTACCCTGCGAACAACGCTCTAAACGGGTTCGCAAACAACAAGATAAATGCGATCAACAGCATGTAGATGACCAGGGACTCCATGAACGCCAATCCCAGAAGCATGGCCGTTTGGATCTTGGGGGCGGCCTCCGGTTGGCGCGCGATGGCTTCCATCGCCTGGCCTGCGCATTTCCCCTGGCCAATACCCGCACCAAGCGTGGAAATCGCCAGACCAAATCCGGCGGAGGCCACCGTCACTGCGAAAAAGATCGCGTTTGCGCTCCCGGCGGGCTCAGCGCCCTCAGCGGCAAGCGCAACCGCCGGGGCCAGCCACGCCAGCAACGACACCTTTGAAACTGTGTTCATGTTCCCCTCCTCACGTGTTAAGTCTTACGTTGATAACGATCCATGGCATACCTTACGCTGCATGCTCCTCTTCATGCCCCTCCATCGCCAGCGACACAAACATCATCGTGAGAATCGTGAACACCGCCGCCTGAACGATCGAGACCAGTGTTCCCAGGAGGATAATGGCCGGCCGCAGGATGAACGGAAGCCCGGCAAGAACTTTCACAAACGTGCCCGGGCCGGTGAAAAAGGTAACCGTGATGAAAGCCAGCATGAGGAGGAGAATCTCCTTGGCGAAAATATTGCCAAACAGACGCATGGTGAGCGAGATGGGTCTCACCACCTGTTCGAGCAGGTGGATCATGGGCCACATCCACCACATGATCGACCACATGAGCCACCACGGGCACGGAGGAGGCAAAAAGTGCTTCAGATAGCCCCGCCATCCGTGCGCCTTAAACCCCGCATACTGGGTGACCACCGCCACGATCAAGGCCATGGCCAGGTTGGTGTGATAACTGGCCGTGGGGGACATGAATCCAGGTACGAGGCCGATCAGGTTGCAGGTCAGGATGAACAAAAAGAGGGTGGCGAACAGCGGCATGAACCGGACCGCCGCTTCGCCCAGGATACTCCGGGCCTGCTCATCCACGATCTCCACCAGCCATTCCAGCAGGTTCTGGACTCCGCGCGGAGCCACTGTCATGGTGAGCCGGGTCGCAATGGCAGCCAGCAGGACGAGCCCCATGCACAGGAAACCATAAGAAACGGCGTAGGATTCCACCTCGGGCGCGCCAGGGAGGGCAGGGAAATGAACAGGAGGCAGAATATGGGCGGCATGCGGAAGGCCGCCTTCAGATGCCACGCGTGGGTTCCTCGGCTTGAAGGGACCGCACGTTCCGCGCAATCGTGGCCGCGAATCCCGCGAGATACCCCGCCGCCACCCCCGCCCAGGCCCAGGGACCGAGAACCAGCGAACCGATCAGTGCAGCAGCCAGGAGTCCTGTGCGGCATATCAGTCCAAACACATATCTACCCTTCGCTGCTTTGAAGCAAGTTCTAGCCACGGAGCTGGCCAGATTGCGGCCGGTAAACATCCCGACACCCAAACCAGCGAAAATTCCCACGATAATTTCCATACTGGAGTTTATTTTAGAAACTTTACGATACCATACCAAAGCGCGGAGGCGCCACCGGCGAGGAACAACACTGATGTAAAAATGGGCGAAGTCCCCAGCCGCCCGTCCAGCCAGACTCCCAGTCCACCGCAGACGAGCATGGTAACGCCTATGGTAAGCCCGAAGGCGGAGATGAGGGTAAATTTTTTCCACGCCTCCCGCTCACTATCCATGACTTTAAGAAGTGCTACCTATCGCCTCTTGATTGTGGGGACCTCTGACATGATTTCCTTGATCCGTTGATTTAAAACCTTTAAGGTCGTGCCCGGCTTCGCGGTGGGAAGACCCCCCTCGCCCTCCCCTCTCCCCCCAGAGGGGGGAGAGGGAAAGGGAGAGAGAGGAGACGGGGCGGGGCAGGGGCCGCTACCTTCCAAAACTTCTGGCGCAGGGACTCCCAGTGATCCAGCACCCACTGGCCACGGGAGCTGCCTGTCAGTCTCACGTGTTCGGAGATCAGCGCGGTCAGGGTTGGGTCATCTGCAGCCCCATCCAGGGAGTGAAGCTTCACGGTGTCATAATTGCACTTCCCCTGGAAGTTCCCTTCTTCGTCCAGGACGTAGGCGGCGCCGCCGGTCATGCCCGCGCCGAAGTTGCGGCCGGTCTCGCCAAGCACCACCACGATGCCACCGGTCATGTACTCGCAGCCATGGTCGCCCAGACCTTCCAGGACGGCGACGGCGCCGCTGTTGCGCACGGCGAACCGCTCGCCCGCCTGTCCAGCGGCAAAGAAGTGGCCGCCGGTGGCTCCGTACAACACCGTGTTGCCGCATATGGAGTGTTGATGTGAAGAGGTCAGCCGGCTGGCTGGGGGAATCAGCACGATCCGGCCGCCGTGCATGCTCTTGCCCACATAGTCGTTCGCTTCCCCGATCAGCGTGAGATTCAAGCCACCAATGCCAAAGGCGCCGAAGCTCTGCCCGGCCGTGCCGTTGAACTTGAGATCCACGGTGACGCCGTTGGGCAGCCCCTGGTCGCCGTACCGCTTTGCGATCTGACCGGCGATTCGCGCCCCCGTAGTCCGGTCAGTGTTGCGGATGGTCAACGGCAGCACGACGGAGGATTTTCCCTCCAGCGCAGGGGCCAGCTTCGGCAGGAGCGCTTCTTCCAAAGGCTGATCGTCCCAGTCGTTACGCTCCTGAAGGTGCATGCGTGGCTTGCCATCGACCTTAGCAAGCAGCTTGCTCAGATCCAGGTGCTGCAGCTTGGGCCGGTCAGGAATCTTGGGTTTGAGAAGGTCAGGCCGGCCAATGAGGTCATCCAGTTTCTTAACGCCCATCCCAGCCATGAAGATACGCAATTCTTGAGCCAGGAAACGCATGAATTGCTCAACCCGTTCTGGCGCGTCCTTGGGCAGCTTGGCGCGCAGCACAGGATCCTGGGTCGCCACCCCGACGGGGCAGGTGTTCAGGTGGCATTCCCTGGCGATGATGCAACCAGCCGCAATGACCGCTGTCGTGCCGAACCCGTACTCCTCGGCCCCCAGGAGCGCGGCGATGAGCACATCGCGGGCGGTGCGCATGCCTCCATCCGCGCGCAGCCGTACCAGGTGGCGCAGGTCATTAGCCTGTAGCGTCTGCTGGGTCTCCGCCAGTCCCAGCTCCCAGGGCAGCCCGGCATGCTTGATGGAGCCTCGCGGAGAAGCGCCGGTGCCGCCGTCCGAGCCGGACACCAGGATGACATCCGCATGGCCTTTGGCCACGCCCGCAGCGACCGCCCCAATGCCCACCTCGGAAACCAGCTTCACGACCACCCGGGCTTCAGGATTGACTCGCTTTAAGTCGTAAATGAGCTGCGCCAGGTCTTCGATGGAATAGATATCATGGTGCGGCGGCGGCGAGATGAGCGAGATCCCCGCCTGGGCATGCCGGATGGCCGCGATCTCCTCGGTCACTTTCTTCCCAGGGATTTGGCCGCCCTCGCCGGGCTTTGAGCCCTGCGCCATCTTGATCTCGAACTGCTCCAGGCTGATCGCGTACTCCGGGGTGACGCCGAACCGGCCTGACGCGATCTGCTTGATCTTGCTGTTCCCCCAGTCCCCATTCGGTTTGGGTTTGAACCTCTCCGGCGCCTCGCCGCCTTCCCCAGAAGAACTCTTGGCACCGAGCCGGTTCATGGCAATCGCCAGGGATTCGTGACACTCGCGGGAGAGCGCACCGTGCGACATCCCCGAAACCACGAACCGTTTCACGATGGTCTCAACGGGTTCCACCTCCTCGACAGGCACCGCAGGCCCAGCGGAGGAAATTTCCATCAAATCCCTTAGATTAATGGGCTCCCGGTTGACCACAAGATCCACGTACCGGCGATACTCGTTGAAGTCCTTCTTTTTGAGCGCAATGTGCATGCGGCCCACCATGGCTTTGCTGTAAGCGTGGACTTCCCCGCCCCGCGGAAGCTGCCGGTAAAATCCGGTGTCTTGAAGCTTCCCGTTCTGCTGGGCCATGGCCGCCTCATGCCAGGTCAGCACCTCGCGGCCCAGGTCCTCGAATCCCGCCCCGCACAGCCGGGAGGTCGTGCCAGCGAACGAAAGCTCGATGACCTCATCGGCCAGCCCCACGGTCTCAAAGATCTGGGCGCCCTGGTAGCTGGTCACCGCGGAGATGCCCATCTTGGACATGATCTTCATCAGGCCGTGGTCCATGGCGTACCGGAAATTATTTAAGGCCTGAGCCACGGTTAAGTTCTTCCACGCCCCGGACTCGACCTGCTCCCGGACGGTCTCATAAGCCAGATAGGGGTTGACCGCGCTGGCCCCATATCCGAGCAGCAGGGCGAGCTGGTGCGTCTCGCGCACCTCAGCGGTTTCACACAACAAGCTGGCCTTCATCCTCAGACCGCGCCGGATGAGGTGGTGGTGCACCGCGCCGGTTGCCAGCAGCATGGAGATGGGCGCGTGCTCCGCATCCACCCCGCGGTCGGACAGGATCAGCAGCACCGCCCCACTCCGGACCGCCTCCTCCGCGCGCTGAATCAGCTCCAGCACCGCAGCCTTCAGTCCCGCGGGGCCAGCGGCTTTCTGAAACAGGGCTTTCAGTTCAACAGTCTTCCAGCCACCTGGCGGTTTCGCCCGCAACTCAGCCAGCTCACCATTGAACAGCACCGGTGAGTTTAAGCGGCACAGCCCGGCGTGATCCGGACTCTCCTCCAGCAGGCTCTTGCGCGGCCCGAGATAGGTGTACAGGGAAAAGACCAGCTCTTCTCTTAAGTGGTCGATCGGCGGATTGGTCACCTGCGCAAAGAGCTGCCGGAAATAATGCGAAAGCGGACGCGGGATTGAGGACAGCATGGCCAGGGGCGTGTCATCTCCATGGAGCCGACCGGTTCTGTTTTTTCTCCGGCCATCGGGCTTAAGAGCAGGTCCAACTCCTCCGTGGTGTACCCGAAAGCCCGCTGCAAGCGACGGAGCTGATCCAGCGGCATGTCCTGTCCTAAAGCTTGATCCCGTGCGCAAGCAGGCTGACCGTCTTGCACCGGTGCCTGGCGCGCCACGATCCGGCGGGCGTTCACCCACTTGCCGTACGGCTTCCCCGCCGTCACGAGATGTTTCACTTCCTCATCGGTGTAGAGTTTACCCTGTTCCACATCCACGGCGATCATCTCACCGGGACCAAGCTGGCCCTGATGCGCGACCCGCTCGGGAGCGATGTCGATGACCCCGACTTCGGAGGCCATCACCGCCAGCCCGTCTGTGGTCAGGAGGTACCGGGCGGGTCTCAAGCCGTTGCGGTCCAGCATCGCCCCCACCCACCGGCCATCCGAAAAAGCCACCGCCGCCGGACCATCCCATGGCTCGGTCAGGCACGCATGGTATTCGTAGAATGCTTTCAACTCCGGGTCGAGCCCAGGCATGTTCTCCCAGGCCTGCGGCACCAGCATCATAAACGCGTGCAGGATGCCACGGCCGGAGTGAATGAGCACCTCGAGCGCCTCGTCCAGGCTGGCGGAGTCGGAAAGATCCGGCGTGATGATCGGATAGATGTCTTTCAAGCCCGGCCCGATCTTGGCGCTGGTTAGCTCCGGCTCACGCGCCGTCATCCAATTCCGGTTCCCTTTGAGGGTGTTGATCTCGCCGTTGTGCCCCAGATACCGGAAGGGTTGGGCCAGAGTCCAGCTTGGAAAGGTGTTGGTGGTGAACCGCTGATGAAAAACAGCCAGCGCTGACTCGAAGTCCGGATCGGCCAGGTCCTTGTAAAAACTTTGAAGCTGGGTCGCGATCATCAACCCCTTGTACACCACGACACGGGAGGAGAAAGAGGGCATGTAGAGCGATAGTTTTTCCCGCGCGGCCGCTCGCTCAATGCGCTTGCGAGCCAGAAAAAGGGTGCGTTCAAATTCCTCTGGCGTCTTCTGACCTTTCCCGCGTTCCACGATGACCTGCTGGATATCGGGGCGGCTCTCCAGCGCCTTGTCGCCCAGCGGACTCGGATCCACGGGGACCGGCCGCCACGCCAGCACGTTGAGGCCAATTTCGGCCAGCACGCGTTCAACGAGCCTGCGGCCCGTCTGGGAAGCCGCGGCAGCCGCAGGGAGGAAGATCATGCCGACTCCCAGCCTGCCCTGAGCGAGCTCCGCATTTCCCCCAAAGCGGGCCAGGACCGCCTTCAGCGAGGACGAAGGATCGCGGCCGTACAGCTTCCAGGGAATCTGGGTCAAAATGCCCGCCCCGTCACCGGTGCGCGCATCCGCCCCAATGGCCCCGCGATGCGTCAAGCAGCACACGGCCTGGATCGCAGCCGTCACCACCTCGCGGGTTTTCTTCCCGTTGATGTTGGAGACAAACCCCGTTCCGCAGCTATCGAATCCCTGGGTTGGATCCACCAGGAGGTGGGAATACGGCGTCTTAGGCTTCATACTAGTCTTGATTATAGGGCGCGCAGGAACACGACTGCACCCCTCCCCGTCCCCGTCGGCCTTTTGACCGACGAGATCGAGTTCGGGATCATTTCACACGCTCACGGGCTCAAGAACCTCGCCACGCCGACGGCTCCGGAGGCTCTCCTCCCAGCCCCCTGCTGATGGAGCACCTCCGGCCACCCTCGGAGGACGAGCTTCTCGTCGCCCACATGGGGGCCGCGGCTTAGCAGCCGCGGAAACTCGGGGGAATCATTCGTGCGCGGTGGAGATCACCCCTTCAATGGGGCCGCGGCTTAGCAGCCGCGGAAACGAACGCCGTCATGCTGGGCGGATTCGCCGTGGTGCTCCTTCAATGGGGCCGCGGCTTAGCAGCCGCGGAAACAGCAACGATCCGAAGCGTGGGGTGAAACTACGGCTCCTTCAATGGGGCCGCGGCTTAGCAGCCGCGGAAACCGTCGATCTCGCCGATCGTTCTAGCGCCGGCCTTTTCGTGACGCTCCGCGAACGCGGAGCGGTTTAGAGAGGCCGGTGAGCACTTCAAGGTCTGATCAGTTGTCCGGACACGCAGATTTCCCAACGCTTTTTCTCCCTGCGAGCGCGGCCGGGCTCCCCCGGCACCACCCTCGCGCTCGCGCCCAGTCTTGTCAAAGATCTTCGGACTCCGGGCGACCCGGCCGTGTCAGATGACCAGAGTCCCCCTCTCCAACCTCGGGAGGCCCGGGCCGAGGACCTTGACGGTCTCTCTGGCCTCCTCCTCGTCGGCTCCCAGATCCACGATGAGAGCCTGGTCTTCCTTGACGTTCATCTTATCCCGAACCGCCGTCTCCATGCGAACGCGGTCGATGTCCCGCAGAACGCAAAAGAAGACCGAGTACTGCCAGGGTTCCCCGAACCCCTTCATCGTCTTGTGGACCCGCCGCAAGCGCTTGGGCTCCCGGATGTCGTAGCAGACGAGATAGCAGCGGCGCATCGGACCGCTATCTCGTCGTGAGGAAGGCAAGCTTCGGCACCTCTCCCACGAGCCAGCCGGCGATCAGCCGGGCGATCTCGCGCTCCGTCCGGCCGGACTTCCGCAGGACGATGACCCGCGTGACCTCCCAGCGAGTCCAGGGACGGGGACGGCGCCGGGCCCGCCGGCGTCCAGCCTCGCCCGCCGCCAGTTCGTCCGCGCTTCGCCGCCTCGAGGGCGTCATTCTCTCTGATCCCGCTCCTTCGCCTGTTCCAGCTCCTCGATGCGAGGGTACGCCTGACGTTGATCGGTGAGCTGCTTGGGCGGCTCGGCCCCGCGTCCCGCGGCAAGCAGGCCCTGAAGCCGAACGTCGATCGCGCCCAGGTCCAGGTACAGACCACGATAGGCGCCGTACCGGCGCAGCCAGGCTCGGCGGTGTCCGGTAATCTCCGCCCGGAGATCGTCCGCCAGCCCCATCAACTGCCCCGCCATCGCATTGACCTTGTTCGTGTACTCGTTGCCGGTCAGGTACTTGAACACCTCGTCCACCGCCTTGATCTTCGACGCCTGATCCAAACGGAGCCGCGCCATCCGGACCAAGCTCTCCCGCAACGTGTAAGTGACCGGCTCCACACTAAGGGGGCTGATCACGAAGACCGTCTTGGAGACGTGGTAGAACTGGCGCTTGGCGGGCAGCGCGTTCGTGACCAGCACCGCGAAATCGGCCTTCCGCGTCTCGCGCGCCCGGGCGGCCTGGTCCACGTGCGACTGGCTGAATCCTTTCACCTTCTTGCACTCGTACACGATCATGCCGGCCGGTTCCACGCCCTCCACGGCCGTTTGCACGATGTTCCCGCCCTTGCCGGTGTGCTCGAACCGGTCATGCGGGAACAACTCCTGCAGCTTCGCCAAGAGCTTGTCCTCCTCCAGCAGACCCTCGATCTGGGGCGTGATCCCCTTTTCGAGCTGCTCGCGCAACCGCTTGATCTCCTCCTGCTGCTTGCCGTCCCGTTCGAGCGTCGTCTTGAGCTTCCGCTCGAGCTGGGTCATCCGCCCGCGGGTCTGCCGGACCTCCGCCGCCTGCCGCTTCATCTGACGCTCCTGCTCGACGGTGCTCCGCCTGACACGGCGGGTGATCTCCTTGTCGAACCGCTTTGTGAGGCGCGCTTCGAGGGCGCTCCGTTGCTGGCGAAAGGCCTCGGCCTGCCTGCGGTGTTCGGCGGCGATCCGTTTCGCCGCTTCCCGCCGAGCCTCCGTCCGTTCCTTCTTGAGCAATTGGGCCTGCCGTCTCAAGTTCTTGCGCTCGTCCTCCAGGTGCTTGATGTGCTGGTGCTTCGCCTGCCAGAGCCCCAGGGCCTTCTCGTACTCCTGCTGCGTCAGTGCCTTCCTGCAGACCGGGCAGCGGCGCATCGTCTCCGGGTCAGCCATCGTGCCTTCCCTTGCTCGCTTCAAAGAGCCCGCCTCCCAAGTGCCGACTCCTGCCCAACATGATCGGCCCCCGCACGGCCACCGGAAATGACAGCGCAGCAAGGCCGACGAGTCCAAGTTTGGGAATGCCGTGGAGATCCCGGCATGCCACCTGCGGCCCGGGCATTCCCCGCCGCCGACACTCGGCCACGAGATCAGCGGTCAGGGCGTCCGCCGCTCCGCCGCCCTTCGTATGCCGGGTCACCAGGTACGGCGCGAGGCTCTCCCAAGCGAACGCCGGGGCGAACAGCGGATCGCTATCCCACTCGATAGGCTCGGGATGCAGCCTTAGACGCCCCGCCGGACCGGCCCGCAGGTCTCGGAAATCCACCAACGCCCGGTCCAGGACCCGCAGGTGACGCTCCTCGTCTCGCGTGGGTTCCCGGTGATCGGCAAGATGAGGAGCCACGACCAACAGCCGAGCGCGCTGCGCGTCAAATGCAAAGTGAAGGTGCGGGGCCCGCTCTCGCCGCACCGGCATCCCGTCGGGCGCATGACCGCTGAAATAGGCGGGGAGAGTCCTGTCGTCCGGCCTGGGACCAAGCTCCGCACAAACCCGCGACATCACGGCCCGACGCAGGGCCTGCACCAAATGGCCCTGATCTGCGCTCGGATCAAGCCCATGCTCGACGACGAAGGCATGGACGGCTCGGACCGTCTTGACGGGAGCCATGACACCCAACCCCAGAAAACGGCCATCGCCAATCACCAATGGACCGTGCACCGGTGCATTGAATGTGATCTCCACGTGCCACAGCCGCTCCTTCCGAAACCGAGAACCCCACGCGAACGCTTCGACCCGCTCGCCCTTCCCGTCAAACGGCTCGCGCTGCACCCGCATAGCCTCCGCATGGATCGGCACCTGGGCATGGCGAAGAGCCTGCGCGACGGCCGAAGCGGCGCGATGGATCTCGGTCAACCGCTCCCTCCCATTCTTCGCCTCGGCCCCGATGCGGCCCGGATCGATTCGCCGGCGCATCGCTCCCTCCGA
>CAZPLZ010000110.1:0-11228 GCA_964587525.1 uncultured bacterium | reverse complement strand
CCAGCGTCACATTGGCTAACCCCTGCTCTATTCTCTGCCAGCGCTTATAGTCAATCTGGCTGCGGTGCGCAGCTTCTTCCTGAGTCATCCTGCGTTTCAGACGCCAAACTTTGATGTGCGTTCCTACCCGTTTGAGAAACTGGGCCCGTTGCTGTGCGCTCATGCCTATGACGGTAGGACTTGACGGCGGAAACGTAACACCGCAATATATAGCGGTGTCATGTTCTAGCCCTGGGACATAAAGAGGACATGATGGCAAAGACTGTGACGTTCAACAGTTGCGGCCTGTCTGCTTTGGGGCCGCAGAAGGAGAATCAATGAAACTCGAAACATGTGGGGTGACCATGCGACAGAACGAAAGAAGGACTGAAGTGAAATACTTTGCTGCCATTCTTGCGGTCGCTCTGATGATTGGTTGTGCGCCCGCTGCCGGACTGAAGAAGATGCCTCCAACGTGGACGACGCAAAGTGGCTATCCTGAGGTTGTGGTTCGCGGGGCAAGTCCGCGTGAGATCACAGGGGCGCTCACCGGCAAGCTGCTTCCAAAAGGGTATGTGCTCGTCTCAGGCGATGACTACCGGGCTGCCTACAGAGCCGAGAAGCAAGTGTCTCTTGGGATCAGATGGCTTCCGGAGTTTCAGTACATAAGCACTCCGGGGGAAGTGCGTGTTCTCGCAGCGCCCAAGATAGAGTCCATGGGGGTAACCCTGAAAGCCAAGCCTGAAGATGGGATTACCCATTTCATGAATGACGTGCTTACCGCGATAGAGAAAGATCTCAGCAAGTAGCGGGAGGGGGGTATGTTCGCATGAGCGGAAATCGCGGGGATACTTTTCATGCTTCACCGGGAGGAACACACAATGCCCAAAACCGTTAACCTTAAATGTTCAAACTGTGGAGAAACAAACGAAGTCGAGCTAAAGAAACGCACAAAGGGATATTTCGGGCTGGAAGTCGCGCTTTGGTGCTGCTTTTTACTCCCTGGCTTCTGCTACAGCGTATGGCGTATATGCTCGAAAGAAGACATCGCGGTGTGCCAGAACTGTGAAAAAACGAACGTCTGGTGATCCTTGAAGCACATCAAAGCGGCCGCAGCTATTTGTTTAGGTTTGAGGCCGCAGAGGAGGGAATTATGAGACTCAAGAAATATCTGGCGTCGCTCATCATGGTGCTGTGCATGGGCTGTGGGCAGGACGTGCGGAAGATGGCCATTACCGAGGACAACATGCAAGAGGTTGTCATTGCCGTTCGGCAATCCAAACGCCTGACGGATGAGGAAAAAGAGCTTGTGGCGGAAGCCATTGCGGTCGGCCTCATGGCACAAGGAATTACGAAAGCGTTCGGCGCCAAGAAGGGCGTGAACCCAGTCTTAGGGAAAACCGTCGGACAAATTATCAACGAGGGAAAAAAAGAGCGGAAAGCACAAACAGCTCAAGAGAAGCGTGCACCTGCCAAGAAACTAACGGGCACCGAGTTGTTGGATCAGAAATATGGATTCCGCGATACCACCTTTGGGATGCCGTTATCATCCCAGCAGTTTCAGGGAGCCACTGTCTTTGAGGAATCGCACGGCATGAAGTTCGTGCGCCGACCGGAGGACAAGCTGAAGATCGGCGAAGCCGATTTGAAGAGCATCACCTATATTTTCTACAAAGACAGGCTCATGAGAGTGAATGTGACGGTTGCTGGCGGAGCAGAGAACACAGCCAAAGCGTTCGGAATATTGGAATCAGCCTATGGGGTGCCAACCCGGTCTAAAACGGAAAGTTTTAAAACCGCTGATTTTTACCAACACTACTGGATGGGTCGTAAAGTGCACCTTAGCTATACTCGTAGGGTTGGTCTTTCAGCAGAGGGCTCAGCCAAAACCAGTGCCAGTTTTTCATTGAAGGCTCCCCATATGACCAAGCAAATGAAACAAGACCAACTCCCTAAAGGCAAGGAGGATCTATAAGCCCGAGGCTTGGCTGACTTGAATGGCAATGCCGTTCATGATAGATTCCAGGCAATGCGCGATTGCGCAGGTGGATAGCCCGTAAGGGCTAGCGTGAGGGGCCCCTGCAAGGGGGCTTTCTCATTTATTGGCCTTCGGAAGAGGGGCCCCGTTTCGTGGGCGGGATCTTCCTGTACGGAGTTAAGTCAGCGGTAGCCCGTCGATACTCCGACGACAAGGCGACTGGAAGCCATACTTTACCGTAGCCCCATACCTCCCCGGTCCATAAGTTCCGATTGAATTTGTCCTGAACAGCCTCCAGGAGTTTTTTCCCAAACACTTGTCCAGGGTCAGATACGAATTTATGCTCCACCAGACAAGCTTGCTTGACCGGATAAGCCAAGAGATCTGCAAGCTGGAGGCCAGCAATATTGGCCCCCTTACCTCGGACCTTAATTTCGTGACTGGTTAAGACTCGCTGAAATTTCCCACGGTCTATATAGCGCGTTCCACTTTCATAGACGTGCAAGTACGCCTGTTTGAGCTGGATGTCTTCCTCTCGACCGCGTGATTCCGCCATCACATCACCGGTAGCGTTCTTGAGCTGAAGCCAGCCACAATATCGCTCGAGTAACGCCGCCAAACAGTAATGGTATGGATGGAAAGGGCTGGTGTAACGGTCCCAGTGGGCCCGCTTGTCGATGATGACACAAACCATCCAGAATTGGGCGCGGCGAATGACATCCAAAAGTCCCGTCTCAAAACGTGCTTTCTTTTCAGGTTGGCACAGAATGCCAAATGGGCCTCGACGGTTAATGATGTCGTTGCGGTGGAGAATCACGGGGTGGTCAGGTCGGAAGCCAAATATTTCTCGCTTGAACCGTTCTAGCTCTTCCACGAAGGTGGCGTAGTAGTCTTTATGAAACCACACCCCGAGAAGCGATAAGTAACGACGCGCTGGGTCCTTGAGAAGCTCATAGGTGTGATCACCGGATTCATCAAGGTACAGTCGAGTTCGGGGAGGTTTCGATGCAAATCCAGTCTGCGATGGCATTGTCTCATTCTAACCGTCTCTGCCAATCCAGATGGCTTGCGCTTATCTTAGCCATGTTTGGCTTGACCACCCACATGAGGGCAGGATGCACCATGAAAAGCGAGACGGGAGTTTCCGCTATGTTGAAAGGCGATAGCTAACAAGTCCTGGGGCCACCTCCTTGTAGTACAGTCTCCTGTAGTACTCAACGACGCCATCCACCTTCCGTTCCGCACACACCGCCAAGAGCAGGGCGCTCACGCAATCATCATGCGCTCCTTCCGGCGCACTGTAGCTGTAGTGGAGTCCACCGCTCGAGCGGCGTCGCTCGTAGGCGGTGCATTCATCCACGAGCGTGGTGTAGGGCTCCCCAAAATCCACGCTCGGGAGCACCAGCTCGCCTTGCTCAAATTTCAGGCAGAGTTTGTTGATCATGTCCTCTTTGCTTTGGGTAGTGAAAGTGACAGCTTCGACCGTGACCTGCTTGTTGCGTAGTAACTCAGCGATCGGCTGGCCAGGGCCGCCAACGTCGAGGTGCACTACCGCCTCGTTGTACCGCTTCGACAGCTCAGCGATCCGGTCCGCCTGCACCAGATAATCCATCTCGGCCCAGCGCTCCATGCAGACGATACGCGTGTCGCACCGCACCACGGCGACCGCAAAGTCGCGTAGTTTGGCTGGGTCGTAGCCGATCACGTAGGTGCGCCCAGGCTGCGGCCCTTCAGGCGCTCCCGTGGCTGCCTCCCGCACCTTGCGGAAGACCATGCCCGCTCCCTCCAGGATGCGAGCCATAATCTCCTGCTGGAACAATTCTTCCGGCAAGTCACGCCGTAGAGCTTCAATCTGATCGGCAGCAACCAAGCCAGCCTTTGGCGTAGCGCATTCAACGAGCCCCCAACGGCCATCGCGCCCTTGACGCCCCCACCGCACGAGGTCACGCCAAAAATTAGGCCGCGGCGTCGAAAGGAACAGCGCTCGTCCCACTCCCTGATTTAACAAGCGGACCCGAACGAAGTGCCAAGCCCGTTCGCGCCACTTCGCCACCTCATCGCCATAGATGGCAACGGGATGATGCGCTGAGATGAGGTCCACGTTCTCAGCTGATACCCCAAACACTCTGGCCCCGTTTGGTAGCTGGGCAAACAGGTATGGATGGGCCTTCAACCTGCCCCCCAGCATCTGCACATGTGGCGCAAACGTCTCCCACATCGCATCGAGCTGAAACTTCAACCCGGCAACCCACCAAAACGTGGCTCCCGAGTGCTGCAACATGTCATCCAGAAGCTCACACGCTCCCCAGACCGTTTTGCCGGTGTAGACGCCGCTGTTGACCACCACAAGGGGCCGTTTCGCCCTCACTCGCCTGGCTTTCTGTTGCCAGGGGAGCAAGTGGAAACGGAGCTTTACCGGGCCTTGCGCTTGTTCGGCTTCGAAGGGGGCGGAACCCATTCAATCGCTCCCTGCACTGGTTTAGGGGGAAGCAATGGTTCCCCACCGGTCAAGATTTTGGTGATGTCCCGCATGGCCTCGCCACCGGTCTTCAGGAGCATTAAGGCCTCCGCGAAGCTTGCAGGTTGTTGGGGAGCCGGGATTTCGCTGCCATCGTCTGCCAGGCGCGGCAGGATGTACCTGGCCCCTACAGCATGCATCGTCTTGGCCGCTTTGAACTGGCGCTCGAGCTCCTCGCCAAGATTAATGCCAGCCTTCTCCACAACTCGATTGAGGGCAGTTTTCTGGGCCTCCTCCCAAGCCAGTGTCATTCGTTTGCCTATTTTCCGATTCCCGGCCGGCGTTGAAATCCCCTTGCGTCGAAAGAACTCGTTCTGCGTGAGAAGTGATTCTTGGCCCTTCATCAGCACCCATTCTTGAATCAGGGCGGGCCAGTCATGCTTCCGAATGCCACTCATGGGTCCCCATCCCCTGGAGCATCTCCGGAGACGCCAACTGAATCCCCCTTTCGCTGCTGTCGCACATAGTCGTCCCA
The DNA here is from genome assembly GCA_964587525.1 of uncultured bacterium. Taxonomy (GTDB): domain Bacteria; phylum Oederibacteriota; class CAKKQC01; order CAKKQC01; family CAKKQC01; genus CAZPLZ01. The sequence continues at coordinate 6,278 of CAZPLZ010000110.1, read as the reverse complement.
CTTCCGTTGCCGTCGCATCTCTGGGTGCTCCCGAACTGGCTTCCTCGACCGCCCAGCGGACGATCTCTGGTAAACGGCTTCTGCAGCTCCTGCCAGAGCAGGTATCGTGATCACTTTGCCTTCCCTGGCTCGATAGGCTACGAACTCGCGAATGATGATATCCGCGTTCTGTTCCCCATACTGCTTGACCAGTTTTCCGACCATCTTGCGGTCCCGCCCCCATTCACGCGGCGGCGAATGCCCAAGCGCCTTCTGGCATAGCTCTGCGAAGAGGTCCAAGAGCCTGTCTACTGCCTCCGTGGACCTTCTCCATTCATCCGGCGTCTTCGGAGAATTAGGGCTGAGGGAGACCGGCGGCTCCGTTTGCGGAGCGCCATTCTTCTCTTCTTCTCTTACTTCAGACTTCTTAAGAATATTCGTTGTCCTCTGAGGACAGGGGGGGTGGTTCTTGGAGACACCCCCCTGTTCTCTAGCGATAGGGGGGATCGGAAAGTGCAGGTGATAGAGGTTGCTTGTCTGACCACCTGAAATGGCACTCCTGTGCTCGATAGTAAACCACCCCTTGTCCTGAAGCCCTTTGAGCGCACGACGTGCCGCCGTGACACAGCACCCCATCCCCCGCGCGATCCTTCTGTGAGATGGATAGGCCCTCTCCCCGTGGCTCACGATCACCCCTATGGCCATCCGCTCGTGAGTCGTAAGATCCGAGTCAAGCACTTGCGGCGGAATCACCGCAGGTCTGAACCCTTTATCGATCACTATCCGTGGTGAATCGTCGGGCGTATGGCCAGAGCACGACTCGCGGGATACTGCGAGTCCCATTTAGACTTTGATCCTCCTGGCTGGCACACGGGCAAGCGCCTCCCAGCGTTGGACGATAACGTCACAGTAGGCAGGATCGACCTCCATCAGGAGGGCCTTACGGTTCATCTGCTCTGCGGCAACCAGCGTAGAACCACTGCCTCCGAACAAGTCCAGCACCTTCTCTCCTGGCCGCGAGGAGTAAGTCATTGCCCTAGCGGCCAGTTCCACGGGCTTCTCGGTCAGATGCACCATGCGATTGGGATTGATCTTCTTGACCGCCCACACATCGGTGGCGTTGTGAATGTCCGGCACAAAGTAGTGCGCAGCCCCCTCCCGCCAGCCATAGAAGCACCACTCGTGGTTGCCCATGAAATCCTTGCGGGTCATGACCGGGTGCTCCTTTACCCAAATGATGGCTTGCGAGAAGTACAGTCCCTTCTCCTTCAGTGCAGGCGGGTAGTTCGCGCAGTTGGCGTACCCACCCCAGATGTAGAAGGCGCGACCGGACTCCAATGCACTGGCCAAGTTACCAAACCACAGGCGCAACAAGCGCTCGAACTCCTCCGGCTTGATGAAGTCGTTCACTAGGGCCCGATCCCGCGGCCGCATAACGCCGTTGGCTCTTGGCCTGCGACCATGCTTAGCCATGCGGGCTACGTCGAAGTGCTGATGGTGCCGACGCGCCTTCCCTGCTGCCAGTATCGCGTTGTTGGACCGGGGTTCCACATTCACGTTGTACGGGGGATCGGTATTGACCAGATGAATACGGCTGCCATCCAGTAGAGTTTTGACCTCTGCGGCATCTCCGGCATCTCCACACATGAGGCGATGGCTTCCCAGGACCCACACGTCCCCACGCTTGGTGACGGGGTTCGCTGGTGGCTGAGGCACCTCGTCTTCCACCATGTCCACAGGGTGCTCGTGCTCAAAGGCGACCAGCAGATCTTTAAGTTCGTCATCCTTAAAGTGCAGGGTTCGGTCAATGTCCAGTCCCGCAGCCTGCAGCTCTTGGAGAGTTTGGTTTAAGACCGGCACGTCCCATTCGGCCAGTTCAGCCGATCTGTTATCCGCAATGGCGTAGGCCTTGGCTCTAGCCACGTCCCTGGAATCGAATGTGGCCACGGCCAGCTTGTCCCAACCAAGTCGCTGGGCAGCCCGCAGGGTCCCGCTGCCAGCGATCACCGTGCCATCCTTCAGGGCCACGATGGGTTTCTGTTGGCCAAATTCCTGGAGAGAGGCTGCGATGGCAGTAACATTGCGGTCATCGTGCTTGCGAACGTTGTGAGGATCTTCGCGTAGCCGACTGACCGACATCGCCAGCTTTGCAATAGCAGGATTGATCTTGCTGGTCATGGCAACCTGGCCCCGGCATTGGCCAGAAACCTTGTGCCATATATGTGCCATTCTCCAGGGAAAACCAGGGAACTCCAGGGAATGTCAGGACAACTGACGATTTGCAGATCGCTTTGAGTTCTAAATCTTTTCGCTAACTGACAGGCATTTCCGAATTGGCGATCATCGGCTTTTAAGTCCCCGGCGTCTGCCTATTCCGCCACCCCGGCAATGCTCTCAAATTACGATTCTACTGCAAGCGCCTCCGTTTAACAGGCGCAACCTATACATTCTCGTGGCACCCCATGATCGTGAGTCACGCTCTTCACGGTGGTAACCTGATCCAATGAACAGAAGGCAGTTCTTGAAGAGCGCGGCGGCCATTCTCCTCCTTCCGATTGGCTGGCGACAGAAATCCGCCCTCGCGCAAGGCGCGCCACCACGCCCCGTCGCCCGCCGCGTCCGACCCGGCGATCCGGCCTGGCCTTCCGCAGAGAGCTGGGACCGGCTGAACCGGGAGGTCGGGGGACGTCTGATCAAGGTGCAGTCTCCCCTGGCTGCCCTTCAGCATGCACCCACCAGTGCATTGTCCAGCGAAGTCTTCCAGGCGCTGAAGAACCCCTACTACATCAGCGACCAGCCAGGCTTGACGCAAACATCGGGCTGGGTCGGCGCATGGACGTCCGCCCCGAGCGTTTTTGCTGTTGCGGCCACCACGACTGAAGATGTGGTCGCGGCTGTCAACTTCGCGCGAGAACGCAACCTGCGTCTGGTCATCAAAGGCGGGGGCCACAGTTTCCAAGGCAGGTCCAACTCGGTGGACTCGCTGCTGATATGGACGCGGGCAATGAACCGCATCGTCCTGCACGATGCGTTTGTCGCCCAAGGCTGCGCGGAGAAACAAACGCCGCAGCCGGCGGTCACCATCGGGGCCGGCGCGCTCTGGATGGACGCCTATGATGCGGTGACGACAAAGGCAGGCCGCTACGTTCAAGGTGGTGGCTGCACGACTGTCGGGGTCGCCGGGTTGATTCAAAGCGGGGGGTTCAGTACCTTCTCAAAAAACTACGGCCTCGCCGCCGCGGGCCTGCTGGAAGCCGAAATCGTCACCGCTGACGGAATGGTACGAATCGCCAACGCCTGCACGAATCCAGATCTGTTCTGGGGCATCAAGGGCGGTGGTGGCGGCAGCCTGGGCGTCGTCACCAGAGTCACGCTCCGGACGCGGGAACTCCCCCCATACTTCGGCTCAGTGTGGGGAACGATCAAAGCCAAGTCGGATGCCGCTTACCGTAGGCTGATAGCTCGGTTCTTCGGCTTCTACCACGACCACCTGTTCAACCGTCACTGGGGAGAGCGGATCGTTTTTAGTCCGGGTCACCGCATCAGTGTTTCGCTGGTGTTCCAAGGGCTGAACCGGCAGCAGGCCGAACGTATCTGGAAACCGTTCGTCGACTGGGTCAGCGCGTCATCGCAGGACTTTACTTTCGAGGTGCCGGTGGGATTTGCGGAGATTCCGGCAAGACGCTGGTGGGACGCCGCGTTTTGGAGGAAGTTTTCTCCCGGATCCGTAGTCGTCGACGACCGCCCAGATGCACCGAAGGGCAACTTCTTCTGGCGTGGTGATGGTGGCCAGGTGGGGTGGGTTCTTCACGGTTTCCGTTCGGCATGGCTGCCTGCCGCTCTATTAAAAAAAGGTCGCCGGAGCGACCTGGTGGATGCGCTGGTCGCGGGCAGCCGTTGGGAAGTAGCCTTGCAGTTCGACAAGGGGCTTGCCGGGACACCCGCAGAAGTGTTGGCGGAGGCCAAGGACACCGCTATGAATCCCGCCGTGTTGGATGCTTTTGCCCTGGCGATCATCGCTGGTGAGGGTCCACCGGGGTTGCCGGGCATTCCCGGCCACGAACCCGATGTAAAGGCCGCGCGCCGACGTGCCCGCGCAATCAACGCGGCGATGGATGAGTTGCTGAAGGTGGTGAGGAACCCGGGATCCTACGTAGGGGAAAGCGATTTTTTTGAGCGCTCCTGGCAGCAATCGTTCTGGGGATCGAACTATCCGAGATTAGCTGCAGTGAAGAAGAGGTATGATCCCGATGGCCTCTTCTTCGTCCACCACGGTGTGGGCAGTGAAGAGTGGAGCGCCGATGGCTTCAGGAGGTCGTAATGTCCGGGTTCTGGCGGAAAATGGAGTTCCTTACACTCAGGGTAATCGGGAAGTATCTATTTGAGTCATTTTATCAAATCGGGGCAGGAACTTTTGAGTGGATTCCCGCGTTGTACGGTGAAGACAACTAGACTTGAAGGGAGGGAAATATGAGTGACAAAATTCTGGTAACCGGAGCTTCAGGACAGCAAGGCGGGGCCGTCGCACGCAGCCTATTGAGCCAGGGAAAGTCCGTGCGCGTGCTCAGCCGTTCAAACGAAAAAGTGAAGGAACTCAAGGAACAGGGAGCGGAGGTGGCGATCGGCAATCTGGAGGAACGCGCTTCGCTTGATGCCGCGCTTAAAGGAGTGAGACAGGCCTTTCTCGTGACGACGCCTTTCGAGAAAGGGACGGAGTCGGAAGCCCAGCAGGGCATCGGTTTCGTAGACGCAGCCAAGGACGCCGGTGTCGAGCACCTGGTTTTCAGCAGCGTGGTGAACCCGGATCCGAGCACCCGTGTGCCCCTTTTCGTTTCAAAGGGGAAGGTGATCGAGCACATCCGTGCGGCCGGCATCCCGGCGACGATACTGAAGCCGGTCTGGTTCATGGAGAATTTCGGCACCGTTTTCCTGCCAGCGCTCAAAGCAGGGAAGCTTTCGCTGCCGCTTCCCAACGACTACGTGCTCGATATGGTCTCACTGGACGTGATCGGCGCGTTCGGGGCAGCCGCATTCCTTCGCCCTTCGGAATTCATTGGCAAGACAGTCGAAGTGGCCAGCGATTCGCTCACCCTCACAGAGGTGGTGCGGCAGATATCGGAGGCTTTTGGCAAGACCATCGGCTACGAGGAGTTGCCGGCCGACCAAGCCGAAGGAGCGCTCGGTCCCCTCTTCGCCCGCATGTTCGAGTGGTTCCGCGAGGTGAAACCCAAGGCGGATTTCAATGAAATCAGGAAGTGGAGGATTCCGCTGACGAAGTTCAAGGATCACCTCGCAACGGCTGCGTGGGTAAAAGGGGCACGAAGCAACTCCAGAGAATTGGCTGCGAAAGCATAAAGTGATCGCCTGAAGATAGAAAAATGCAGTTTACTCCCCCGGATTCGGCACTTTTCATGAAGCGTCGGGTCCGGGGGAAACCGTTGAAGGCTTCAAATATGGGCACGTGTACTCCCGTGTAAAGCGAAACCCGCACAGCCGCCGGGTTATAGATGCTTCAGAAACCACTCCCGGGCCATGCGGGCGGCCTCTTCGTAGTTCTTCCTATAGATGTCGTAGTGGGTGCCTTCGAACACGTGGTACTGGACGAGCGTCGTCTCCGGGATCGCGCTCTTCGCTGCCAGCCCTGAATTCTCACGCCCACCGTACTCTTCCTTCTCCTGGTCGATAATCAGGGTGGGGACCTTGATGTTCCGTGCGGCGACTCTCGGGAAATACCGGCACATGGTCCTGAAATCACCAACGCCCTTGAGGGTGGCTGGCTGGCCCGCTGGCTTGGGTGGCACGTCCATTTCACCGCGGGCCATGGCGCTCGCGACCTTCTGGACACCCGGCGGTATGGTCAGGAACCCCCGTTCATCGGTTGGCTGACCCATGCCAGGCACCTGACTGACGACCGCCTTGATGCGCGGGTTGGTACCGGCCACGTGAAGCACGTGACCTCCACCGAAACTTGAACCCCAGAGCCCGATCCGGTCGGTGTCCACCTGGGGAACTTCCATCAGGTAGTCGAGAACATTGTGGATGTCGCGATTTTGATCCAGCGGGTCCACGACCTCCCGAACCGGCCTGGCCTTCACGGTCATGAAGCCTTTCGCATCGACCGCCGGCTGCTTGTCCATCGTCACCAGGCGCGCGTCGCTTTCAAACCATCCCCGGTAATCGAAGGTGAGGCAAACGAACCCAGCCTCACAGAAATAAGGCGCGTAGGTGGCACTCAAGTGAGACTTGGCGCCCCCCCAGCCATGACACAAGAGAATCGTGGCGCGTTTCTGGCCGTCAGC
>CAZPLZ010000109.1:0-11346 GCA_964587525.1 uncultured bacterium | reverse complement strand
TCGGGCTGGCGGTGGCCAACTCCCTGGCGGGGGTGGAGAACGGTGCTGGCCAAGTGGAGTGCACGATGAACGGGATCGGGGAGCGCGCCGGGAATGCCTCGCTGGAGGAGATCGTGATGGCGCTTCGGACCCGTCGAGGCTACTACGGCTGTGACACCGGGATCAAGACCGAGGAGATCTACCGCACCAGCAGGCTGGTCTCGCGGCTGACCGGCATGGTGGTCCAGTCCAACAAGGCCATCGTGGGGGCCAACGCGTTTGCGCACGAGGCGGGGATCCACCAGGACGGCATGCTGAAGGGGCGCGAGACCTACGAGATCATGACCCCAGAATCGGTCGGACTGCCGGAATCACGGCTCGTGCTGGGCAAACATTCCGGGCGGCACATGTTCCGGCGCAAACTGGAAGAGCTGGGGCTTGAGGTAGCCGAGGCGGAGATCGAGCGGCTCTACACCGCGCTCATCGCTTTGGCTGACAAGAAGAAGTACGTGTACGATGAGGATGTGATCGCCCTCGTGGAAGGAGAAACCGGCGCCCTGGCTGAGCATTTTACGCTTGAAGATTTGGAAATCGCCACGGGCTCACGCCGGGTTCCGGAGGCGACGGTGCGCCTGAAAAAGGGCAAGAAACTGTTGCGCGCGACTGGTCAGGGGGACGGCCCGGTGGACGCCGCGTACAAGGCGATTGACAAGCTGACCAAGGTGAGCCCGGAGCTGCTGGACTACTCCTTGCGTGCGATCACGGCGGGAAAGGATGCGCAGGGTGAGGTAACCGTGCGCGTGCGGCTGGGTGCGAAGGATGTGTTTGGCCGGGGCGCATCGACAGACATTATTGAAGCTTCCGCCCGTGCCTACCTGAACGCGGTCAACCGGCTGTTGCAGGTGCCCGGCCAGAAGAGACCGGCGAAAGCTCTCAGCCAGGTGTAACCTCCCATGAGCATGACGATCACCGAAAAAATCTTGGCCGCGCACTGCGGGAAAAAAGCCGTGGAGCCGGGCGAGTTCATCATGGCCAAGGTGGACCTGTGCATGGGCAATGACATCACGGCCCCCCTGGCCATCAAGGAAATTGAGAAATGGGACCTGCCCGTGTGGGACACGGAGAGGATCGCGCTGGTGCCGTCGCACTACGCTCCGGCCAAGGATATCCAGTCTGCGGACATGGTGAAGATCATGCGCGACTTTGCGCGCAAGCGAAACATCAAGTACTTCTTCGAGATCGGGGAGGCCGGTATCGAGCACATCCTCCTTCCGCAGAAGGGGCTGACCGTCCTGGGTGAGGTGATGATCGGCGCGGATTCCCACTCCTGTACCTATGGCGGGCTGGGGCTGTTTTCAGCCGGGGTGGGTTCCACAGACCTGGCGGCGGTGATGGCAACCGGCGAGGCATGGCTGAAGGTGCCCGCGTCGCTGAAGTTCGTGTACTTCGGAAAACCGAGTTTCTGGGTGACGTCCAAGGACATGATTTTGCAGGTGATCGGAAAGATCAGCGTGGAGGGAGCGAACTATATGGCCATGGAGCACACCGGGGAGGCGCTCAAGTATCTCTCGGTGGACTCCCGGCTGACGCTGTGCAACATGGCGATCGAGGCGGGGGCCAAAAACGGGATCTGCGAGGTGGACGACGTGACCCTCGAATATGTCAAGGCCCGCAGCAAAAAGTCCTACACGGTGTATAGGAGCGACCCGGATGCTACGTACGTTCAGGTGCACGAGATTGACGTCAGCAAGCTGGAGCCGCTGGTGGCCTGTCACCCGTCCCCGGATAACGTGAAGCCGGTGCGGTCGCTGAAAGGTTTAAGGATGGATCAGGTCTTCATCGGGTCTTGTACCAACGCGCGCATCGAGGATCTGCGTATCGCCGCGGGCATCATGAAGGGGCGCAAAGTCCACCCTGATTTACGAGTCATTGTGATTCCAGCTACGCCGGAAGTGTACAAAGACGCGCTGCGGGAAGGCCTGATCGAGATCTTCATGGATGCCGGTTGCACCGTGAACACCTCCACGTGCGGGCCGTGCCTGGGTGGCCACACCGGCGTGCTGGGGGCGGGGGAGCGATGCCTGTCCACCAGCAATCGCAACTTCATCGGGCGCATGGGCTCGACGAAGTCTGAGGTGTATCTAGCCAGCCCGGCGGTCGCCGCCGCTACCGCGATCACGGGTGGCATCACTCATCCAGAGGATGTGGTGGGCGACAAAGTGCCTGTGGGAACACGATAGGACCATGGGTGTTGCCCACAAGTTCGGCAACAATGTTGATACCGACGGCATCATTCCCGCGCGGTATCTTGTCACCACGGATTCTGCTGAGCTCGCGAAGAACTGCATGGAGGCTATTGACCCGGAGTTTGCCGGCAAGGTGAAGCCTGGGGATTTCATTGTCGCTGGCAACAACTTTGGGTGCGGATCATCCCGGGAACACGCGCCAATCTCGATCAAGGGAGCGGGGGTGGCGTGTGTGATCGCGAAATCATTCGCACGGATCTTTCTGCGCAATGCCATCAATATCGGCCTGCCGATTCTTGAATGCCCAGAGGCTTCCGAGGCTCTGAAGGGCGGCGAGACCATTTCCGTGAATCTTGAGGAAGGCACGGTAACGGTTGAGGGGGGCAAGGTCTATCGAGCCAAACCGCTGCCGCCATTCGTTCAAGAAATCGTCAAGGCGGGTGGCCTCATGCCGTACGTCAAAGCCCATCTATCGCAAAAATCCACAGTTTGAAGACATACAACATTGCTGTCGTGCCGGGGGACGGCACGGGTCCGGAAGTGGTGCGCGAGGGGCTCAAGGTCCTGGATGCCGTGGCCCCGAAGGAGGGATTTGCCCTCAAGGTTCATACGTTCGATTTTGGCGGTGATCGCTACCTGCGCACCGGTGAAACGTTGCCGGATTCGGCCGTTGAGGAGTTTAGGAAGTATCACGCGATCTACCTGGGGGCCATCGGTCATCCGGATGTGAAGCCGGGCATTCTCGAGCAAGGCATTTTATTAAAAATACGATTCGCCCTGGATCAGTACATCAACCTGCGGCCCGTGCGCCTGTACCCCGGGGTGGAGTGCCCGCTCAAGGACAAGAAACCCGAAGACATTGACTTTATCGTCGTCCGCGAAAATTCGGGGAGCCTCTACACGGGTTTGGGTGGCGTGGAGAACAAGGGCCTCCCGAACGAGACCGCCACCCAGATCATGAAGTACACCCGGCCGCAGGTGGACCGGTGCTTGAAGTTCGCGTTCGAGCTCACCTTACAGCGCAAGCGGAAAAGGCTGACGCTGTGCCACAAGACCAATGTGCTCACGTACGCGGGCGACCTCTGGATGCGGGCGTTCGAGGAGATGGGCGCGACGTACCCTAACGTCAGCCGGGACTACGCCCATGTGGATGCCACGACGATGTGGATGGTCAAAAATCCCGAATTCTACGACGTCATTGTGACCGAAAATATGTTCGGCGATATCATCACAGACCTGGGGGCACAGATCCAGGGCGGGATGGGCATCGCTGCGGGCGGCAACCTCAACCCAGAGGGCGTTTCCATGTTTGAGCCCATCGGCGGCTCCGCCCCGAAGTACACGGGGAAGAACGAGATAAACCCGCTGGCCGCGATCCTGGCGGGCGGGATGATGCTGGAACAGCTCGGCGAGGTGAACGCCGCAGGGCGCGTCGAGAACGCGGTCATCAAGGTCCTGTCCGAAGGGAGGATTAAGAGCCTCTCCGCTGGCCAGATGGGCATGGGCACCTCCGACGTCGGCGACCTCATAGCCAAAACTGCAATAGCTTGAAAAATTCATTCGTAGGCGTTCTCAAAGTTACCCGGGGGCGGTTCCAACGGCTGGTGGTGCGGGATGAGAACGGCGACAACTTTGAAGTGGCGCCCCGGCCGGGTCTTCTGGCCTTTCCTGGCGATAAGGTGCGGGTGGAGCTGTCGTCTCCCAAGTGGGCGCGCTTCCGGCGCCGCCGGCCATTTGTGGAAGCGAACATCGTGGAGGTGCTGGAGCGCGGCCAGAGGGCTCTGCTGGGCCGCTACCGGGTTTCGAACAAGCGTGCCTGGGTGATCCCCAAGGACCGGGCCGTGATCGCGCCGCTGGAGGTGGAGCTTAGAGCCGGGGTGCCTGAAGGCGCCATGGTGGCTGTGGATCTCGGGAAGAACCCGGGGATCATCAACGGCACGGTCGCCGCCGTCTGGACGGATCCGGATGCCCCCCATGCGGTCATCGAGCAGCTCATCTACGAGCGGGATCTGCCCCGTGAATTCCCGCAGGCGGTCCTTCATGAGGCCGCCGGGTTTCCAGATCAGATCCCGGAGGAAGAGATGAGGGGGAGGCTGGATCTGCGCGGGCTGGAGCTCATCGTCATTGACCCCTCCGACGCCAAGGACCATGACGATGCGGTCTCGTGGGAGCCGGCGACGGGCGGGGGCGGCCGACTGGGAGTGCACATCGCCGACGTTTCGTATTACGTCAGGCCTGGCACCGCGCTGGATCGCGAAGCCTGCGCCCGTGGGGTGAGCTGCTACCTGACGGACCGGGTTCTCCCCATGCTGCCGCCACGGTTGTCCGCGGATCTGTGCAGCCTTCAAGAGGGCCGTGACCGGATGGCCCGCACCGTCTTCATTGATTACGATTCGGGGTGGCGCGTTACGGGTGGGGAGATGGCCGAGAGCGTGATCCGGCCCGCCGCGTTGTTCAGTTACGAGGAGGCCTGGGAGATCCTGCAGGACGAATCAAAGAGGAGTCGCCGTGCCGGAGTCTTGCACGCCATGAACGTCGTGGCGAAGAAGTTGCGCGAGTTGAGGTTCGACGCGGGCAGCCTGGATTTCAACTTTCCGGAAACCAAGGTTCTTCTGGACGCGCACGGCGAGCCATGCGAGATCAGGCAACGCCGGAGCGATCCCTCGAACTGGCTGATTGAGGAGTTCATGATCGCCGCCAACCGATTTGTGGGTGAGCGACTGACCCGCCAGGGGGTGGGGATCTGGCGTATCCACGAGCCGCCCAAGATGGATGACGTGTTCGAACTGGAGGAATTCCTGAAGGGGATGGGCGTCAAGCTGCGGCGGGGGCCGAGAAGCCGGGACCTGGTGCCTAAGGATTTTCAGGCGCTCCTTGAGCGGTTCAAGGGGATGCCGGAAGAGTATGTCGTGCACAAGAAAGTGCTGCAGGCGCTGAGGCTTGCGGTGTATTCCGAGAACAACGTGGGCCACTTCGGTCTGGCGCTGAAGGACTACGCGCACTTCACCTCTCCCATCCGCCGGTACGCCGACCTGATCGTACACCGGCTCACGAAACCTCATGGGGATGGCGGGCGCTACACCCCGCGGCAGCTCGGCGGCCTCGCCGCTCAGGTTTCCGAGCTGGAGCGCCGGGCGGAGGAAGCCGAGAGGGCATGCACCAAGAAGATGGTGCTGAGGTTCATGAGCCACCATGTCGGGGAAACCTTCATGGGGACTGTCTCCCGGGTTGAGCGATTTGGCGCCTTCGTGGATCTGGACGGTGTTGGCGTTGATGGGTTGATCCGGATGGAAGACCTGGGGAACGAACGTTACTGGGTGGCGCGTGACGGGATGTCCATGAAGGGCCAGCACTCCGGACGCACGGTCAGGGTGGGGCAGCGGGTCAACGTTTCAATCATCCGGGTGGACCGGGAGGCGGACCACCTGGATCTCGCCTTTGCCTCAACGTAAATCACCACCGGCCCATCAGGCCCGGCTGATCGCCACAAACCGGCGGGCCCGGCATGATTATGAGATCGAGGAGACCTTCGAAGCGGGGATCGAGCTGGTGGGCGCGGAGGTGAAATCCCTGCGCTTGGGAAGGGTGGACATGCGGGACAGCTATGGGCAGATTGAAGGGGGGCAGTTGTATTTGTGCCAGTTGCACGTCAGCGCGTATCAGGCTTCGCCATACTCCCCCTCTCCCACCCGTAAGCGCAAGCTGCTTGTGCACCGGGTGGAGCTTAACCGGCTCATTGGCCGGACCTCCGGGAAGGGCATGACGCTGGTCCCCCTGAAGCTGTATTTCAGCAACCGCGGATGGGCCAAGGTGGAGATCGCCATCGCCAGGGGGCGCAAGGCGGCTGACCGGCGGGAAGTGATAAAAAAGCGGGAAGCTGAACGCGAGATGCGAGAGGCCCGCCGGCGGTAACCGAGGGCGGTGGGAGGCGCTTGACGGGGTGTGGTACGCGCGATACACTCTCGGGAACCTAGATGAAGCCACCGGGGAGCGTTGAGCATCACTACGAGCACTGGAAAAAGGGAAAAGGGGATTGAAGAGTAAACGGGCGAAAGAAGCAGAGGGTCTGCGGCGGCTGATCGTGCAGGAGTTGCGCCGCCTGAGGATCAGTCCGAAAGAACGCGCCCGGTTGGTGCGGAAGGTCAAGGGAGCCGGTTACCAGGCCCGCAGCTTGAGGGAAAAACTCCATCAGATCGAGCAGACGACCCACCTGTCGTTGTATGAGCTGAAATCTGCCGCTCGGTCGGCTGCGTTTGACAGGAAAAATGGGCGCAAGAGATTTCTCAGACGCAACGGTCACCTCAGTGCCGAAACCCTGGTGGAAAAATCACGAGAGGCCTTCGAAACGACAAGGGCTCTCAAACAGCTTGAGGCGGATGCTCAGATGCATCCCATGGATCTGGAACGTCTGGTCAGGGAGTTGGAGGAGGGGGAGAGGGCGGCACTTGAATCCCGCAAGAAGCTCGTGGAGGCCAACCTGCGACTCGTGGTGTCAATCGCCAAGAAATACACCAACCGCGGGCTCTCGTTCCTCGATCTCATTCAGGAAGGCAACATCGGATTGATGCGTGCTGCGGAGAAGTTCGAGTACCGGCGGGGCTATAAGTTTTCCACCTACGCGACGTGGTGGATCCGCCAAGCGATCACCCGTGCCATCGCGGACCAGGCTCGGACCATCCGAATTCCGGTGCACATGATTGAAACGATCAACAAGATGATCAAATCCTCCCGGGAGCTGGTGCAGTCGCGGGGGCGCGAGCCGACCCCCGAAGAGGTGGCGGCCAAGATGGACACCACGACGGATAAGGTGCGGCAGATTCTGAAGATCGCGCAGGAGCCCATCTCGCTCGAAACGCCGATTGGTGAAGAGCGGGACAGTCACTTGGGTGACTTCATCGAGGACAAGGAAGTGGTGTCGCCGGCCTACGCAGCCGCGTATATGCTGTTGCGCGAGCAGGTGAGCCGGGTGCTGGATACGCTGAAGGAACGCGAGGCCGGTGTCCTGAGGTTGCGGTTCGGCCTGGGGCAGTATGGCCGCCCGCACACGTTGGAGGAGGTGGGGACTGTTTTCAAGGTCACGCGCGAGCGCATCCGGCAGATCGAGTCCAAAGCGCTCCGGAAGCTGCGCCACCCGTCCCGGAGTTGGCAGCTCAGGGGATTCCTGACCTCATCGTAAGAAGGGTCTCAAGAGTCGTCACCTTCCACCTGTTCCTCTCCCCCTTTCGGGGAGGGTGAGGGGGCCCATGATGACGGCACCAGAGCAAATTCGTGCAGAAGCGCTCAAACAGTTCATGCAGGGAAAATTTGATGAAGCAATTTCGCTGTTCGAGCGAGCCCTGAAGGCCGATCCCGCCGACAAGGAAGCCCTGCGTGGGCTGGCCATGGCGAACGGGCAGAAGGGTCTGGTGGACGAGGCGGTGTCCTGGGCGCAGAAGCTCGTGGAGGCGGCGCCTAACGATACCTTGTCCTATGCGACGCTCTCGATGTTGCTTCAGCGGCAGGGGAAGATCAAAGAGGCGGAGGACGCTCAGGCGAAGGCCAGGGTCCTGGGCTGGAAAGACCAACTCAAAAAACCCAGCCAAAACTGATATTGTAAATTCGTTGGGCGGTTAACTCAGTGGCGAGAGTGCCATCCTCACACGATGGAAGTCACAGGTTCGAATCCTGTACCGCCTATGTCGTATCAGATTGCGGACGGCTCATACAAAAATCTCTCCCTTATTCCCTCTCCCCCCTTTGGGGGGTGTGCAATAATCTGCCCCTCTGCCTCGTATAGGCTTAATGAGAGGCGATGACATTGAAAGGCGTTCAGAGAGAAGCGATGCGCAGGTCATGGCGACATACGCCGGCGGTGAGCCAGAGGCTTTCCAGGAGCTCTTCCGGCGGTATGCGCAGCGTCTGTTTGGGTATCTGTATCACATGAGCCATGACCGGGAGCTCGCCCAAGACCTGGTTCAGGAGACCTTCGTGCGTGTCCACCGCGCCCGGGAACACTATGATCCATCCCGGCCGTTCAAGCCTTGGATTTTCCGCATCGCGGCCAATGTCCACACGGACCAGGCCAAAAGCTGGTTGAGCAAGCTGGCGCGTCGCACCCGGCGGTTGTTTGAGTCGGAGGAGCTGCCTGGACCGGATGCACAGCGTCCGGAGCTGGAAACCCAAGATCATGTGCTCGCCACACGGCTGCGGGGGGAGATCACCCGGCTGAAGGAGCCGTACCGGCAGGCCATCCTCCTGCACGAGCTGGAGGGGTTGAGCTGCCGGGAGGTGGCTGAGGCGGTAGGGAAGCCCGTGCCTACCGTTCTGAGCTGGCTTAGGCGGGGCCGGGAGCTGTTGCGTGCCCGGCTAGAGGCGAAGGGAGGGAAGACAGCGTGGATGTGAGGGACGGGCACCTCCAGGAACTCTTCGAACGCGCACTGGAGGGCACCCTCAGCGGGGAAGACCAGAACCGGCTGCAAGCGCACCTGATGCGCTGTCCGGACTGCGAGGTGGAGTTCAAGTTCGCCCAGCGCACCCGCGAAGCGTGGGCGCAGGCTGGTGCCGGGGTAGCGCTCTCACCCCAGGAGCTGGCACGCCTGGAAGCGCGGGTGATGGAAAGTCTAGAGCCGCCGCGGGCCAGGCCGGCCAGGCAGCGCACGGTCCCAACCCCGGTACTCGTGGCGGGTATGGCGGCTGCACTCTTGCTGCTTTGGCTCTCCGGCGCCCCAGTGGAGATGAAACAGAAGGTTGGCTGGCTCATGGCTAAGTCGGCCCTGGAGTTTCCTGGCGTGCAGGAGCCGGCCGAACTGCGAAAAGTCCAACTCAGCGCGGTGGCCGATCTTGTTGATGTTGTGCCGGCCAAAACGGGGATGGAGGCCGGCACCGGCCCGGCGCCGGCGCTGATTGCTGATTTTGAGGTTGTGTCGGATCTGGAACTGGTCACGCTGGCTGGGTTCGTGCAGCCGGAACTCAGGGCCACAGCCTACTCAGGACGGCGCGCGTTATACCTTTCCCGGGGGGGATCAGCGCTGGAGCCGTTGGAAGTGCGGGTGGCTATCGCCCCGGGGCAGCATCTCCCTCAGTTGACGGCAGTGTCGGCTTGGCTCTCCTGCCGGGAGGGTCCGGCTACCGTCACCTTGACGGCTGGGCTCAACATCGGCGAGAGTTGCCTTGGAGAGCCAACCCGCCGGGTCCAGCCGGGAGAATGGCGGTGGGTGCTCTTTACACTGCCGCGAGAAGAGGTTGAGGCTGGCCGCGGTCTGGCGGATATCCGCCTGCAGATCGAATGCAGCGGTCCGGTCCTGGTTGACCGCGTCGAACTGTGGGAAAGGGTGGATGGCAATGAGGAATAACAGGCACGAAAGCGGGGCGACACTTATTGAAGCCGCCATCGTCGGACTGATCATTGCGATTCTCATCGTTGCTCTGACGACGGCGCTGAGGACCGTGACGAAGGGTACTCTGGTGGCCAAAGAGCGCGCCCGGGCGCTCGTTCTGGCACAGGACAAGATGGCGGAGGTGAAAAAGCGCGGCTACCAGGCGTTGATTCCGTTTGTGTCCAAATATTACTACCCCGACCAGCCTGATCCAGCCGCCCCGATGTCGCAGCTCCCGGATGTTCCACCCTACCCCGCTACAGCTCCAGCTCCAGGTGAAGATCCCTGGACGCCGGAGACCATTCTTTCCGGCAAGGTCGAATACTGGCGGCACGTCAAGATCAAGTGTGTGGAGGATACGGCTACCGGGCTACAGCAGAGGCCGCTCCCCAATCTTCCCACCGTGGTTGGGGGAACGGATGATTCCTCCAACCTGATGCACATCGAGGTGGCGGTGACCTGGTTTTCGCGGTTGGCAAAAAAAATTCGTCAAGTCCGGGTGACCTCCATGCTGGCCAACATGAAAGTAACCGCCGGCTTCGGGGGGGAAATCTCCGGGACCATCTTTGACGATGCCGACGACACGCTGGTGACGGGGAAAACGTTAACGGTGTACACAACGCACCCTGGGACAGGGCAAAGTTTTTCCGTGCCGGTCGATCCGGCGGATGGTTCATACTTTTTTAGCGACCTGCCCGACGGTGAATATATCATCAAACTGGCCGGGGGGCCGGAGTACCTTGACAGCGCGCATGCCGTGGGCAATTCAGATTTTGACGGGGATCCCTGCTCGGAGGCAGCCTGCGAGCAGTCAATTGTGATCGAAACGGGCGACATGACGCACCTCAATAAAGGGATCTGGACTGTGAAGGTTTATCGGGTCCATATAGTCGGAAGATTTACCGGAGCGTCTCCGGGGGACATCGTCTTCATTGACAGCGCGGACGGACTATCATCTGGCATCAAGTTTGATCCGGTCAGCGGAGATTGTGATGCCACCCCATGTTCGTTCACGATCAGTGACGTGGCCTGGCCGGTTGTCGGCACAAAGACTTTCCAGGTAACCCTTGAAAATCGGACCCAGGGCAGATATGGGACTGCTACAATCTGCATGGATTCCGCCGCCTTGGCAACAGTCCCTGCGGCATTTTCGGCGACGACTTTCTACTGGGGTGTGGACCCTCCGCCGCTGTATGTCCCAGCCGCTTGCACAGCCTGTACAGTTCCGTGCCAACAACCAGTTCCAGAGGTTATCCTCTCCGCCACTCTGTGGGGCAACGCCCCTGCCACGATCCAAGTCAAGGTGAGGGAGTACTTCAACGGGGATCCCAATAATAATCTTCAATGGGCCAGTGTGTATGTAACCGACGGCGGGTCCGCAACGGTCCTGACCGAAGCGGATGGGGAGAAAGATGTCACCGGTGTGTTGCCCAGCCTGGCGGGCACGGTGAAGGTGATCGTGTCGATGACAGTCACAGGATATACGAAGGAGGAGCGAACGGTCAGTCAGGACATTCTGGCGGGAGAAATCATTGACTGGCGATTCGATTCCGCCGATCACTTCATTTTGCGCCGGGTGTCCACGGTGTCCGGCACCGTCTGGAAAATCTGCGGCGGGGGCTCTCCGCCCTGCGATCCGTCCACCAGCGAAGGTTTTGCGAATGTCTCGGTTTCCATTGCTAATCCGGACACCGCGTTCAATACCACTGTTATCACCGACGCCGCCGGAAGGTTTGTGCACGATGGGATCATTCAGGAGTTAAGTG
>CAZPLZ010000108.1:0-11368 GCA_964587525.1 uncultured bacterium | reverse complement strand
ATTGAAGATGTGATACTCCGCGTGCATGGTAAAGCCTCCTGACTGCGAATACATCACGTGGCGGATCCCGGCCTGTTTGAACCGCTTGGCGATCCCGCCGGCATCGCTGGCCTCACGTGCGAACCGTTCGGTTAAGGGCGTGTCAAACGCAGCTTGAAACACAGCGTGCGGTCCCCAGTACATCCCCAGGCCGTACTCGCTCAAGTTCAAGACCGGCTTACCGCCCAGGTGCTCACGCACCCACCGGCTGGCCGCCACACTGTGCGGCTTGCCTGGCAACCCCCGGGCAAGATACTGGTCAGACGTTTCGTTCCCGAAGACCACGGGCAGCGAGTTGATTACCGTATGCTGGCGCTGAAGTGCCGCTGCCAGATGGAGTGCCAGCACAGCGCCCGCCCCCCACACCGGGATCAGCGCCAACCCGCCCCGCCGCGCTAACTCCCGCGCCGCCAGCACACAGGCCAGCGCCGCGACCGGCCACACCGGTAGCAGGTACCGCACCTGCCGCGGGACGAGCATCCAGAGCCCGAAGTAACCCAGCGTCAGGAAGGCAGGCAGGCGCGCTTCCGGAATTCGCAGGAACAGGAGCAGCGGAAGCCACCAGAGAAACCAGCCGCTCATGCCCGCCTGCCGGTCCAGCACCCCGACATTTTTGACGGATGCGCGCCAGGGATGCGCGACCAGGTCCGGCCAGCCGCCAACCGGGTGGTGTCCCAGCTCGTAGCTTTTCAATTCCTCTTGATAGCGGTCGATATTCTCAGGAGCCCACCACAGCGTTGGTATCACGCGCGAGAGGAATGGCGCGAAGGGGTTGCCGGTGTAGGCGAGATTCTTCAAGCCCCAGGGGACGGCGATGACCAGGAAAGCCAGCAGAAAGACAAGAAAGGCCCGGCGCGACATCCGCCTGGCCAATTGAACCGTCCCGGCGAGGACGAGGGCGAAGACGCCGGTCGCCTTGGTACCCGCGCAGAGCCCGCACAGGACGCCGACGATCACCGGCGACACCGACCGCGTACAGACTGCCCACAGCGTAAGCGTCAGGTATCCCGCCGCGCCCAGGTCCACATACGCCCACATCAGCACGAGGTGAACATACGGGATAAGGACCAGCCCAGCGGCGGCGGCCAGGGCCCAGGAACCTTCCAGGCGTTCCCTCGCCCACGCCACCAGAGCAGCCAGCGTCAGCACCCCCCAGGCAAAATGAACAAGCTTGGCCGCCGTGGGGCTGCCACCCAACAGCCAGGCCAGCAGATACTGCATCTCCAGAAGCGCTGGATAGTGCGAGAGGAAGTGATGCGGCATAGCGACCACCTTGTGCCGCGCGATGTAAATCTGTGGGTGGCCAAGATGGTGAACGAGTGCGTCGTAACTGACTTCCGGCGCCAGGGTCCCCACCAGGGCGAGCCACAACGCGAGCGCGACACCCAAGGTCAATACCCAGGTGCCCGGCGTAATCAGCCAACGAAGTCCCGGGAAACGCTTGAGGCGCCAGGCGCCGATGGCAGCAGCCGCCAGGACCAACAGCCAGGCCGGCCCGCGAAACAGCAGGCCGTTGAATCCAGCAGCGAGCACCACAAAACTGAGTGAGCCTGCGCCCAGCGCAACCGCGATGAATCCGGCGAGACGCTCTGTGGGAGATCCCAGCCACTTGGCCACCAGCCGGCCGGCACCCAAGGCCGCGAGCGCAAGCAAAGCGACACAGCCCATTTGGATAAGGTGCGCTCCCCAGGCGGCGAGAGCCGGCCCGGACTTGATGGAGCCGTAGGCTACAAACGCGTTCCAACAGTGCCGGAACGACAGGGGATTGGCGGTAAACCAGTTGATCCAGATGAGGAGGCCCCACACCATCGCCACCGCGGCCAGGAACCGCGTGGAAAAATCCATTCTGGGCCTGGGGGCCGGCATGTCATTCTTTATAGCAGTCCTGATAACATTTCTTCATGCGTTCCCTGCTTGCAGTTTGGGCAGCGCTGATTCTCCTCAATTACGCGCTGGCTCCCGGACATGCAGCAACCCTGGACGACCTCACTGGATTTTTCCTCCCCCGCCACGGCGCCGTGTCGCTGTCCACGTGGCTCCTCGTCTGGACCTCCCGCGGGAAGGCCGCACTGGTCTGGCTCCTCCTGAACGCGGCGCTCCTGGGCGCTGGACTCACCACCAGACGGTGGCTCGGCATCAGGTCCTCACTGATCTGTGCGTGGCTACTTGGGATCGCGCCGTTTAGCTTGGCGCTCCTGGGACTCGGGTTGTGCGGGTTATGGCTGAAACCTCTCCTCGCCGGTTGCCTGCTGTTTTCCACCGTGTTCCTTCTTTCACACCGACGGACCATCGCGCGCGTTCGGCCAACAACTGGTGCGCTCCTGGCGGTGTCGCCCTGCCTCCTCGCCCTCCCCGCCGCGCTCGCGCCAGAGACGGTGTTTGACGCGCTACGCTATCACCTCGCGCTGCCTGGCTTGTACCTGCACGAACACAAGATTTTCTACGTTGAGCGGTTTCTCTTCGCCAGCTTCCCCGCCACCATGGAGATGCTCTACGGGGCGGCCCTCGCGTTGGGAACGACCGTCAGCGCCAAATTGCTAGTCTGGCAGTGCTTCGTCCTGTCCACCCTCCAACTGTTTGCCATCCTCCGCCCGCGGCTAGCCAACGCCCACGCGGTGCTGCTGTGCGCCGGCTTTGCGGCCATGCCGTTTCTGTCTTCGCACGCAATTTTCGCCGGCGTGGATCACCCGCTGATCTGCCTGGAACTCGCGGCATTCGCGATCATCCTGGAGCAACTGGCGGCCCGCCGCAGTCGCCGAGCGTGGCTGCTCGTCGGCTGGCTGCTGGGCACCGCGCTGGGGATCAAATACCTGGCGGGGTTCGCCATCTTCTGCGCTGGGCTCGCGCTGACCGCAGTCTGGCGGCGAACCGGCGCCCTGAAATCCTTCCTCCTGGTGGCGCTTCCCGTGGCAGCCTGTCTCCCGCTTGCCTGGGGCCTCAAAAACTGGCTCCTGACCGGCAACCCGGTTTACCCCTACCTGTTCGGCCATATGCAGATCGAACCGGAGACCTTCCGGCTGCACCTTCTGTGGGCGGAGGAGTGGAAACAGCAATACTCCTGGCTCTTCGGCTGGGCGAAGCTGTTTCCCATCTCGCTCACCCGCGGCATCTACGACAGCCATGGGGAAGCGCTCGCGCCGTACTTGTTCATGATCGTCGGGCTCGCCACGGTGTGCCTAAAACCTTTCGGCGCTCCGGAACGCTGGCTGCTCGCCCTCTCCACCATCCTGTATGTGAGCTGGAGCCACGTAGGCGGCGGCATCTACCGGTATCTGGCCCCGCTCTACCCAGTGGCCACCCTGCTCGCAGGCTTCCTGCTCTCGAGCATGACCATGCTGCCGCGGGCGGCGGTGACCTGGGTCCTGGCCCTCTCCCTGGCGATCCAGATTCCTCCCTTGCTCACCGCACACCGCCGGCTGGCGGACCCGAGCAGTCTGTTTGCGGGCGCAGAAACCGAGCGGGGATATCTTCATCGTGTCCTGCCCCCGCACATGCGGTATCTCCCGGCGATGGAGCGGGGATGCGCGACGGCAGCGGGCGGGCGGCTCTATATGCTGGGAGACCCCAAAACCTTTTACGCTCCCTGCCGGTGCATCACCGAGTTTGAGCTCGCCCCTCCCCTGCTTCACGCGCTCGCACGTTCATCGCCCACACCAGCGCGGATACGGGTCAAACTCAAGCAGCGCAGGATCACCGCGATCCTGTACAGCCCCGGAGGGATGGTCTCTATAGGCCGGATGTCAGGGGCGTCGCTAAGCGGCAACGCGCTTAAGCGCTATCAGGCCTTCTGGCGCACCTACACCCAGCCCATCTGGGCTGAAGACCACCCATCTGAAAACTGCTTTTACCAGTGCTACGCACTGCGGTCGGCGCCTGGCCCTTTCATCCCCCCCGACAGCCAGCTTTGGTACTTGTTGCCAACCACAGAGCAGATGACGCAGACCATCGACAAGCAGTTCGACGCCGGCGAGCTGGAAGATGCCCTGCGCGGCGCACATGAACTGGTGCGTCGAGAGCCTGACTACGCCCCGGGCTGGTACCGCCTCTGGCTGGTGTCCCGCAAGCTCGGCGACCGCGCCGCCATTGACCGCGCCGCCACCCGCGTGAAACAGTTGGGGTTCGAGGCGCTGCTCACGATGGGCGACTAATATTTCACCTTTGACAGGAGGGCACCGGGCGTCTCAAGAGGGAAGACGCCTACGGCACCCACCACCAACGCTAATGGCGCCATCTGCAGAAGCAAGCGGTCCAGTGAGGTCAGCAGGAGCCAGCCGACGTCAAACTGGGCGGCCAGGTACACCACCCATGTTCCCCCCACTTGAAAGAGCAGCAGCCCAGCCAGCTCGTACCCCGGGGCACGCATCAATCGGATAAACCCAAAGGCGATGCCTGTGGCAACCGCATACCAGAACAGCAGCCAGCTAATCCTGAGATGTTGGAACCACTCGACGAGGTTGAAGCCAGCCGTGCCGCGCAAGTGCTTGACGGTCAGCGCCGGACCAAAGGCTTCCAATCGGGTGGCCCTCAGGATCAGCGGGAGCTGATCGGGAAGGTTCCTTGCAAGGCTCGCAAGGGAAATCTTAAAGGTCGGGTTAAGCTTTTGCACGTTAACGACCGCGTGCCAGGAGCCAATCAGGGCCGCCAGCAGAAGCCCGGTCGCCAGGATCTGGGCAAGGCGGACCCGCTTCCTCCACCACCAGATCCCCATCCACCCCAGGCATCCCAGTGAGAGGATAATCGCATCATTTTTCATCAATGTCCCCAGCCCGCAGAGGAGGCCCACAGTCCACAACGGTGTCTGGCCCTTGCCGGCCCTCACGAATTGAAGCAACGCGCCGGTCATGGTGGCCGCCACCGGCAGGTCGACATACCCGTTGGAGGCTTGTTCCAGCACCTTGGGCGTTAAGGCGAACCCGGCTGCCAGCAGCCAGCGCGCCTCCCCAACGCCCACCTCGTGCAAAAGAGCCGCGAGCAGGATAACCAGCGCGAGGTGAAAGAGCGGAGAGGAAAGGCGCAGCAGCGTTTCACTCACCCCGCCCGCCCAGAGCGCAAGGTAGGTCTGGATGAGCGGCAGCCCTGGCGGGTAGTCGGGGTGGGTAAAGATATACCGATCCGACTGCAGAAAATCCTGCGAGATCGTTTTGGGCTCCCAGAACGCCCGGACCTTGAAGTTCCAGATCGCCCAGGCGTCCCAGTTGCTCCACGCCGAGATGGGAATAAAGGCTTCCAGCATGGCCAGGGCCGAGGCAATGCCGATCAGGGCCCATCCCGCGCCCGTGAGCCAGGTTCGAGACGAGACTCCGTGGGGCCGGCCAGGTTCTGCCGCATCCACCGCGCCGCCATGAGATCCGACCGTCGTCCCTTTCCACTTCTGCCAGCCGACCACCGCCAGCAGGCCACCCCACGGCGCCACGATCAGGAGGAGGTTCCAGGAAAATCCTAAGAGGGATAACAGCAGCATCCACCAAGCCGTTAAGCCAGCGCCGGACAGCAGGGCCAGGGCCAGCCGGACGGACAACTCCCCTTTGGATACGCCCGACAGACCCGTCACCGAATTGAACACCCAACCGAACAGCATGAGCGTCGCCACGCCCACCGGCCACCCCCATGGTCGCGAGGCGGCGAACCTGTCCGGGCGATCTTGAGTCGGCGGGGCCGGCGGCAGTGGGTCGAACAACAGCTTGTTCCCCTTGCTCACTGAGAGGTGGTACACGCCGCTTCGGTCCGGATCCTTCCTGACAAAGATGGCCGCGTATTCGATTGATTGCTGGCGGACCAGATCCAGAGTGGACCGATCGACTTCAAACTCAAACTTCTCCCGGGCAGGAGGGGTGAACGTGACGGGAAGATACCAGTGCAGGGTCGGATAGAGCTCATACGAAGCGCGGTCGGTGTGAAAGCGGTTCTGCCATTGCCAGTCCGGATCGTTCGTAAGCAGGAGCAGGTGCGCACCGGCCGGCAGCCGCTGGCCGGTTTTCATAAGAAAGCGGTGGTACTCCGGATCGCCGCTCGTGATTTCCGCCTTCTCCTTGGGGGAAGCAAACAACCTGGGGAGGTGCTGGCCCAACCCCCACCCGCGGTAGGCCAAGCTGATGAGCAACGCGATCGCCCACAGGCCAGCGAGCGCGAGAACGGCTACCCGTTTCACCACCGGCGAGCTCCGCTCGGTGACCGCGCCGCCGCCCGCGTGAAACAGTTGGGGTTCGAAGCGCTGCTCACGATGGGCGACTAATATTTTATCATGGCCCGGAAGGGATGATTCCAAGGTAAAATTAGGCGCATCGTGCAAAAACTAGCAATTCAGGACGCCATTAGCGAGATGGTGCGACGGATCGTCGCTCAGTTCGATCCTGAGAAAATCATCCTTTTCGGATCCCATGCACGGGGGTCGGTGGAGCCAGATAGTGATGTGGACCTGCTGGTGGTCATGAACAACGCGGGGAAGACCAAACGGAACCGGGAAATTGAGATCCGTCTTGCCTTA
The DNA here is from genome assembly GCA_964587525.1 of uncultured bacterium. Taxonomy (GTDB): domain Bacteria; phylum Oederibacteriota; class CAKKQC01; order CAKKQC01; family CAKKQC01; genus CAZPLZ01. The sequence continues at coordinate 4,845 of CAZPLZ010000108.1, read as the reverse complement.
AGGGGCCTCGGCGTACCGAAAGATGTGATCGTGGTAACTCCTCAAGAATTCAAAAAGTACCGCAATCTCGTTGGGACAATTGTCCGCCCCGCGTCACGGGAAGGAAAGATTCTTTATGACCGCGCCGCCTGACGTTCTTCACATTGTGCGCCAATGGGTAGAGTGGGCCGAAGAAGAACATCGTGTCGGAGCCGTCATGTCAACGCGAGTATTGCGTGAAGGCGCTCCGCCATCTTGTTCCTTTCTCTGAGCCAATGGCCAACCCAAGTAGAAAAGCCACGATGCCAGTAAGTATAATCGCCTCCGCTGGATTTGCCTCTCGTTCTTTGTTTAACCGCTGGCTAAGGATGTAAAGACGACTTCGCTCATGTGCTGACAGGCTCCCTCCTTGATCTGCCTTTGAGACATATTGGCGTACTTCCTCCAATTCTGACGCAGAGACAGGATTTCCCACCGGCTTTATCTGCTTGAGTAAATTGAGTATAGACTCGGTTGGAGCTCGGTAAAATGGAGCAGCAATCTCCTCCCAATCTTTCTTCGAAAGCTTCCCTTTTGTCCTGCTCTTTTTCACAAAAGTGGCGAATGAAGTACTCATAGAGGCAATGGCTTCGAGGGCATGGTGAATGCCTTGCTCGATCCTTCCAAATCGACGCCAAAACAAGACGACCCAACTGATAATCGCCCCGACTGCAATTATTGGCCCTGCCCAAGCAGCGATGTCGGTCAACCTCACAACGCCTCCTTACACATGCTTGCCCATCGGTCTTTTCCCAATCACCTGCTTCATGTGTTCATCACTCTCATTTTACTCCATCTCACACCGGTCGTATTTGACAGGAGGGCACCGGGCGTCTCAAGAGCACATCCTTCTTTTCACCGGGGTCCGGAAGGTTGGCGCGACGCCACAGAAGGGGGTGTCAGTTGTGAAGCTAGCAAGGCGCAGGCCAGCGCCCAGGCAACCGGCGAAAGCTGTAGGAGGAGCCGGTCCAGCGACGTGACGATGTGCCAGGAGACATCCTTAATTGAGGCGAGGTACACGGCGCCGTAGGCGGAAGCCTGCAGGAGCAGAACGAGTGCTGTCTCCCGCAGCGGCGGCGTGAGCAACTCGCGTCTTCCCACGACGAGGGCGGTAAGCACCGTAAGCCAAAGCAAGAGCCACTTGGTGCGAAGGTGATTGAACCATCGTGCCAAGCTGAACGGGGCAGTCCCGGAAAGCGCCGGCAGGGTCACGCCCGAGCCGAGTGTTTCATAGAGCACACCCTTGACGACCAGCGGCGCGCGGGCCGGCAGATTCTGAATCATGCGCGAGGGTTCGATGACATAATCTTTGGGGCGAAGCCCCAGGTTGCGTGCCGTCAGCTTCCAGGGGCTAACGAGCGCCAGAAACACCACCACCGCGACCGCCAGATGGGAGGCGCGCAGCCGCCTAGCCACGGTCCAAATCACCAAGACCGCCAGGCAGCCGAGGCCCCACATGAGCCCTTCAGCCTTCATCAGGGCGGCCACCCCTCCGGCAAACCCCACCACCCACGGGGCGGCCAGGCCGCGCCAGCACGCGACCAGCAGGACCAGGCAGGCGATCATCCCGCAGGCTACCGGCAGATCAGCGTAACCGTTCGAACCCTGCTCCAGCACAAGCGGGATCAGCAAGAACACTCCCGCGCACAGCCACCGCCCCCGCGCCATCCCGAATTCCAGCAGCAGCCGCGCCAGCAGGCATCCCAACAAAACGTGATAGACCGGGGAAAGACTTCGTAGAAATCGTCCGTCCAGACCGCCGGTCCACAGAGCGAGATAGTTGTTCAAGATGGGAAGCCCAAGCGGATAGTCATGATGCGAGAAGGAATACAACGGCTCTTTAAGGAACTCAAAGGGTACGCCACGCGCCAGCCAGCAGGCTTTGGCCTTGAACAACCAGATGGCCCAGGCGTCCCAGTTGCTCCAGGCCGACAGGGGAATGGCCGTTCGGAGCAGCGCCATGCACGCTGCCAAGCCGAACAGTGCGAAACCGGCGTAATCCACCCACCCCACTGGTGGCTTGGGGTGCGTGGCCGGCTGGGTGGTCATGGCTTTCCATCCACCGGTGCGCCATTTCCAGCCTGCCGCCGCCAGGACAATCACCCAGGGCGCCAGCACCGCGGGGAGACTCCAGCGAACACCCGCCAGGGACATCACCACTTGAACCCACACGGTCAGTCCAGCACCAGAGAACAAGGCCAGAGCCAGCAGGGACGGAAGATCGCCCCGGAAAGGCCGCGCAAGCCCAGAAATTTCGTTGAACACCCAGCCGAACAGCACGAGGCTGGCCAGCCCCAGCAGCCACAAGGCTGGCCGCGGCGAGCTGTACCCCGGCGGCGCTGCTTCAGCCGCAGCCGGGGGAGGCTCCAGCGCGGTGAATTCAATCGCGCCATCCGCCGCTGCCGCCACCGTGTAGAACGCGCTTCGGCCAGGATCGGGCTGCTCGTACAACGCCGCTAGCTTTAGAGGTGCTTCCCTCACCAGCCGGTGCAGCGAAGGATCCACGTTGAGGGAAAACTTCTTCTGCCCGGATGGCGCAAAGGTGACGGGAACAAACCGAACTTTTGTTGGGTAGAGTTCATACGCAGCACGGTAAAACTGGAACAGATCATTGCGACGCGGATCGTGGACCATCAACAACACCTCCGGCGCGCCAGGGTGTGTTCTGGCGAGGGTGCGAAGGAAGCGGTGATACGGCGGGTCACCACTCTCGATGTCGGCCCGCTGCCCCGCAGAAACGAGGATCGTCGGGAGGCTATCCAGCAGCCGGGTGCCGCGGGGCACCAGGCCCATGACGAGCGCGATCGCCCACAGGCCGACGAGCGTGAGAACGGCTACCCGTTTCACCGCCGGCGGGGTCCGCGCAGCGACCAGACCGCTCCCCCGATGAACACAAACGAGATCGCGATGGGGATCCACACTTGCGCGATCCAGGGGAACGGAATCAAAAAGAGGATGTCGAGGGTCTGGGGCGACTGCGGCCAGCGCACGAGGATCCAGAGCGCAGCGTAATAGACGATGTCCCAGACGCCAAAGGCAAAGAAGAAATAAGCAGCCCGCTGCCGCCACGTCCCTGCGGCCAGGTACCCAAAGGCCAGCAGCATAAGCATGGTGGCGACTTCCCGGCTCTGCTCGATGAGGAAAAACTCCGGGCTCAGGAAGCTGCCTGGCCCCTTGGAACGCATCGTGGCAAAGTTCTCCAGGAGGGCCTCCTGCGTTTTCGGATCCATCGCGTCCAGCGCGCCCTCCAGCCCGATGAGCTTGCGGAGATAGACGACGATCACCGCTTCCAACCACCCGAACGCCACCGCAAACAGCCCAGCGGCGAGCAGCCGTTTAAGCCGGTCAGGGGAGAAACGCAGGGCCACCTTACGCATGTTCTTTAAGTATCGCAAAGCCTAAGGCCGCGGGACAGCTCCGCGGCCTTCAGGTGAAACTTGTAGGAAGAGCGCCGTGGATTACCTCATCGGCTCGCCGCTTAAGATCGTGCGCTTGAGTGCGTTAAGGACGGAAGGCCCATCACCCTTCGCCTGCGCCTTGATCAGCACATCGCGGTCCTTCCAGATCAGCAGCGCGCGCTTAGTGATGTTCGCGAAGAACTCACGGGACAGCGCCATGGATTCCGTCGGATCGTCCCGGTAGGTGAACTGGTCCTCGGCGAAGTAGCCGTCAAATCCCACATCGATGGTGGCGTAGATGTAATCCACCATCCGCCACCAGTCCCCGGCGCCGGCGATGCGGTCCTCGTCGTTGCTGTACGGCTTCGCCTCGTTGATGTGCGTGGCCGCCATCGGGACGCCGATCACCTCAAGCATGTACACCGCGTCAGCCGGGGTGTTGTTGTCCATCTGCTCGTGCCCGTAGTCAATGTTGACGCCCATGACCTTGGCGCCGATGTTCTTGTTGACCTGCTGGCACACCAGCGCCGCCTTGGCCACCGACTTGATGATCATGTTCATCTCGCGCGGCTCATGCGGTTTGGGCTCCGTCGCAGCCTTAATCCCCTGTTGCTTCGCGCTTTTCGCCAGCACCGTGCAACCCTGGATGTACCACTCAAGCGCCCTGCCGTAGTTGATCTGGAAGTGGTAGTCCCAGCCGTCCGACCCCGGCCAGAGCGATACTGTCTTGGCGCCCAGCTCCTTGGCGATGACCGCGGCCTGGTGCAGCAGCGCGAGCGCATCCTTGCGGATCGCCGGGTCTGGATTGCACGCGGCACCCAGCTTCCACTTCGGGTCGCTCCAGCAGTTGATGTTCATGTTGTTGCAGATCATGCCGTACCGGCTCATCGCGTCCTTGATTTCCCGGATTTTGACCGGGTCTTTCTGGTAGTGCCGGTCAATGAACAACCGCTCGTGAAATTCGATCGCATTGACTCCCGCCGCGGCGATGCGCTCGATCTGACCGATCGGGTCGTTCCGGAACGCGGGGTTGTTGGAGTTGTAGCCGTCCAGCGCGAACCGGTCTCCAAAGTCCCCCGCGCACCAGTGGCCCACGGCGAACTTGATATTGAATTCCCTGAAGAATGCGTTAATTCGATCGCCCTGCAGCCAGCCCTTGAATTCCTTCTTCAGCTTGGCCAGCCCTCTGTTCGTGATTCTCATCGTCGTAAGCCCTCCTGTCTATTGACCAATTATGGAACGAGACAATGCTAAGTGATGACCTCCTCGAAAGTCAACACCGGCGAAGCGTTTCACTAGCAGGATGCGGAAAAAGTCCGGCAGGCCGGGTCGGAGGGGGCTGAGCGGTCGCTGGCCGACCTGCGCTGCGCGCTGCTCCGTCGCCCTTCGACTCGCTTCGCTCGCTCAGGGCCCCGAGCGAAGTCGAGGG
>CAZPLZ010000107.1:2326-11397 GCA_964587525.1 uncultured bacterium | reverse complement strand
TGCGGCCTATGATCCAGCGCGCTGCATCCGCACCACACGTCATAAATACATCCGGTACTTCTCGGAACGGCCGCGGATGGTCATGCCCAACGTGGACAACGGCTATTCCAAGTCGCGCCTGGCTGATCTGGGACTGCCCATCGGTGAACGCCCGAAGGAGATGCTTTTCGATCTCGCCGCCGACCCGCAGGAGTTCGAGAACGTGGCCGTCAGCCCTGAGTATGCCGGGGTGAAGGCTGATCTCGAGCGACGCCTGTCCGGTTGGATGCAGGCCACCGGCGATCCCGTCTTGGAAGGCGATGTGCCCCTCCCGCCCGGTGGTACAACGACGCCACCCGGGGACTACAACCCGGAAGGAGGCCCTCGGTAGCCCGTGGCTCATTGACAGCATGACAGCATGCTGTTAACATAGAGCTGTGAAACGGACGCAATTACAGTTGGAAGAGCCGCTCTATGACGCGCTGAGAAAGAAGGCGTTTGATCGGGCATCGTCGATTGCGGCTGTCGTGCGCGATGCGATCCGACAGTACCTCGGCCATGGGGATGGGCGAAAGAGACTGGTGGAGGGTAACCCAAAGCCTCTCCCGCCTCTAGAACGACTTTCGTTCATTGCAAAAAAGCCGGCGGCGAAGCGAGGGTTTGGCTGGGTGGGAATCGGCCGGTCTAAGCAGAATCCTAAGAGACCGGTTTCCATCTATCACGACGATGCATTCGTCGAAGCCTACGAGGCATCCCACAAGAAAAAGTGACGCTTCTGGACACGTCGGCGATCCTGGCTCTGGCAGATCGCAACGATCGTATGCATGGTGAAGCTATAAGACTGCTTGATGTGCTGGTTTCCTCGGGCGAAACTTTTCTGATCCATTCGTACATTCTGGGTGAGGCGGCGGCTATCCTGCAGCGGAGGCTGGGAAGGGCGGCGGCGATCCAGTTTCTGATGGAAGCGGATGCGTATGAAGTGGAGTGGATTGACGGCGCCTTGCACCGTGAGGTTGTTGCAGAATTCGAACGCACCGGGTCACGCTCAGCCGGCATTGTAGACTGTGCAAGTTTCGTGATCATGCGCCGCCGGAACGTGCGGGTTGCCTTTACATTTGATGCTGACTTCAGGCGTCGTGGGTTCCAGGTGGTTGGGGAAGCAACGTAAGGGCTGATGCGCATCGTTTCGTTCCTTCCAAGCGGCACCGAGATGGTTTGCGCCCTTGGACTTGAAGACGCGCTTGTGGGGATCAGCCACGAGTGCGATTACCCGGAGTCGGTCCGTGGCAAGCCGGTCGTGGTCAGGTCCGCGATTCCCACGGACACCATGACGCCCCTGGAAATTGACCGCGCGGTCTCGGAGCGGCTGCGCGCGGGAAACAGCCTCTATCTGGTGGACGAAGTGTTGCTGCAGCAAATCGCCCCTGACCTCATCGTGACCCAGGATCTGTGCCAGGTGTGCGCCCCATCGGGCAACGAAGCCTCGCAGGCCATCCAGGCCCTGAAGCACAAGCCCAAGGTGTTGTATCTGACCCCGAAAAATCTCAGCGAAATCTTTGAGAATCTTTTGGAAGTTGGTGATGCCACGGGGAAACAGGAAGCGGCGCAGCGGCTGGTGCATGATCTTCAAGGGCGGGTTGAGCGGATGCGTGAGCGGTCGGCGGGATTGAAGCGCCCGCGCGTGTTCATCTTTGAATGGTTCGATCCACCATACTGCGCTGGGCACTGGATGGCAGAGATCACGGAGCTCGCCGGAGGCGAAGACCGGCTGGCCACGCGCGGCGAGGATTCCGTGCGGGTGCCGTGGGAAAAGATTCGTGAGTATGCTCCGGAGGTACTCGTCCTCTCTCCATGCGGCTACCGATTGGATGCCGCGCTGCGGGAAGCGGAGCGGCTTCAGGCATATCCCGGGTGGGACGAATTGCCCGCGGTAAAGAACAACCGGGTGTATGCGGTGGATGCTTCGCACTACTTTGCCCGCCCCGGTCCGCGCGTGGTAACAGGGATGGAGATCCTGGCTGAGATTTTCCACCCTGAGGTGTTCCGCGGTCTAGCCCCGCTAGACTCGTACCGCCGGTTCGAGCCAGTACGCGTCTAAATCATTTCGGGTCATTAGGAGACAGACTTGACCTTCCCCTTACTGGAAGGTTTATCCTAATCACCGAGGAGGTGACCTCATGAAGAACAAGTTGCTCATCGACCCTCACTCAATGAGAGAGGAAGTAACATGAGCACAGGTCGATTTGCGGGGATGAGGCAGCTTCCGCATAAGGTGGAAGCATGTTCCTGCTGTGGGCCGGAGTGTAGCCCGGCGACTTGCGAGTGCGAGAGTTCCGCCAAGGTTGAAGTTAAACCTGCCAAGGCAGTGACGGTCGCATCAGAACCTAAGCAACCGCCAGACCACGAGGGCGCGGCGATGCGGGGTCAAACCGTCAACAGGCAGCCTCACATCTCCGTCATCATTCCTACGTTGAACGAGGCACAGGCGCTCCCACGCGCCCTGGCCTCGGTCAATGGAGCTGGAGCGACCGAGGTAATCGTCGTAGATGGAGGCAGCCACGATGCCACCGTCTCAATCGCCAGAGCACATGGCTGCCGGGTCGTGCAGGCTCCTGCTGGTCGTGGCAGCCAGTTGCACGCCGGGGCCGCTGTCGCTAGGGGCGAGGTTTTCCTGTTTCTCCACGCCGACTGCATTCTGCTCCCAGGGTCCCTGGAAGAGATCCAGAGGGTGTTGGTGGAGCGCCCTGCGGTCGTGGCTGGTGGCTTCAGCCTCTGCCACGGAAGTCGCCGCCTGGACCTACGGCTGGTCGACATCGTGGGCAATCTGCGAGCCCGGCTGACCAGAATACCCTGGGGCGATCAAGGGATCTTCGTCCGTCGGGAAGCGTACAATGACGTGGGTGGATTTCGGCCTTATCCATTGCTAGAGGACCAAGACCTCTGTCAACGATTGCAGCAGTTGGGCGACCTCATCATCCTGCGGCAGCAGATCCTCGCTTCTCCCCGACGGTTGCTTGCTCATGGCTTCGGCATGACTCTAGTAAGAGCGATCTGTATTGTGGGACTCTACCACCTGGGTGTGTCACCTCACCGGCTGGTACACCTCTGGTAGCAGTGGGCCCGGTGACGGCGGATCGTGCGAAGAAATCGCTTGACTCTCCAGTAGCTGGAAGTCGTATCTTTGGACCATAGGATCGCACCCATAGAATGGGCCACAGGAGACGGACTTGACCTTCCCCTTACTGGAAGGTTTATCCTAATCACCGAGGAGGTGACCTCATGAAGAAGAAGGTTCTCATCGGTTCGGTGGCACAGCAGACCGGATTGAGCGCAAAGACGATTCGGTATTACGAGAAGGTGCATGTGCTCCCGCGTCCAGTTCGCAGGACCAGCGACCACGGCAATGGCTACCGCGTCTACGACGCCGCAAGTATCCGTCGAATGACATTCCTCGCCCACGCGCGGAAAATGCAATTCAGCGTCCCAGAGCTTAGACGCCTGAGTCGCGTGGTTGCCGATGGATGCTGTGGTGTGATCGCGCCTAAATTGAAGACGCTGCTGACTGAAAAGATCCAGGCCATCGAGGTTCAGATGGTAGAGCTCACGTCTCTCCAGCAGTCTCTGCAAGGAATCCTAGTTCCTGCACCCACGAGCCAGCCCAGCAAGGCCTCGGTGATGCAGGCTGAGGATTGCAGCCCTTCCACGTGTGCGGAAACGGTTTTAGGCAAAGTGGGTGAAGCGGGGGTGGTGCAGCCGGCAGCTGTCCAAAGCACTCAGCACGAGAGTGGAGGCTGCTGCGAACCCAACTGTACGCCTGAAACCTGCGGCTCGCATGCCTCCTCGGCAAGCCCTGAATCCGAATTGTATCGGGTGGTGAAGCTGACCAAGGCTGGGGCCCGACGCCTGTTTGGGGGAGAGGATGACGAAATTTCCACACGCGTTGATCTGATCCAGGACAAGGGAGGAATCTTTGACATTACAGGCCGTTGCAGCGGTTCTGTTTGGCGGGTTCAGAAGGAAGAGATTGTCCGTATCACAGGTGGGTAAGGATTTGAAACATAGGAGGTAAAAACCATGTCGATGAACAAGAAGCTGGTTGTGGGAGCCCTGGTCGCACTTGGATTGATGGTCCCGGTCATGTCAGTACAGGCCGGGCTATTCGATTGGCTCTTCGGTAAGAAACACAAACACGCTGCCCAGGAAACTACAGGAGCGCTTTCGCTCGCGAAGCTTGACAGCTCGTCCAAGTGGGTGTGTCACATAAAGGGCGCTTGTGCCAAAGAGGGTATCTGTTGTGCCAGCGGTCTCAAGAGCCATCTGGCGGGTGTCAAGAACGTCGAGGCCGTGGAAGTGGATCGCGAGACGGGCCTCGTGACGCTGACGATCAAAGAAGGTAAAAGGGTCAAAACATCTGCCCTTCAGAAGGCCGGCGGTTGGCACTGGCGTATCAAGGACATGAAACGAGAGGAAGCGATATAAGTTGCCTTAACAGCGATCCTCGCTCAACGAGAGAGGGGTGATATAAGCATAGGTTCAGTGAATATCTGTGTGTTCCTAGGAAAGGAGGCAAGCTATGGAGAAGAAGACATTGGTGGTGTTCTTGATCGGCGCATTGGCAGGCATTGGTGGTCTCACCGCTTACCGCGTCATCGTCCATCATTCGGGTGGCTGGCACGAGAATGAAACTATAGCGCTTTCGCTCGCGAAGCTCGACAGCTCGTCCAAGTGGGTGTGTCACGTGGGGGGCGCTTGTGCTGGAGGCAAGGGCATCTGCTGCGCCAGCGGTCTCGAGAGCCATGTGGCGGGTATCGAGAATATCGAGGGTGTGGAGGTGGATCGCGAGAAGGGGCTTATGACGCTAACGATCAAAAAAGGGAGAGAGGTTAAAACGGCTGCTCTTCAGAAGGCCTTCGGTTCGCACTGGCGTATCAAGGACGTGAAACGAGAGGAAGCGATCTGAGAGGTGAGACGAGCATAGATCAACTGAAGGACGCCAATCCGAGGAAGCGCCTGGCAGCGGTGCTTGGTATGAAATCGATAAAAGTACTTATCGGGTTGGTGTTCCTGGTAGGCAGTTCGACTCCAGCCAGTGTCTGGGGTGCTGGTAAGGGATCGTGGAACTTTGAAAGTGATAGCATCGGCGCGCTACCAGCAGGTTTTGAGGTGGCGGTTGGGAACTGGAAGGTTGCAGAAGACCATGCGGCACCGAGCAAGAGTCATGTGCTGGCTCAGCTGGCACAGAACGCCAACTCCACATTCAACGTTATTCTGGCGAGCCATACAAACTACCAGGATGTGGACATCTCGGTGAAGATGAAAGCCCTGACCGGGGAGATTGACCAAGGTGGGGGCGTCGTTTGGCGCGCCAAGGATGCGAGGAATTACTACATCGCCCGCTATAACCCGCTTGAGGACAATTACCGCGTCTACAAAGTTGTCAAAGGGCGCCGCCGGCAACTCCAAAGTGCTGGGATCACGCGCCAGCCAGGCTGGCATACACTCAGAGTGAAAATGCGAGGCGAGCATATTGAGTGCTTTTTCGATGGCAAGAAGTATCTTGACGTGAGCGATGCAACATTTCAGCAAGGGGGTCACGTTGGTCTCTGGACGAAGGCCGATGCGGTCACGCACTTTGACAACTTGAAAGTAAGGGACCTCGATGCGCGGGGGCTTGATGTCAAAAGAATCGCTGAAATCGCTGGTACCAAGGCAACCGTGAGCGCAGACGGCGTTGTTCGCATCGGTTGGCCCCGCACGGATATCGCGCTCACGGTCGATGGGATGCCGTTCAAGCCTGTTGCTGGATTGGGCTCGTGGGCTGCTTTCAAGGCCACAGAGTACGGAGCCATGGTCATGGGGGATACCGTGGTCTTCCAGGACGAAGTGGCGCCGGCTATGGATGCGGCGTTTGCGTCCGGGCTTGAAGTGACCGCCTTGCACAACCACTTCTTCTATGACGAGCCGAAGGTGTACTTCATGCACATTGGTGGCCGTGGCGCCCCCGAGAACCTGGCTGGGGCTGTTAAGAATGTGTGGGACGCCATCAAGAGGGTTCGTGCCGCAAGTCCTCAGCCAGCGACTGAGTTCGTAGGAGGAGTACCTGAACCTGGTTTCATCTCCCAAGGTGCCATCGAAAAGATTCTCGGCCACACGGGAATGATAAAAGATGGTGTTCTGAAGATTGCCATTGGGCGCGAAGGGAAAATGCACGGTACTAAGGTTGCCGCTTCGATGGGCCTCAGTACCTGGGTTGCCTTTTCGGGAAGCGACGAGTTAGCGGCGATCGATGGCGACTTAATCATGACGGGCGCGGAAGTCCAGCCCGTGCTAAGGGCACTCAGGAAAGCGGAGATCTATATCGTTGCACTCCATAACCACATGATTGGCGAGAAGCCTACGTTCTACTTCACCCACTTCTGGGCAAAAGGGCCGGCCGAGAAGCTCGCGAAAGGTATTAAGGATGCCTTGAAAGCTCAAGAAGATGCCCGCAAGTAGGGGCAGCGTAACCATTGAGCAGAGGTCAAAATGGAAGCGACGAGACCTCCAGCGCCCTGTCAGCAGCAGCCTGAGCTGAGATACCATGAGACCATGCCGAAGAGTGCACGGCAGATTCTGGACCTCTTCATCCTGTTCGTATTGCTTGCAGGAGCAAGCAGTTGTGCGCAAGGAAGGAGGACCACGATCGACGTGACTCAGGGCGACCCCATTCAGTCCTCCCCACGGGCATGGGTATATTTTTTTGCCGGGGCGAACGAAACAACCTTGAGGCCGTTGACCACAGGCCGAGGTGGCCGTCTCAGCCGCTACCGTGTCCAAGAGGTCGTCCCCGTGCGAGGCGAGGCTCCTGCCAATCTTGCGTCACGCTGGATCGTTGTGCGTATTGAGACCTCGGTGCCGATCTCACTGCCGGAGCAATCATGGTCTCCTAACGGTTCCTCAGTCCAGCTTCAGGGCGTGACGCAAGATCTTCAGTACACCAGCGATGCCCAGCGGCAGGAACTGGATGCGCGCTCTGTGTCGAAGCTGGAGCCGTCAGACCATACCATGGCAGTCCTGATTCCAATTGGAAAATCGGAGGAGTGGTGGGGACTCACCCATGACGAGCGGCAAGCTTATTTCCAGAAGACCGACGCGCGTGAGGGCCACACAGCGATCGGACTCAAGTATGCGGATCGAGTGTTTCGCAAGCTTTACCACTCACGTGACCTCAATCCAGCGCTCGGCTACGATTTCCTCACCTATTTCGAGTTCAAGGGTTCTGACGAGAAGGATTTCAGGGCTCTCTTGGCTGAATTGCGAGACACCAGGGTCAATCCCGAGTGGGCTTACGTGAACCTCGAGTTTGAAATCTGGATGACACCGATTGACTGAGGTTTGACAAAACCGATTGAGGTGTGATACAAAAGCTGCACAATTGAATGTAAGCTTAGGGTGATCGGGAACGCCGTGTAAATCGGCGACGGCCCCGCCACTGTGAGCGCTGACGAACCCGCATAAAGCCACTGGGGAAACCTGGGAAGGCGCGGGGGAGAGTGAAGCGCAAGTCAGGAGACCGGCCCTCAAGCGGAATGCAACCGGGGCTTCCTCGCGGTGTGGGGGCAGGGCAGTTCAGCTTAGTTCTCATACCCACGCGTCTCGCGTGGGTTCGCTGTTTCGAGGGGCCCCAAGGAGGATTCGAATGACGCGGGTCACTCGACCGTTTCTATGTTTGCTGTTTGCTTCCAGCCTTGCCATGTGGAAACAGGCGACGCTGTGTGGGTTGTTGTGGTGTTTATCGTGGGGACTGGTCTGGGGACAGGATACCGAGACGCAGACGGGGACGCAGGGAGAGAAACGGGAAGAACCGATCAAGCTCGAGGAGATCATCGTCACTGCCACCAGGACCGAAACGCCGTTGGATACGGTTGGCAGCTCAATCAGCGTCATTGGCCGCGAAGAGATTGATGCGCGGGGGAAAACTTCTGTGCTCGAACTAATTCGGACTACTCCGGGACTTGAAGTTGTCCAACAAGGGGGTCCGGGAAGATTAACCAGCGTTTTCCTCCGGGGTGGCAACTCGTCGCACACCCTGGTCCTTGTTGACGGAATGCGTATCAATAACAGCAACACGGGGGCGTTCGACTTCGCTGACCTGAGAAGTCATAACATAGAGCGCATCGAAATCCTCCGGGGCCCCCAGAGCACCCTCTACGGGTCAGAAGCCATCGGCGGGGTGATTAACATCATCACTCGGCGCGGCGGAAAAGACCTCAACGTCTCCGCCCGTGCTGAAGGAGGAACACATCGGACCTTCCACGAGAAGCTGAACGTCTCGGCGGGAAACGACGATGGGGATGTCAGCCTCTCATTGACGCATGAGCGGACCGACGGCGTCTCCGCCGCCAGCGAGGATGCCGGAAATGACGAAGAGGACGGCTACGAGAACTTCTCGGCCTCCGGCCGGTTCGGCTTCAAGTTCCTGGAGGACGGCCGCGCGGACCTGACGGTGCGTTCCCTTCGGGGAAAGACCGATGTGGACGGCTTCACGTTTGGCGTGGGGCCTACCGACGACCCCAACTACGTTCAGGAGCGAGATGCGATCTATGTGTCTCTCCAGGTCAAAAAAGCGATCAGTGAGTGGCTGGACCAAAGTCTTTCCTTCGGCATTGCAGACGAGGACCTGCGAGGAAGCGACCCAGACACGGCTTTCAACAACTTCCTGATCGAGAGTCGGCTGACCAACATCAAGCTCCAGTCCGACTTCTATCCGTTCGAAGGAAACATCCTGACAGGCGGCTACACCTTTGAGAAACGGACCGGGGAAAGCGAAGGGAATTTCGACGAATCGGTCGACATCAATTCGTTCTTCTTGCAGGACCAGATGTCCTTCGAGGATCGCCTCTTCCTCACGGGTGGAGCACGCATCGACCGCCATTCGGAATTCGGGAGCGAGACAACTTACCGTCTGACCGCTTCCTATCTGGTGAAGGAGACCCGGACCCGCCTTCACAGCAGTTTTGGGACAGGGTTCAAAGCGCCTACGCACAATGACCTTTTCTTTCCAGGATTCAGCAATCCCGACCTGGAACCGGAAACTAGTCGGGGCTTCGACA
>CAZPLZ010000107.1:0-2226 GCA_964587525.1 uncultured bacterium | reverse complement strand
CCCCGCCGTCCCGAGCATCGTGGCACGTTGTACGCTTCGCTCCGTCCAACCGAGGAACTCACGGCAGCCCTTTCCCTTCTCGTGGTGCGTGACCGCATCGATACAAACGGGATGGACATGGACAATTACGAGCGGGTCGACCTGACTCTCGCGTACCAGGTCACTGAGCAGTTTCGCCCGTACCTGCGTGTGGAAAACCTTTTCGACGAGGATTACGAGGAGGTCAGCGGATTTACGACGCCCGGATTGTTTGTCGTCGCAGGAATCGATTTGAACTGGTAGAGATGAACGGGACGCAAGCTGTTCTCCCGGGAAGCCATGATGCCGACTAAAGCGACCGTGCTGTGGACAGGAGGCAAAGATTCATCATTGGCTCTTTTCGAAGCTACCTTGTCGGATTGTGAGATCGTGAACCTGGTTACTTTTGTTCCTCAGGAAGCCAACTTCCTTGCCCACCCCTTGACTTTTATGAAATTTCAGGCCACCGCTTTGGGCCTTCCTCATGACGTCGTTGAGATACGCCGGCCGTTCAAGCAGGGTTACGAGGAAGCCATCCGCACAATAAAACGTGAATATGGCTCCCAGGCTCTCGTCACAGGCGATATCGCGGAGGTAGCCGGCCTTCCCAACTGGATACGTGAATGTAGTCAACATTCCGGGATGAACGTACTCACTCCTCTGTGGGGCTGGAATAGAATCGAACTTCTCACCAGGCTTGTCTCGTGTGGATTCAGGACAATTTTTTCGTGCGTCAAGGAACCGTGGTTTACTGATGAATGGCTTGGCAAGGAAATCACCAAGGACTGTATAGAGCGTTTGCGGCGAATGAGTGAGGAAAGCGGCCTCGATGCTTGCGGAGAGCAGGGTGAGTACCACACCTTGGTTTTAGATGGCCCACCTTTCACGAAAGAGATTCGCCTAAATTCTTTTCGGAGACAGCAAAGAGATTCGTTCATGTTCCTCGAAATACAAGAGGTGACCCTGCGAGACAAATGAGTTTGGCGGAAGTTCTGGCCTTGAGGAGGTCAACTGTGCAAGCAAAGAAAAAGGTCATTCTCTCGTGGAGCGGTGGGAAGGACAGTACGCTCGCACTCTACGAATTACTCAGGAGTGATCGGTATGAGATCGTGTCTTTGCTGACCACGGTCTCCGAGCAGTATGAGCGCATCAGCCATCACGGTGTACGCACGGCGTTGTTGGACCAGCAGGCGGCGGCCCTTGGGATACGGCTTCACAAGGTGTACCTGCCCTCGCTTGTCTGTACCAACGAAGAGTACGAAACGGTCATGGAGAAAGTGATGCGTGAATATAAAGACATGGGTATGCTCACCGTCGCATTCGGCGATATCTTCCTGCAAGATCTGCGCGAATATCGGGAGCGCAACCTGGAGAAGGTCGGGATGAAAGCGATCTTTCCGATCTGGCATCGTGACACGATGGAGCTGGTTCAAACATTTATCAGCTTGGGTTTCAAGGCGTATCTTTCCTGTGTGGCCAGCGAGAAGCTCGGAGAGCGATTTGCCGGCCGTGCGATTGACTCCGAGCTGATCCGCGATTTTCCCGACGGCGTTGATCCGTGCGGTGAAAATGGAGAGTTC
Organism: uncultured bacterium; assembly: GCA_964587525.1. GTDB lineage: Bacteria > Oederibacteriota > CAKKQC01 > CAKKQC01 > CAKKQC01 > CAZPLZ01. The sequence continues at coordinate 628 of CAZPLZ010000107.1, read as the reverse complement.
CACTCCTATGTCTACGATGGGCCGATCTTCAACTGGCCGGTTGGTATCACCGTAGGCGAGGTCGTTTTGCGCGACGTGAGGTACTTCGCTGACTTACTCCCTGTCAATCAATCGAAGGTCATGTCCGCCGCCGAGCCGCAACCCTGATCGTTGTTTGCCTGCTATGTATATGTATTATGAGGGCAACGCGGTTACCCCCTCACCCCACCCTCTCCCCCTCTAAAGTGGGGGAGAGGGAGATAGTGCACGGAGGGATGGACGAGTTCGAGGTGAGGAGCCACGGTTTGGATCCGGTGCAACTCCTGGATCTCAGCGCTAACTTCGCGCCTGTGCCGCCGCCGCCCCTCGTCCTGGACGCGCTGCGCCGGGCCTCCGTGAGTTCTTATCCCGACCCGGCGTATCGGAAGCTACGCTGCGCCTTGAGCGCTGCGCTGAACGTCCCAGAGGCTTCCATTTTGCCTGGCAATGGCTCCATCGAATTGATCTACCTCATCGCCCGCGCGTTTCTACGTCCGGGCGCGCGGGTGGCCATTCTCTCCCCGACGTTCAGTGAATACGAGCGGGCGTCCCGGCTGGCCGGCGCCGAGATCACTGGCTTTCCGGCCAGCGTGGATGCGGGATTTGCCTA
>CAZPLZ010000106.1:0-11435 GCA_964587525.1 uncultured bacterium | reverse complement strand
TCATGCATGGCCCCGAGCTGGTTGTAGAACTCCAACAAAATGATTCCGCCGGGCGCCAGGAATTGCGGGAGCAGGGCCCCGATGACCGGAATGGGCTGGCCGGGCCAGGCAAGTTGGGTCCGGATCAGCAGCGCCATGCCGAAACCGATGAGGAGAAATATCAGTGAGGTGAACAGGTACTGCAGACCGATCATCTTATGGTCGGTCGAAAAGACATATTTCCAAATGAAGCTGGGTTCCTGATGGGCATGCTCGGCATGCGCCACCTGCGCCGCGATGGCTTGGGCTGCCTGCTGCTCCTGGGGGGTCACGATTCAGCCTGGTTCTTCAGCCAAGCAGCGTATGCGTCCGGTTGCATGACGTAGAAATCACCGTGCATGGAGTAGTGGGCGATTCCGCACAGTTGCGCGCAGACAAACTCGTATTGGCCGAGTTTCGTCGGCTCAAACCAGAGCGGAATGCGCAATCCGGGCACAATGTCCTGCTTGACCCTGAATTCCGGCACAAAGAAGTCATGAATCACGTCTTTGGAGGAGAGATACATCAGCACTTTCTTGCCGAGCGGCACATACATTTCGTTCGCCAGGATGACATCGTCGGCAGCCGCGGGGTCTTCATGGTCCAGCCCGACCGGGTTGTTCATATTGATGTGCGAGAGATCGGTCTTGCCGAATTTCCCGTCTTCCCCCGGATAGTGGACATTCCAGGCGAACTGTTCGGCCACAATCCGGACGACCGTCGCCTCTGATTCCTTCGGGGGATTAAGTTTCATCTCGTTCCACTTGGGTATGGCGTAGGCGGCGAGTAGAACGATCTCGAAAATAATCACCAGAACTTCAGGAACTATTGTCGTGGTGTGGCTGGGCTCCGCGTAAACCGCCCGCTGCCCGGGGCGCTGGCGGTAGGCGATCAAACAGTAAACAAAGTACCCGCCCCACACGATGAACATGATCACCATGGCCCAGTGGATGACCGAGATGCCCAGATCAATGGCGGGGGCTTCCGCAGAAGCCTGCTCGGGCAGTCCCCAGTTGAAACCCATGGCCTGAATTGTATCAAATGCCTGACGCTACTCTCAAGACAACGCGCCAGCCATTCCTTCTTCCCTCGTTAGTTGGAGGTCCATCGCGTGCGGAGTGAAACCCAAAATTCCCTCTCCCCCACTGGGGGGAGAGGGGTGAGCGTCGCCGAAGGCGACGAGGGTGCGAACGCCTTTGTGCGCTGAGGAGCCCCGAAGGGGCGAGGAAGCGCCAAAGGCTGTTGGCCCCAAAGGCTGGAAAGGGTGAGGGGGGCTGATTGACAAGCTGGAGGGCTTAAGATTACGATAGCGCTGTTTTATGAGAATGCAGGTGGCTGGTTGGTTGGTCCTGATCATCGGGACGGGCACCCTCATGGCGTGCCAGAGCTCCGATCCTGTCGCCCGGGGCAGGGCGTTTTTCACCACCTTCGCGTGTGACCGCTGCCACAGTATCGGCGAGGAGGGCGGCAATTATGGCCCCAACCTGACCTATATCGGGTTCCGGAAAACCGCCGAATGGATGGACACCTGGCTGAAGAACCCGCACGCCTGGAAGAAAAACACCGTGATGCCCAACCTCAACTTGCGACCGAATATCCGCAAAGACTTGATTGCCTATCTCGTGGCCCAGCAGGGGCAGGCGTTCGAAAAATCGGGAAAGCCGTGGGAGCATCCTGAGTTGCAGGGCGATCTTGTGAAAAAAGGTGAGGTGATTTTCGAGAAAGTCGGCTGTATAGGCTGCCATGGCATCGGCGGGGTCGGCGGGAATCCAAACAATAACGTGGCTGGCGGCTTGATCCCTTCTTTGAGAGGTGTGTCAGAACTCTATAACATGGAGGAGCTCATCGATAAGATCAGAATGGGCAGTGTCCCGGGAGCGGAGGATCCATCCAAACCCGGGCCAATGATTGAGATGCCACAGTGGGGCAAAGTGCTGCTCCCGGACGAGCTCAAAGCCCTTGCGGAATATCTCGCCACCTTTGAGGCGGTCAAGGAGGCAGGCGACGAAGAGGAGTGGTAACCTTAAACACTGACTGTTTTTACTCCTCCAAGGTGCAATAGCGAAACGAGCCACCGCCTTTCCAACAGACCTGCTTGCTGATGCCAGTCTGGTCAGCCCCGCTCACCACGCGCTTGAGCCGCGGCAGGCAGTGCGTTTGCGCGTGCGTCCCGCTCTCGATCCCGATCCATCTGCGGCCCATCTTGTGCGCCACTGCGGCTGTCGTTCCGCTCCCCAAAAACGAGTCGAGGATCCAGTCGCCTGGCGCAGTGGCGAGCGAGAGAATCCTAGAGATGAGTGCCTCGGGTTTTTTCCCCTGCCTGAATTCCACCCCGCCTTCCGTGGACAACTGCGCGTTGGAGATTTCCCAGATGTTGGTGAGCTTGGTGCGCTTCATGATCCGGCTCCCTCCATCCAGATCGGCGATGTCCTTCAGCCAGGCCAGGATGCGCCGGTTGAGGAAATAGACCCGGGAAAGCTTGCCGGCATCCTTCCCTTTGCTTGGGGTGTATTCCATATAGGAGAGGGTGATCGGCGGGATTTCGTCCCTGATTTTTAGGATGGTGCCGCCGCTTGGGTTGTAATCCGCGAAGATCCGGTCAAAGTGCAGGAGGTAGTCTTCCCATGAGTCCCGTTTGCCAAACCGTTTGATCTTGTATCCTGGGCACCGGTAGATTTTGATCTCGCCCATCCTGCGGCGGTTCAGCACGGTCACGAGGTGCGGCTCGCCAAAATCCACCATGGCTTTGTTGTAGCCCTTGACGGGACCTGTGAGCGGCAGCGCCAAGCTGGCGCGGAATGGGTGACGGAGGCGGAGTTGGGAGAGGTTCCGCGCGTAAATGAGCAGATACTCGCACACGTCGAACACGAGGCTCTGCTGACCCACGCCTGCAGGGTCCTTGACTTTCACCGTCACGAGTGAGACGAAATTCTCCTTGCCGAAGATTTCGTCCATGAGCAGCTTGAGCTGGGCCAGCTCCCGGTGATCGATGTGCGAAACGATGAGGCCGTCCGGCTTGAGCAGCGTTTTGAGTAACGCCAACCTTGGCCTCATCATGGACAACCAGAGCATGTCCTCAAGGTCGTCGGGATAGTGCACAAAAGCATTCCTGGTGTTGAACGGAGGGTCGATGTACACGCACTGAATCTTTTCCGCAAACCGCTCTTCCAGGGATTTCAGCGCAATCAGATTATCGCCTTGAATCAGCAAGTTATCCTCGGCCCCAGCGCCATTCTGATCAATTTCCTCTCCCCCCCTTGGGGGGGAGGTCGTCTGCGGGGCGAGTCCTCGAGCCCGGGTAGGGTGAGGGGGGACGGTTTGCAGAATAATCAGCGGCCGCGGAACCAGCTCTGCCATGTCGCCCCACACCGGCTGCCCGTCAGTGTCTACTCGCAGGAGCACGCGATCTTTGTCAGGCCACGTGAGCGTCAGCGGCTGCTTCATGCGACAAGGCGAATCATACTCGTAAGGCGTGCCAGCGGCAACTTCACCAGTTATTTGTTACCATGATGAATGTCATGCATGGGCGGGGAGCCTCGTCGCTGATGTCTTTCTTGCTGGCGGCATGGTGGCTGGCTGCGGGGTCGGCTTACGTGCAGACCGCCGAAGCGGCATCGCCGGTGGCTCAGGCACAGGGTGTCTCCCGTCCGGCGCCAGGCGTGTCACGCCCGGTGACGCCTTCTGGGGATATTTCTCCTAAGGAGCGTCGCCGCATCGTAAAGGCGCGCATTGCGTATTTGAACAAGAAGATCACTAGCGTGGAACAGCGCGTCGCGAAGGCGCGGAACAAAAAGCAGCAGCGGATCCTGAAGGTGAAGGTGGATTTCCTGCGCGGCAAACTGGCCAGGCTGATCCGGGGGGAACGGCACGTCGCCTCCAGCGCGAAGCCACGAAACCGGCGACCTTCTCTGAAGTAATTGCTTATCAACCCTCAGCAGGTTCCCCTCGCCCAGAATAAGCAAACGGCTGCCTTGGGCGCAGCGCTGATGCTTTGGCTGCTGACGGGGTTGACCTCCCTCGCGACAGCAGCGCCGACGTTGGATTGGACGGTCACGTACTCCCGAACGACCAGAGGCAGCGGATGGTATAGGGCGAGTCACACGGACACCTCCGGCAACACCTATGTCATTTTTGAGGATAGTAACTTTGGCACCCGTCTGTTGAAGTACGACCCTGCGGGATCGGTCGTGGGGAATGTTACCTTGGATGTTCTGGGCGCCTGGATCAAGACGATGACGGTGGACAGCTTCGGGAACATCATCGCGGGTGGAGAGCTATTCGATACGGCGGCCGGATACAACAACCTTTTTATTGCCCGGTATGATGCGACCACCGGCAACCCCGTTTGGTCGGTGACTTACGACTCCGGGTATGACGACACGGCGTACGCTGTGACGACCGACAGCAAGGGAAATGTGTTCATCTCGGGCTCTTTCTTTAACCCAGTGGGGAACGATGATGCCCTCGTCGTGAAGTATGATTCGACGGGGACATGGAAGTGGGCTCAGACGGTGATCATGGGTTCGACGAGCGATGAGTATGGATATGCGGTGGCGACCGACGGTACAGGCAATGTGTATGTGGTGGGAACCTATGACGCATACCCCTTCCTCGTTAAATTTGATGTTGTTGGCACGGAGGTGTTTCGCCGGCAGTACACAACGAAGATCGGGTTTAACGCCCGGGCTGTCACGTACGTGGCCAGCAGTGACTCCCTGTATCTGGCTTTGGACAATTTGAACGTGGTAACGGTTCTACAAGTGAACGCCGCCATCGATGGATCGATAGCGGCATCTGGCACCTATAACCCCCCTGCTCTCCCCTCCGTTATGAATATCGTGAGTGGCATCGCGGTGGACAGTTTGGGGAGTGTCTTCGTGGCGGGGATCACAATTGACTTCAGTGCTGTGCCGGAAAATTATGACTTGCTGCTCGTCAAATTCGATCCGTCACTCACGTTTGTTTGGAAGGATACGTACGATCGGGGTGGATGGGACGGATTGGGGTTTCCCATCCCCCAGGTGCGGGTGGGTGTGGGCAGCGGGCTTGGCTCTGATGTGTATCTGTCCGGTTCCGTTTCGCCATTCTCCTGCTACGGCGAGCAGAATCCGTTCGTGCGGAGGTATAACGGGGCTGGGACGGCGCAGTGGACGCGGCTGTTTACCCAGCCCGTGCTCGGGGAGGTGATCGGCGCCGCAACCGATCTTTCCGGCAACATCTACGTGGGCGTGGCAAGGGAGGCCGATCCCGTGCTCCTCAAGTATGACAGTAACGGCGTATTCCAGTGGGTGCAGCGCCTTTCATCCGGAGGGGTCTGTGCCTTTGATGCCGCAGGCCTGGTCCACCAGGGAGGGTTGACCTACCTGTCCATGTCCGAATACAGTTCGGCTTCCTTCCTCAGCCAAGCAAAGGTCGTCAAGTACGACGACACCGGCACACAGGTGGGATCATTGAGTTTCGGAAAAATTCTCAACTCCTCCTCGTATGGTGGCCCAATCACGCTGGACGGCTCCGGAAATGTGTATTTGGCTGGTTCGTTCTGGAGCTCGACCACGTTTGAGAGCGAGTTGTTTGTCGTCAAGTTCGACTCAACTGGCGCGCTCCAGTGGGCCCGCACGCTCAATTTCGCTCTCTATGATGACCCAACCGGGATTGCATTGGACGGGGTAGGTGGTCTCTACGTTCTCGAATCGACTCCTAATGATGGGATGTCCAACAATGAGTTCGGTTTGATCAAACTGGATTCAACTTCTGGCAACGTGCTGTGGACCAAGGCGTACACCCCCGATCCAATGCTGGATTGTCTTGCTACCGGCCTCAAGGCCACGGCCTCACAGGTGTTCCTTGTGGGGATGGATCTGGGGGTTCTCGACGCGTGGGGCCGTCTATACCGGCTGGATATTTCCGGCAACGTAGTCTGGACTCAGGCCTATGACGGTGGACAGGACGCGGCATTCGCTAGCCTGGCCATCGATCCTTTTGGGACCCTCGTGGTGACAGGTGCCATCGGTTCGTATCTCCTGGACACTAGTGACGTTCTTACGCTTGCCTATGACCCGGGGGGTGCTGTGCTGTGGTCGGTGTCCTTCGATTCGGGAAGCCCGGAAGACTGGGGGAGTGCCGTGGCGATCGGGTCGGTGTACGTGGCCGCTGAAACTGGCGTGAATGCTCGGCTGCTCAAGTACACCGAGACCCCTGCTTCCATTGATGCCAGCCTGGCGTTGGATCCGCCCGGGACTGTGAGTCTGGGCCGTACGGTGACGGCGACCCTGACGATGACCAACCTGGGCCAGGCTGATACGAACATGACCGTGTCGTACAGCGAGACAGAATCAGACCCGCTCATGCTGGGTCCCGCCTCGCCGCCGTCACCGGTTGGACCGTTCAAGCTGGCGGGTGGGGCGAGCCAGATCGTGCGCTGGACATACCTGGCTAACGCCTGTGGGGACGGGAGTGTGAATGGGGTGGTGACGGGAGTTGAAATAGCCACCGGCAAGATCCTGGCTCCTAGTAACGTAAGCAGGGGGCTGGCGGTGGCGGGGTGTGCCCCGACGGCGTATCTGTCGAAGAACTCTTTTGATCCGGGTAAAGGAGAGCAGATAGAAGTGCGAGTGATAGTTCCGGCGGCGATGCGGTCTGGTGTCGTGACAGTGCGAATTTACAACATTGCGGGAGAGTTGATCCGTACCGTGAGCAACGTGCCGGTCCAGGCCGATGAGGCCAGATGGGACTGGGACGGGAAGAACGCCAAGGGTGAGCTCGTCGGCAATGGGGTGTACCTGATCCAGATCATCTCAGGCAATAACGTACAAACCAAGCGGGTCATTATCTTGAAGCGGTGATTTAGCGGCGAGGATCCTACTGTATCCACGCATTGGGCCGGCGCCGGCCCCCCTCCTGCGTACCACCGGTGAGAAAATCCTTTCTTGATGCACACCCATGACAAGCAGAGTTTGATGACCGTCTATCGAATGGATCAGCATCTCCAGCCATTTCCCGGCGTCTATGAGGGCAGCTTGGCCCCGCTGATACTCAGGCGGATTAGGAAAAAAAGATTGTCGATGCATGGGTTTATCGAACACCTCTCCCAGAGCAGAATTATTCAGAGCAAGTTCAGCCCGGAGATCTTTTACAACGTGAATGAGCCAGCGGATCTGGTTGACTTGAAGGACAAGTCTCCTTAGGATAAGGCGCGCTGAAGCAATCCGAACGGATTGTTGAAGCTTAGGTGAGTTTGAGCAGAAAGGGTCAGCAGCAGGAAGGAGGTCGAAAGATGGCTAGCAATCGCGGGGTGGCTTACATTAAACCGGGAGTCGTCGAGGTTCAGAGCATTGATTACCCCAAATTAGCGCTCAACGGACGCAAGTGTGACCATGGGGTGATCTTAAAGATCATCACGACGAATATCTGCGGCAGCGACCAGCATATGGTCCGCGGGAGAACCACGGCTCCAGCGGGGTTGATCCTCGGGCATGAAATTACAGGCGAGGTGATTGAGGCGGGCCGGGATGTGGAGTTCATCAAAGTTGGCGACATCGTTTCGGTGCCGTTCAATATCGCCTGCGGCCGCTGCCGGAGTTGCAAGGAAGGCAAGACGGGGATCTGCCTGAGTGTGAACCCCGCTCGACCGGGCGCCGCCTATGGCTATGTGGATATGGGCGGCTGGGTGGGCGGGCAGGCGGAATATGTCATGTGCCCCTACGCCGATTTTAATTTATTGAAGTTTCCCGACAAGGGGCAGGCCATGGCGAAGATCAAGGACCTGACGTTGCTCTCCGATATCTTCCCCACCGGTTATCACGGCGCGGTGAGCGCGGGTGTGGGACCCGGAACGATCGTGTATGTGGCGGGCGGTGGCCCGGTTGGCCTGGCCTGTGCCGCTTCGTGTCATCTGCTGGGGGCCGCCGTCGTGATCGTGGGCGATATGATCCCCGAGCGGCTGCAGCAGGCCAAGAGTTTTGGCTGCGAAACGGTCGATCTAAAAAAAGATGTCCCTCTGGCTCAGCAGATTGAAGCGATTGTCGGTGTTCCGGAAGTGGATGCCGCAGTTGATTGTGTGGGTTTTGAAGCGCGCGGCCACGGCCGCGACGCCGCCAAAGAGCACCCGGCCACCGTTCTGAATTCAGTGATGGAGGTCACTCGGGCGGGTGGAGCGATCGGGATTCCAGGGCTGTATGTCACGGGCGATCCGGGCGGGGTGGATGAAAACGCCAAAATCGGCAATCTCGGCATTCGCATTGGTTTGGGCTGGGCCAAATCCCATGTGTTCACCACGGGGCAATGCCCGGTCATGAGATATCACCGGCAGCTCATGCAGTGCATTCTGCATGATAAGATCCAGATCGCCAAGGCGGTGAACGTGGCGACCATCTCCCTCGATGACGCACCGAAGGGCTACAAAGACTTTGATAAGGGCGCGGCGAAAAAGTTCGTCATCGATCCGCACAGGATGGTCAAAGCCTAGGCGCGTTCTCCCGATTCCAAGTTCAGCCAGCGCAAGTCTTCCGCCGTGAGTTCAATGTTGAGTGAAGACATGCATGAGCGCGTTTCGGTGAAATTTTTTGGCCCGATGATCGGGAAGGTGGGGAAGGGCTGGCTGAGCACATAGGCTAGGGCGACGTTGATTGGCTTGGTGCCGCGCCGGGCCGCCATCTCGCCGGCTCGGCTCAGGCGCTGGAAATTGTCATCGCTGTACCAGCAGCGCACCATCTCCTCGTCCGACCGGTCATCGGTCCGGGCCCGGACGAAGAATCCGCGTGCCTGGCTGGACCAGGGCATCAACGGGGTTTGGGTCCTGGTCAGCCAGTCCCGCCACTGGGGATCGGACGAGGCCAGGCAGCCGTCCCACGGAGCTTCCACCATCCGGGCTAGGCTGAAGTTGTTGCTGATCGCGGTGAAGCCGTTCAGGCCCTTGGTGTTCGCATACGCGTTGGCCTCCTCAAGGCGCTCGATGGTCCAGTTCGATCCGCCGAAGATCTTGATCCGGCCGGCGCGCTGGTGCTCGTTGAGGACATCGACAAATTCGCTTACCGGAATGCCTGTGTTGTCCCGGTGCATCATGTAGATATCAATGGTGCTGGCTTGCAGGCGGTCCAGGCTTTCCAGAAGCTGTTTGGAAAGCGCCTTGGGATTGCAGTGGGGCGTGTGGGCGCCCTTGCCCAGGATAACCACCTGGTCGCGGATCTTCCGTTCCTTGATCCACCCTCCGAGATTCTTGTCCGAATTGCCGTAGATGTAGCCGGTGTCAAAGCAGTTTCCACCCTGCTTGAAAAAATCGTCGAACATCTGGAAGGCATGTGACCGCGGGCCTTGGACTCCCATCACCAGACGCGAAATGGGTGTATCGAATCCCTCAATGCGACCGAATTTCATGCAGGCTTTTCGAAATCGTAGACGAGGCCGATAGCTTTCCGCCAGCGGTCCAGCGTTCTGATGTTGCCCAGGGTGTCATTCCAGCTCATGGCCGGAGCGACGACCTGGCGCCGTTCCAGGTTCGCGGCGACGACATCCGCTTCCAGGGCATAGCTCCCCCGGTCGCTGGCGATCGTGATTGTTTCCGGGGCGCCGCGCTTCTCTACGATGATCGTCGTCGTTCCGGCCTTCGCGCCCAGTCCCCAGGGGGAGGGGACCAGGATGTGGCCCTCCGTGCCGAAGATGCGAACGACGTTCTCGTGATTGACCTGTACGCCGCAGGTGAGCTGCGCCAGGATTCCGCTGGGGAATTTCAAGGAGGCGATGGCATACTCGTCCACGCACGATTGAGCTCCCAGGTGTCCGACCGCGGCGACTTCTTCCGGCTCGGCGAAGTCCCGGCCGGTGGCGGTCCCTGCGATGAGCCGGGCCATGGAAGCCGTGTAACAGCCCACATCCATGATGCCTCCTCCGCCCAGGGCGGGATTGAGCAGGCGGCCCTTGAGACCGGAGCCGCCTTGGAAGCTGAACGTGGCCTGGATGATTCTGACCTCGCCGATGGCCTTGTTGCGGACCAACTCCACCAGTTTGGCGGTCTGCGGGGTGCACCGGTACATGAATGCTTCCATAAGGAAGACATCGTGGCGCCGGGCGGCCTCGACGATACGCGTAGCTTCTGGCTCATTCATCGCGAGCGGTTTTTCGCACAGGATGTGCTTGCCCGCTTCCGCCGCCTTGATCGCCCATTCGGCGTGCATGGGGTGCGGGGGCGAGATGTACACGGCCTGGATGTCCCGGTCGGCCAGGAGCGCCTCGTAGCTGCCGTACCGGCGGGGAACGCTGAATTGATCGCCGAATTTATCCGCCGCGGCCTGGGTCCGGCTGCCCACGGCCATGAGTTTGCCGGTCTCGGTGTCGGCGAGGCTCTTGGCGAACACCCCGGAGATTCGTCCGGTCGAGAGAATGCCCCAGTTCAAAGTCTTGGCCATGTTTTGCGTCCTTTCAATGAGTCAGCTATAAGTGATATGCAGCCATGCTATTGTATATGACTTTTTATCGTTCACCACGTGGCGCGAGGTGAAGATTTAGGATTATGGAAGCGCAGGCACCACTCCGTGTCGCGGTGGTCGGGATGGGCGGCATCGGCCGGACCCATGCCCGCTGCTACAAAGAAAGTCCGCTGGCGGAGTTGGTGGCGGTCTGCGATATGGACCGGGGCCGGGTGGATAAAGCCGGCGCCGAGTTTCAGTGTAAAAGCTTCGGTTCCATCAAGGACATGCTCGCGGCGGGCCTCAAGATCGACGCAGCCAGTGTGGCCACCGCCGGCAAGGAGAACGGGGGAGATCACTACGAGCCCACCATGGAGCTGTTGCGCGCCGGACTTCCCATTCTGGGAGAAAAACCCATCTCGAACGAGATCTCCAAAGCGCAAGAAATGGTGGCGCTGGCTCGGGAAAAGAATATCCTCTACGGCATTAATCTCAACCACCGGTTTACCCCGGCGGCCAAACGGGCCCGGCAGTGGCTGGATGAGGGCCGGTTGGGCGAACTGCACATGATCTTCATGCGCATGTGGATCAACAATCCGAATGAATCTTCACCGCACTTCCACATGCGCGCGTTACACCCGCACTCGATCGATGTCATGCGGTATTTCGGGGGCGACGTCAAAAAGGTCCAGGCCTTCTTCAAGAAGGGCAAAGGGCGAACGATCTGGTCCAATGTCCAGGTGAACATGGTGTTTGAGAGCGGCGTCATCGGCCATCTGATGGGAAGTTACGACGCCGGCGGCGGCTTCGGCCTCGAGACCTGCGATCTGGCGGGGTCCGAGGGCCGGGTGGTGATCGAGAACGCCTGTGAGAAGCTGACGTTCTATTCCAGGCGTTCGTCCGATACTGAAACCCACGATTGCCTGGGCGGCATGAAAGGGTTTGGCGAGACGTTTGCCTCCCGTATCCAGGTCTGGCTGGAAGACCTCAAGAACAAGACCGCGCCGGACCAGGTGG
>CAZPLZ010000105.1:0-12055 GCA_964587525.1 uncultured bacterium | reverse complement strand
ACACGCCGGGTGAAACCTCCATCCCGGAGGAATCTTTGCCGTCCCAGTGCAGCACGTCGGTGTGGCCGCCTCCTGTGGGTTTCGTGAGGCGCCTGATGAGCACCCCGCGCATGTCATAGATGCTCACCGTAATCTCCCCTGGCCCCGTGGGACGCACCAAGATCGTGGAATGTTCGCCCCTCTTGGGGTTAATGTATCCACGAATACCACCCACGATTTTCACCTGCCCCGGCCGTGTCGACCGGAAGGTCACAGTCCTTGGGGCACTTACGATCGTTCCCCCGCAGAAGCGCTCGCCCTTCACAAATACACGGTTGGCCACATCAAACATAGCTTCGGCCCTGCTGTTGATGGTGACGTCTACCGTCAAGACCGCAATTTCCCCAGGCGCCACCGTGGGCTTGCTTATCTGTGCCAGCAGTTGCCCGCCGGTTCCACTCTTCGTAAGGTCAACGGTCCATTCCGCTGGCACGGTCACCGTGTTGACCACGGTCTTGCGTGTGGGCAGCGTGTCAATGATCTGCACGTTGACTGCCGTGCCGTCGCCTGTATTCTTTACCGTGATCGTATACCGCACTTGGCTCCCGGGGCTTGGCATCAGCATTTTCGAACCGCCGGATAGGTTGCTCCACTCCTGTGCAATGACTAGGTTTGGAGCCGGCATCGTGAGGGTGAAATTGGTGGCAGCGCTGCCCTGGACACTACCACACGCATGGCTCGCGGACACCCAGCCGGTGTTGCTCACCGCCCCTGTGAAGCAGGCGGCCGTCTTGCCGTCAATCGTCACCGTCACGCTCTGGCCTGGGTTCAGCGTCAGCGCTCCATACCACACATGCAGCGACCCCGACGGGTTTGTGTGCCACAGTGCCGGATGGCTCATCTGGCTCACAAACGTCACCTGCGCTGGCAGTGTGTCCACCACCGTCAAATTCTTAATCGCCATCCCACCGGTGTTCGTCATAATGAGCGTGTATCTCACCGGCGTATCCGGCAACAGCACCGAAGGACTGTGCGTCATCACCACCGATAGGCTTAGCGGCTCGCTTAGCGAGAAGCTGGACGGCGTGCTGGCTACCTGGACACCGCCCAGATTGCATTCGTTCGTCGCGTGCACCCATGCCCTGTTTCTCACCGTTGCCACCTCGCACACCACTCCTACAGTCCCCGTCACCGTCATCGTGACACTCATGCCTGGGCCCAGCGGGACGCTGTTCTTCCACACAAAGAGTGTGCCGCTTCCCCCCTGCGTCACGTTTAGGGTGTAGCCCGCAGGGTTTGTTCCTGCCGCGTCTGTCACAATCGCTGAGACTGTGTCCACCACCGTCCAATCCTCGATCGGCACTCCTCCGGTGTTTGTCACTACGATCTGATACGTCACTATCTCGCCCACGCCTGGACTCGCCGGCGTCTGAGTCTTCACCACTGTGATGTCCTGAGCCAGGAGCGAGAAGGCGGTCGGGTTCGTGAAGATCCGGGTTGTGCTACACGCGCTTTTCGCGCTGATGTCCGCCGTGTTCGTCACCGCCAGCGAAACGCATGTCAAGCCCACCGTCCCGTCCAGCGTGAACGTGTAGCTCATCCCCGGTGTCATGGAAAGCCCGCTTGCGCTCCACACGTACCGGGTCCCCGTGCCCGGCACCTGCGAAACCGTCGGGGCCGCGAACCCGGCCGGCTGGGTCGTCGTCACGCCCGTGATCACCGGCGAGACCGTGTCTACCACGATCAGGTTCTCAATCGTGGCCGCGCCGGTATTCGTGACCACGATTTGGTACTTCACTGGATTGTTGATCCCTGGATTCGCTGGCGTCTGCGTCTTCACCGCTGACAGGCTCAGCGCCGGCTCGCTCAATGAGAAGCTGTCCGGCGCGGTGGTTGCCTCAGCCACGCCACATGCATTCTGCGCTACCACCCATCCCATGTTGTCCACCGAACCCGTATAGCAGGCGTCTACCACCCCATCAATCGTCACCGTGACGCTTTCGCCCGGATTCAGCGTCAGTGCGCTGTCCCACACGTGCAGTCGTCCTGCTGGGTTCGTATGCGTCAGCACCGGATGGCTCGTCTCGCTCACAAACGTCACCTGCGCTGGTAGCGTGTCCGTAATCGTCAGGTTCGTGACTGGCGCTGCCCCCTTGTTCGTCGCAATCAAGGTATACGTCAGCGGCATTCCCGGCAGTGGCGTTGCCGGGCTGTGCGTCTTTACTAACGAAATTGATGAGATATTCAAATCCCCTTCTTCAACGGTTCGAAGAATAAAACCATTGCAACCACCGACTGCATAAAGCTTGCCGTTCACAACTTCAGCAGCGAATGTGTATCGTGCCGTGGGCATGGGTGTTTTTGCGGTCCACGTATCGGCTGCAGGATTATATTCCTCAACAGTTGAAAGAAAGCCGGTGGCATCCAAGCCGCCAACTACATAGATTTTGGCATTCACGACGCCGGTAGCAAAGGCCCCTCGTTCCGTGAGCATGGGTGTCTTTGTGGTCCACGTATCGGTCGCTGGATCATAGGCTTCCACGGTTGTAAGAGATAAAAAACCCCTCCAGCCTCCAATTACGTAGATCTTGCCATTCACAACTCCGGAGCCTGGAGAACTGCGAGGCTTGGACAAGCTGGTCTTGTGCGTCCACGTGTTGGTGGTCGGGTCATATTCTTCAATGATTGAAAGGAAACCTTTGATCGAATTGTAACCGGCGATTGCATAGACCTTACCGTCCACCACCGCGGCAGCAAGATTTGCTCGAGCCGTTGGCATACTCGCTTTTGTGGTCCACGTGTCAGTTGCCGGATCATATTCCTCAACAGTTGAGAGGAAACCTTTAGCCGAATTGTAGCCGCCAATCGCATAGACCTTGCCATTCACGCCGACAGCCGCAAGACAGCGTCGTGCCGTTGGCATGGGCGCTTTTGTGGTCCACGTATTAGTACACGGATTGTATTCCTCAACGGTTGCGAGAATAGGACCATTGTAACCACCAATCGCATAGAGCTTGTCATTTACGGCTGCGGCAGCATGAAAACGTCGGTACGTTGGCATGTCGGCTTTTGTTGTCCAAACAGGATCCAGAGCAAGTGCGTAGGGAGTAGCAAGCACAGAGATGATGCCTATGTGCAGACTGGCTACAACTCCAATCCGCAGGCGGGTTTCTCTCTGCAGCATGATTCAATCCATCAACGAATCACCACGAGCGTGTCTCGATAATTGATGCCAGGCCCTTGAATGAGGATCGGATACAGCCCCGGTGTGACGGGGACGCCGGTGGAATCCGTTCCATCCCATTGCAGTACTTCGGTGTGGCCGCCGCTCGTCGAGGCTGTGATTTCTTTCACGAGAGCGCCTTCTTCATCGTAGATTCTTGCCCGAATCTCCCCAGCCTCAGTTGGCCGCACCAGAATTCTCGCGCTCCCACCCCGCTTGGGATTGATATAGCCCCGAGGGCCCCCGACGATCTTCACTTTGCCCAAATCAATCAGTTCGGGTGGCAGTTGCGGTGGCTGCGGTGGCAGCACCTGTATGAATTTGGAACATAGCAGGCTGACATATTTCCGCACCAGCCAGTTCATGCCTTGTCCAAGGTCTGCACGGGACTCGTATCCTGCCAGAATGAGATCTCCATTGCCGTCAATGGCCGCACCGTACAAGTTGTCCGGCCCGCCCCCCGGTCCGCTGTATAAAAAGCTGGGGAGGAGGTTGCCGTCGGGGTCGTACTGGCGGATCAGCCAGATGCCACCTTCAATGGGTGGTGAGGTGTCGCCATCCTGATATCCTCCAACAGTAATATTTCCGCAGTTATCAATCACCACGGTATAGGGCTTATCATGCAGGCTCGTAGATCCACCATACGTGCGGCTCCAGATCAGATTTCCATCGCTGGTGTACTTACGAATCATCCAGTTGTATCGCTGCCCGGGGGGTAATCCTGTCCATTCCTCGCCCACCACTACAATGTTGTTGTCCTTATCTACAGCCACCTCAGACGCCATATCCCACCAGCTCGCAGCGCCGTTGAAGGTTTTGTGCCAGAGCAAGCTGCCAGCGCCATCGTACTTCCGGATCACCCAGTCATACTCCGACGCGCCACTGGTGTACTGCATTCCCACGACAATGATGTTTCCGTCTTGATCAATGGCTACGCAGTAAGCCTTGTCGGTCGCATTTGCCGGCCCGTTATATCCGCGCTCCCACAACAAGATCCCTGCGCTGTTGTATTTTCGTATCAACCAGTCCGCCTCTTTCTCAGGCCCCTGAACGCCTGCGGCCACCACATTGTCGGCGTCGTCCACGGCCACGGCAAAAGCTTCCGAAGAAAGACTGAAGTCGTGCCACAGTACGCCTCCGTTAGGGTTGTATTTTTGGACGACCCAGCGCTTGTAGCCGGATTCCAATCTGTATCCAGCACATATCACGTTCCCCTGTCTGTCCACCGTAACTGACTGGGCGTACGATCCGTCGTAAAAATTCTTAGAAGCATCAGCTCCACCAATAGATACGCTCCAGAGCAACTGGCCAGTGGAGGTATATTTCCTGCACAGCCAGCTCTCAAAATAAAAGTTGTATGGAGCCCCTGCATACAGCGTCTCGAATCCTGCAACGATGACGTTACCCGCTTGGTCTACAGCCACGTTGAACGCTACGTCTCGCCTATTGGCGGAGCTGTTATAGACAGCCGACCATTTAAGTGGTGGCGTCACGACAGTCGACCCCATCAAAGAAAAAATGGGTAGTACTAAGTCTGTGCTTGCACTGAACATTGTGCCAACTAAATCCACTCCTGTGGCTGTTACCCTTAACGCTACACTCCCATAGTCGGTCACAATAAAGATCCACATGCATGTTACCGAGCCACCCGCTGGGATAGAGTAAGGACCTGCAGGTGTTGGACCACTTTGTAAGCTCAGCAATGAGCTGCCGGAATTGCCCAGAAGGGTATCGACCTGAAGGGTAGGAATGACTCCTGTGACACTTGTAATACCTGTATTGGTGATCGTCAGCGCTACGATGATCATCTGTCCCACCACGGGTGGGGTAGGCTCGACCGCGATACTTAATTCAAGGGGTGGTGAAATGGACAGTTCTAAGTCTATGCTTGCGCTGACCGTCGTACCAGAGCCTGAGTCTATACCCGTGGCCGTCACCCCGCACGTCACGATTCCGTAGCCGAGCACGGTAAAGGACCACCTGCATGTTACCGAGCCACCTGGTGGGATGGAAAAAGGACCTGCAGGTGTTGGACCGCTCTGCAAGTCCAACAGGGAGCTGCCGGAATTGATCTGGAGGTCGGGAGTTACTCCTGTGATGCTCGTGCTACCTGTATTGGTGATCGTCAGCGCTACGGTGACCGTCTGTCCCACGATGGGGGATATAGGATCGACTGCAACGCCTATATCAAGCGACGATGGATCTGAAGTCGATGGAGTTTGGGAACATAAGCTGTATTTGCGAAGGTGCCAGCTTCCCACCTCGAAACAGCCTGCGCTTCCCCCCTCCACAAAGTATCCGGAATCGGCTATTGCCAGGCTGTTCACGCTGCCGCTTCGTGGCGAGCACCCGTCATAGCCAGTGAACGTGAAGCTCCAGCACAACGTCCCATCCGGATCATATCGGTGGATTGATGCCGCAGCGTAACTACTAAAGGGCTGGAAGGGCTGCAAGGGCTGGCCCATGATCAGTTCGCTTATTGTCTCCGTCCCGCCTACCAAAATATTCCCGGTAGCATCGACAGCGACTGCATAAGCTGAATCGGTGTCCAGTTCACTGGCTGGCCCGTCGTAAGTACGCATCCACAGGAGCACCCCGCTGGGATTGTACTTCCTGATCATCCAATCCGGCTGACCGTTGAGCATTACTGAGCCCACCACGATGATATTCCCACTGCCATCGGATGTGACAGCTTTTGCCTCACCAGTTCCGGCTATATTCCACAGGAGGTTGCCGTTTGGGTCATACTTCTTGACCGACCAACCGTTGTCATTCCCGGCTGCCACCACGTTTCCATTGTTGTCAATCGTGAGCGCATACGGCGTGCCGCTACTGGCCGCGTTCCATAAAACGTTGCCATTTGGATCGTACTTTCGCACTAACCACCCGGAATTCCATCCCGCGGTCACAATATTGCTATTGCTGTCGATTTCCACCGCGTGTGGCGTACCCGTGTCGCTCACGCTCCATATGAGATTGCCAACCGGACCGTATTTCCGGACTAACCAGCCTCCAGCAATCATATCGGCCCCAACCGCTACGATGTTGCCAGCTCCGTCTACAGCCACTCCCAAAGGAGCGGCACCGTTCCCGGTGGTACTCCACAGAACGGTTCCGTTGGGGTCGAATTTCTTAATAAGCCAGTGCAGATCGCTGTCGGTGCCTCCTGCACTGCCAACTCCCACGACGTTCCCATTTGCGTCAACTGCAACCGCTTTACAATACGCGGAGGAGCAGGCGCACACGGCCCCGTAATTGACGACTGTCATAGAGAAGTAATCGCTCCAAATGTTCTCGGGTGCGCAGTTGTCTTGCGGTGTACAGGCGGCGTCCATCGTTAGCGGAAACACCGCGCTACATATCAATAAGACTATGGAGGGCGTTACTATTGTTCGCACTATTTTTAGACCATTTGCCATGTCGGCCCCCTCAAACTTTAAAAACCCTTATGTCATTACGTGTATTTCCTAGCGAATTACCACAAGTGTGTCTCGATAATTGATGCCAGGTCCCTGAATGAGAATTGGATACAAACCAGGTGTAACAGGCGCGCCGGTGGAATCTGTTCCGTTCCACTGCAGCACTTCGGTCTGGCCACCGCTCGTGGATGTTGTGATTTCTTTCACGAGAGTGCCTTCCTCATCGTAGATTCTTACCCTGATCTCTCCTGCCCCAGTAGGTCGGACTAGAATCGTCGCCTGCTCACCTCGTTTGGGATTGATATAGCCCCGAATGCCCCCGACGATCTTCACTTTGCCTGACTCAATCAGCTCGCGTGGCAGTTGCTGTGGCGGTGGTAGCGGAGGTAGCGGTGGTGGCACAGAACAGCCCAGGCCGACATATTTCCGCACCAGCCAGTTTATGCCCTGACCGAGGTCGTCGCGGGATTCGAATCCGGCCAGAATGAAATCTCCATTCCCGTCGATGGCCGTGCCGTACGCGCCTTCCGGCCCGTTCCCTGGCCCGTTGTATGCGAAGCTGCAGAGCAGGTTACCGTCAGGGTCGTACTGGTGGATATGCCAGTAGCCGGCGTCATAGGGTGGTTGGGTCTGTGTGGCGTCGCCGTCGTGATACCCGCCTACAACGATGTTCCCGCAGCCATCAATTGCCACGGCGTAGGCCTTATCATCCATGTTCAAGGCGCCGTTGTCCGTGTCGCTCCAGATCAGCTTTCCAACACTGTCGTACTTGCGGATGACCCAGTTATATCTCTCTCCAGAAACATTTCCTGTCCACTCTTTACCGACAACCACGATGTTGTCGCTCTTGTCCACAGCCACCGCGTATGCTTCGTCCCACCCGTTGGCCGGCCCGTCATACGTTTGTTGCCAGATCAAACCGCCGTTAGGATTGTATTTCTGAATGACCCAGTCATAGTTAAGGCCGCCATTACATTGGTTTCCAACGACGATGGCATTCCCATTTGAATCGATGGCGACGCCATACGCGGTGTCCTCAAGGTTTCCGGGTCCGTTGTAGGTTTGGGTCCACAGGGCGACTCCGGCACTATCGTACTTTCTTATTCGCCAGTCGGTGCCGCCGCCTCTCAGCTCTGTGCCCACTGCGACTGTGTTTCCACTTCCATCTACTGCTACACCGTAGGCACGGGAAATGTCGCCCGAGCCGATTGGGGTGGGCGGTGTCGGGGCGTCATTCCATAGGCCGTTACCATCCTTGTCGTACATCCCAACAAGCCAAAAATACGCACCTGGGTTTGGCGCGTCCCATAAATACCCCGCTACAACTATGTTCCCGCTTGAATCTACCGCTACCGCGCGAGCATAGTCGGAGGCGTTTCCAGTCCAAGTGTAACCCCTGCTCCACAGGAGAGTCCCGCTAGCGTTAAACTTTTTCACCAACCAACGGTTAGTGGGGTTAGGGTCCGTCACCTCGGACCCTGCTACAATCACATTTCCATTTAGATCAGTGGCCACAGCGTAGGCTACGTCATCCATGCTGTTCTGACCGTTATAAGGCTGCGACCAGGAAAGCGACGGCGGGCAGGCGGATCGGGCAGAAGCGGAAAAAACTATGAACGACAGAAGCAAGCTGCCGTAGATGATTTTATGTCTGCGCAGCGAGTCCGCGAACCGAAAGAAGTTATTTCTCATACTGGTTGCAACCTATCTCTCGTGGATGCATGGTACATGCCGTGTTTGAAAGTGCGGTTTTCCAACACTTATGACTTCGTGCCGCAGCATTATTGCTGCAGGCATGGTGTATTTTTACTGCGGTTATTTGGGTAACTTAATTCCTAAACTTTTCAGTTTGTCCTGCAGGTTCTGTCGGTACAGACCAATAAGGTTGGCGGCTTGCGATATGTTTCCTCCACAAGATTTAAGTGCGTTCGCCAGGTAGGCCCGCTCAAAGGCTTTTTTAGCTTCTTGGTATTTCAGGGACATCCAGGCATTGAGAGATTTTTCTGACCCCGTGAGCGGGGATTCTAATTTTAGATCGGCTGTCCCCAGTTGGTTTCCCTGGCACAAAATGACCGCGCGTTCGATCACGTTTTTGAGTTCTCGCACGTTGCCAGGCCAGGGGTATTGAAGCAGTTGTTGCTTAGCGTCATCGGAAAATCCATCGATCCGCTTTGCTTTCTCAGTAGTGAAGACGTTTAGAAAGTGGTCTGTCAGGGGCAGGATGTCTTCACTGTGCTCGCGAAGGAGTGGCAGTTGGATAGAAACCACATTGAGGCGAAAGTACAGATCCTCCCGGAAGCGATGATCGGAAACAGCCTTGGCAAGATCTTGATTGCTCGCCGCGATGAACCGGACCCGGCTTTTGATCGGCTTGGTGCCACCCACACGCAGGAATTCATGGCCTTCAAGAACTCGCAGGAGTTTCACCTGGAGGGATTGCGGCATTTCGGCTATTTCATCTAGGAAGAGCGTACCGTCGTCCGCCGCCTCCAGCAGCCCTGGCTGCATCGAATCGGCACCAGTGAATGCGCCCCGTTCATGGCCAAACAGCTCACGCTCAAGCAACGCTTCTGGCAGCGCGCTGCAATTGACCGCCAGAAATGGTCCCATGCGCCGTGAGCTTTGGCGATGAAGAGCACGCACGACCAGTTCTTTGCCTGTTCCCGTTTCGCCCAGGACCAGGACTGTGGTGTTGCCGTCGGCGACTTTCTGAATTAGATCCTTAACTTCGCGGATGGCTTGGGATTTCCCAATCATGTCCTCCCCGGGCGCATGGCGCTTGACCTCCCGCTTCAGGACGCGGTTTTCTCGCGTCAGCGCCACTTCGCTTAAGGCCCTCCGGAGTTGCAGCTTTAGCTCGTCATTGGAGAACGGCTTGATCAGATAGTCCAGCGCCCCTTGCTTCATGGCGTCAACAGCGGTTTCAACGGTGCCGTAAGCGGTCATGATGATCACCCTCGTGGACGGCAGATGTTCTTTGATCCTTTTCAAAACCTCCAGGCCGGATATATCCTGCATCACGAGATCCACCAGAGCGAGGTGGACTTGCTCGCGTTCCGCAATCTCGCAGGCTTCAACGCCGCCAGAAGCTGTCACGACGTGGTAGCCCTCCTCGGTCAGGACATCCTTGAGATACGAGGTGATGCTGGGTTCATCATCAGCCACGAGAATGCGCGCCGACGAAAGGGTCATCGTGAGTCCGCCGCAGGCAGGTTGAACGTCACGCGGGTGCCCTCGCCAGGCTTGCTGTCGATCAGAAGTGTTCCGTCATGCTGGGAAATAATTTCCTGGCAGATGGACAGGCCCAATCCAATTCTGCCGGGCTTGGTGCTGAAGAATGGCTCCTTCACCCGGCTTTGAATGTCGGGAGGGATTCCGGCTCCGGTATCCTCGACCGCCACCACGCACATCTGGCGCCCATTCTGCTCCCGGTGGCTGGTGGTTACCTTCAGCCGCCCTCCTTGCGGCATCGCCTGAAGTGCGTTCAGGTACAAATTCAGCAGGACCTGCCGGATCTGATCGGGAGAGGCCATGACCACGGCGTCACCTTCATGAAGGGCTAACTCGCAGGATACGCCGGCCTTCTCTGCATCGTGCCGGCTGAGAGCCAGCACCTCGCGCACAACCTGGTTCAGGTCTATCCGCGCACGATCCTGCCCGCTCGGGCGTGTAAAACCTCTGAGGTCAGCCAGAATCCGTTTCATCCGCTGGGCTTCCCGGACAACAGTGTCGAGCTTCTCCCGGGTTGGATCACCGGGAGGGAATTTCGTTGCCAGGTGTTCAGCATGGCCAAGCAGTCCGTGCAGTGGGTTGTTGAGTTCATGAGAAATTCCAGCCACCATTTGGCCCACCGAGGACAGCTTGGCAGAGTGGATGAGCTTTTCCTGCGTCTCTTTGAGGGACCGGGCCATCGTGTTAAATTCTCTCATGAGCGCGCCAAGTTCCGCCGGCGCCCCAGGGTCCAGGCTGGCTTCAAGATCGCCAGCCGCCACGCGTTCGGTCGCTGCGATGAGATCGCGGATCGGCCGGGTGACCCGCACGAGCGAATAGGCGTAGAACGACAGGGCGATGAGTAAAAGCGTGAGGCCTCCGCCAATCGTGAAGAAGAACGCCATTCGCCGGGTCTGGTAGACCTCCCGTGCAGGCATGTGCATCGTCACCTCAATGTCAGCCCCGCCCGGCGTGGAGAATGCACGGTTGACTGGATAAAAAGTTCCCGATGGGAAGTCCCCCGTCAGGGTGGAAGCTATGGGGCGTCCGTCTGCCTTGACTTCGATATTAGTCTGAAGCAGCCCCTTAAGCTCTTTGACAAACTCCGGGCCCAGTCGTTGGCCTACGACGACCAGGTTTTGCTGTTTTTCATCTGGCGATACCCCGGCGATGAGAAGGCCCTCACGAATTCTCAGGATTGGTGGGCCAGGGAGTTGTGTGTCAAGGAGGCCCTTAAGATCCTTTGGATTGATCGAGGCTCCCATCGCGGATATCACCTGGCCAGTTTTTCGATTAATGATCGCCGCGGCATCGAGGGGAACGTGTTTCCATGCGCGGTCACGCGTTTGGATGTCACCCCGCAGCACCCCAAACACCATGGCAATCTCGTTCAAGTTTTGAGCACGGGCGTTGAGGGCGTTCTCCGTGATGCGCGCCATCTGGCGGCCGGACTGCCTGAGTACAGCGGAAACCGTCCCGCGCACCAGGACAATCATGCCGATGGTCACAGCCGCCGTCACGATGACAGCCGTCACCAATAGAGGCAGGGCGAGCCTGAGATGCAGTTTCATGTCACCTTCATCTTAAACCCAGTAGTCTGGACGCCTTCCGCTCATGCTGACGCTGGGCGGCGGTGTCGCCGGAGAGGCGGGCTATCTCCGCCAGCCGCAACGGTGGGATGGCGAAGGCGGGGAAGCGGCGGGCCAGGTCCTGATACCGGGCAGCGGCGTCATGCAGCCGGCCTTGCTCTAGTCTTAGATCGGCATACCAGTGTAATCGCTCGGTGTAGGGGATGAAGAGCCAGTGCAGGGAAGATACCGCTGGCGGCGGCTGAGGGTTCCGGTCCACTCGATAGACATAGTAGAAGGTGTTCTCGCGGGGGCGCTCCATCGAGCTGACGCGGACGAGGTGGCGGACCATGAATCGCTGCAACACGGACAGCGCGCGAGTGGTCCAGGGATAGCCGTTCACGATCTCCTGAAAGGTGAACGAGCCTTCCGCCCGGTGCACCAGGCAGCCGATGCCGCGCTGCCGGAATTTGGCCAGCAGACCCTGCTCGTTGCGTGCGTCCCGTGCCCATCGGACCAGATACGGCAGCATGTACTGTGAGTCAAGGAGAGGATTGCGCGGCCAGTAATAGGCCTTGATGTCGCCCACGACATATGGCCGCCCGAGCTCGGGGTGCTCCTGAAGTTGTGCCCCAACCGCCATGTAGAGAGACCGT
>CAZPLZ010000104.1:0-12187 GCA_964587525.1 uncultured bacterium | reverse complement strand
TGAACAGGTGCGCATCATCCCCCAGTGCCATCGCGCCCTCGGCGACCACTGACGGCGCGGATGGGCGAAGCGACTCCGAAACGGCCGGCACACGGCCCTTGAAGTCTGCCCCTTCGCTCCGATGGACAGGGCTTTTGCTGGCGGTGGTTTTCCTCGGCTCCTGCGCGCGGACACACACCGCGCCGGATGCACAGAAGGCCAGCGCCGGCGCTGACACTCAAACTGCGCCAGCGGAACCCACCGCTGCGGCGCCACCAAGCCAGCTTCGTCTACCCCCGCGCGGCTTCGCTCACGAGATCGTCACGATCGCCTGCGATGATGACTACCGGATGGCCGCCGATTACCTGACTCGCGAACAGCGAGGACGTCCCGGGCCACCTTCTGGCGGGTTGCCCGGTGTGATCTTTCTGCACGAGCTGGGCACGAACCGCAATCTCTTCTATCCCCTGACCCTCATCATGGCCAACCGCGGTATGGCAGTCTTGGCCCTCGATCTTCGTGGGCACGGGGAAAACCCTAGCATGAAGGGCAATCCGCCCACGCAAGTCAACGATCTTACCCCCGAAGATTATCAAATGATGCTGCAAGACATCCGGAATGCGATCAGTTTCCTGGCCATCAAACGCGAGGTGGACGGGGGGCGGATCGCGCTGGTGGGATCTTCCCTCGGCGCCAACCTGGCCCTGCTCGCCGCGTCACAGCCGTGGGCGGCTGCGGTGAGGTGCGTGGTCGCGATTTCACCTGGCCTGGACTACCAGGGCCTTAAGACCGAACAGGCGGCGAAGAACATCCCTCAAGGAGTCCACGTGCTCCTCGCCGCCGCCAAAGACGATGCGTACTCCTTCACGTCGGCCACAACCCTGTTCAAGCTGTTGAAGAAGCCCAAAGAATTTACCCAGGTCGAGGAAGGCGGGCATGGAATTCACCTGTTCGCCAAAGGTCTCCTTCACCAAACCCAGCGGTGGGTGCATACCGCGCTGACCCCGCCGGCCAAGACCCCGCGCTAGCGGGATGCTGAAAAAGTGAAACTCTGCGTGGTGGGTGCCGGGTACGTCGGTCTGGTGACGAGCGCATGCTTCGCCGATCTGGGGCACACCGTGGTCTGTGCAGACATCGACACTGCGAAAGTGACCCAAGTGAAGAAAGGCAAGCTCCCCATCTTCGAGCCTGGCCTGGATGAGCTGATCGCCCGCAACCGCAAAGGGGGCCGGCTCACCTTCACCACCGACACCGGCAGATCCGTCAAGAACAGCGCGGTGATCTTCATCGCGGTCGGCACGCCGGCCAAACAGAACGGCGAGGCTGATCTGTCTCAGGTGGAGGCGGTCGCCCGCGAGATTGGCAAGCACCTGAACGGGTACAAGGTCATCGTGAACAAGAGCACCGTTCCGGTGGGGATGGGCGATCTCGTCGCCTCCATCATTCGGGAGCAAAAAGGGGCACACCACAAATTCGCGGTGGTATCCAACCCCGAGTTTCTGCGGGAAGGCAGCGCCGTGCATGACTTCATGAACCCGGACCGGATCGTCATCGGCGCCGCCGATCCTAAGGCCGCTGACACGGTGGTCCAGTTGTTCCGTCCGCTGAACGCGCCCATTATGATCACGGACGTGCGCAGCGCAGAGATGATCAAGTACGCATCGAACGCTTTTCTCGCCAGCAAAATCTCGTTTATCAATGAGGTGGCCGCCCTGTGCGATAAAGTGGGCGCCGACGTGATCGAGGTGGCCAACGGTATGGGGTCAGACACGCGCATCGGGGCTTCATTCCTGAACGCCGGTGCAGGGTTCGGCGGCTCCTGTTTCCCCAAAGATACCCTGGCGCTCATCCACGTCGCCGGGCGGGAAGGGATGGAGATGAAACTGCTCAAAGCCACCGTGGAGGTGAACGCTGAGCAGAAGAAACGCATGGTGGACAAACTCAAGGAGGTGGTCGGGCCGCTGGAAGGCAAGACCATCGCGATCTGGGGGCTCGCGTTCAAGGCCAACACGGACGACATGCGCGAGGCCGTGTCGGTGGACGTGATCCAGTCCCTGAAGGCTTCCGGCGCACGGATTCGCGCCTACGACCCAGCCGCGATGGAGAAAGCCAGGCCCCTCCTGCCCGCCGTGACATACACCCGTGACCCCTATGAGGCCGTGCGCGACGCCGACGGGTTGCTGATCTTAACCGAATGGAACGAGTTTAAGGAAGCGGACCTGGCGCGGGTAAAACGCCTGCTCAAGCGCCCCAACATCGTGGATGGGCGCAACGTGTGCGACCTCAAGCTCGTGCGAAAACTGGGCTTCACGTACCGGGGCGTCGGGAGGTCAATATGACATGAAAGGTATTATCCTCGCGGGCGGTCTTGGAACCCGGATGCACCCCTTAACGCGCATCACGAACAAGCACCTCCTGCCGGTGTATGACAAGCCCATGATTTACTACCCGATCCAGACGCTCGTCAACGCAGGCATCAAGGACATCATCATCGTGACCGGTGGTCCCTACGCTGGCGAGTTCCTCCGGCTGATCCGCAACGGCCAGGAGTTTGGGCTTGAGAGCATCGAGTTCGCCTACCAGGAGGGTGAGGGCGGGATCGCAGACGCGCTGAAACTGGCCGAGCACTTCGTGGGCGACGACAAACTGGTCGTCATCCTGGGCGACAACATCGTGGGGGGCACCATCCGCCGCGCCGTCACGGACTTCCGGAAGCAGTCGAAAGGTGCCAAGATCCTGCTCAAAGAAGTTCCTGATCCCGAGCACTACGGTTGCCCGGCGCTGCGTAATAGCAGGATTGTGTCCATCCAGGAAAAACCCAAGCGCCCCAAAAGCCCCTACGCCGTGATCGGTATTTACATGTACGATGCGCGGGTGTTCGAGATCACGAGGAAACTCAAGCCCTCCGCCCGGGGCGAGCTGGAAATCACCGATGTGAACAACGCCTACGTGCGCGCGGGCCGGATGACCTTCGATGTGCTGGAAGGCTGGTGGGGCGACGCCGGTGAATCGATCGAGGCTTATTTACGAGTCAACCGCATGGTGGCTGAGTATGGGGCGAACAAGACGGTCTAGAATATGAAACTGATCCAGGGAGCGCAGGCCAAACCGCTTACAGTGATCCCGGACGAGCGCGGGCACCTCATGGAGATCCTCCGCGCCGATGATCCGCTCTTTCAAAAATTCGGCCAGGCCTACCTGACGGTGGCCCACCCCGGCGTCGTGAAGGCCTGGCACTATCACAAAAAGCAGACCGACCACTTCTGCGTGGTCAAAGGCATGGCCAAGATCGTCCTGTACGACAGCCGGCGCTCCTCGCCGACCTTCCGGCAGATCAACGAGTTCTTCGCCGGCGACCTCAACCCGCTCCTCATCGTGATCCCGCCGCTGGTGATGCACGGCTTCAAAGCGATCGGAGGCGAGCCCGCGTACCTCATCAATCTCCCCACCGAGATGTACGACTACCAACATCCCGACGAACACCGCCTGCCTGCGCACACCAAAAAGGTCCCGTATGACTGGTCACGAAAGGATGGCTAGCAGGATGCGGAAAAAGTGGCGCGGGTGACCGGGGCCGAACGGAGAATTGTCACGTGCGAATCTTGATCTGCGGGGGGGCGGGGTTCATCGGCAGCCATTTCACGGAAGCCGCATGCAGAACCTATCCCCAAGCCCGCGTCACGGTGCTGGACAACCTCACCTTTGCGGGGGTGCAGGCCAACCTGGACGGCCTGCGCCGGCGGCCCAGGTTTAGATTCATTAAAGGGGACATCACCAACACCAAGCTCATACGCACACTGCTCAAGGAGACCGACCTGCTCGTGAACTTCGCTGCGGAAACACATGTGGACCGCTCCCTGCTCGAGGCGGGACGTTTTTTGAAAACTGGTGTCATGGGGACCTTCACCCTGGTGGAGGCGGCCCGCACCCTGGGCAGGGTGAAGCGCTTGGTGTTGATGTCAACCGATGAAGTGTATGGTCCCGTGCTCTCCGGCTCCGCCGGCGAAGGCGCGCCCCTCAACCCGAGCAGTCCCTATTCCGCCGCCAAGGCCGGAGGGGACCTGCTGGCCTTGTCGTACGCCAAAAGCTTCAGCCTGCCCGTGATCGTTCCCCGCGCGTGCAATATCTATGGACCCCGGCAGTTTCCGGAAAAAGCCATTCCACTCTTTGCCACCAACGCCCTTCAAGATCTGCCGCTGCCAGTCTACGGTGACGGCCAGCAGCAGCGGGAGTGGCTCTACATCTCAGACGCCTGCCGGGCGCTGCTCCTGCTCACCCGCCGGGGGAAGACCGGCCAGATCTACAACATCGGCAGCGGGGTGTGGCGCCGGAACATCGCCGTGGTACGGTGTATCCTGCGCCGCCTCGGCAAACCAGGGTCACTCATCCGGTTTGTGGCTGACCGTCCGGCACATGACCACCGGTATGCCGTCCGGGACGACAAGTTGCGCACGATGGGTTGGCGTCCCCGCGTGGCGTTCGAGAACGGTCTGAATCACACGGTGGACTGGTATCGCGACCACGCTTCCTGGTGGCGCCCATTGCGCAAGCGTTCCAGCGCGTACTTCCGCGCCCAGTATGCTCACCGACTCCACCCCACCAAGGCCTGAAGGGTAGAGGTTGTTCCGTTCGATCCTGGTCCTGGGCGCTTCGGGCATGCTCGGACAAGCCATCAGCCACGTCATCAAGGATTTCTCAGTTCGACAGTTCGTTTCGCTTTCCCACGCTGAAGCCGATATCACCGACCGGAAGAACGTGGACAACGCGATCCGCAAATACGAAGCCCAGGTCGTCTTCAACTGCGCCGCCTACACCGATGTGGACGGGTGTGAGCGCGACCCCATGCTAGCCTCCGTCGTGAACGATGAGGGGGCCAGGAATGTGGCACTCGCCTGTCAGGACGCCAACATCCTGCTTTGCCACATCAGTACCGATTTCGTCTTCGATGGAGAAACGACCCGGCCTTACCGGGAATCGGACTCCCCCAACCCGGCCTCCGTCTACGGCGCCACCAAACTGGGAGGCGAGCGCCATGTCGCCAAGGTCGCGTCCAAACACCTCATCATCAGGACCTCCTGGACATTTGGTCCTGGGGGGCAGAATTTCATCACCAAAGTGCTTGAACGAGCGCGGCTTGAGCGGCAACTCGACGTGGTGTGCGATCAGACCGGTTCACCCACGTACACCCTCGACCTCGCCCGAGGCATCCTCGCCCTCGTGGAATGTGGTGCGCATGGCCTCTATCACGTTGCGAATTCAGGATCGTGCTCCCGGTTTGAACTGGCCAAGGCCGCGCTGGAGAGGGCCGGGTTCAACAAGGTTCCGGTGCACCCCATCGAGTCTGCCACGGTGAAGCACAAGCCCTCCGCGATCCCGGTGGCGCGCCGTCCGGCCTACAGCGTGCTGGACTCACGCGCCTTCACCGAAAAAACGGGCATCAGCCTCCCGCACTGGAACGACGCCCTCAACGAGTATCTGGGCACTATGGCGGCTCTTCAATCCCCGCCGAGACAATGACTTTTCCCCGGCTCTCGGTCATCGTTCCGGTTTATAACGAGCAGGCCAATCTGGAATCCTCGATCCCTCGGCTGGCGGAGTTTCTGCGCGTGAGCCGGGTCACGTGGGAATTGCTCGTGGTGGATGACGGCTCACGGGACGCCACCCTGAAGCTGTTGCGCCAATTGCGCAAACGTATCAGCGGTCTGCGTGTCATCCGCCTGCCCCGCCACCGCGGGAAGGGTGCCGCCGTACGCGAGGGACTTCACGCGGCGCGCGGTCAGTTGATTGTCTTCACGGACTGCGACCTCTCGACCGCTCCCGGCCAGATTCCAAAAGCTGTCCGGTGGCTTCAGCGCGGTTACGACGTCGCCATCGGATCCCGCAACCTGCCTGGCTCCCATCTCCCATCTCCGCAGCCGCTCCCCCGCCGGCTGGCTGGCCGGGCCTTCAACTTGGCAGCGAAGATTCTGCTCGGACTCCCGTACGCCGACACCCAGTGCGGGTTCAAAGCCTTCACGGCGCGCGCAGCCAGACTCCTGGCGCGCTCAAGCCGGGTGAACGGCTTCGCCTTTGATGTGGAGCTGCTCCTGCTGGCGAAGCGGTTCACGCTCACGGTGAAAGAATTTCCGATCGTGTGGAGCAACAAGGCACAGACGACGATCCGGCTCCTCCGGCATGCCCCCCAAATGTTTGGCGCACTCATGTCGTTGAAGCGCCGGTTCAAGGCCACCATCGCCTACCACCCGGTTCGCGCGATGCCGCTGATCCTCGCTTCGTGCGCCGGCGCCGTGCTGGGGCAGATCTTTTACAAACAGGGGGCGCTGACTCTCCAAGACCTGCCGTTTGGTTTCGAGTTCCTGCACGCGATGGTGAAGAGCCAATCCGTCTGGTTTGGTCTGGTCTTCTTCATGGCCAGCGCCGTCACGTGGATCATGGCCCTGGCGCGGGTTGAACTCTCGTTCGCCTTCCCAATGCTCAGCCTGAATTTCGTGTTTACCACGCTGTACGCTTGGCTTGTCTTCGGCGAACAGATCGCCTTCAACCGCATCGCTGGGATCTCCCTCGTCGTGGTGGGGGTGCTGGCGATTGCCGCCAGTGGAACGTCAACCCCCTCTTCCCCCAGTGGGGGGAGAGAGAGTTCAATGCCGAGGCCATGAATCTTATTCTGCTGTTGATCCTGTGTGATCTGATCTCCATCACCGCTCAAGTGTGCTTGAAGCTGGGCGTCGGGAAAACGGGCAACGCCCTGCTTGCTCTCGCCACCGCTTGGCGGGCCATCCTGCAGCCGCTGATCTGGGCCGGCGCAATGCTCTATGCCGCTGGCACCGTGCTGTGGGTCCGAGCCCTGACCATGGCGGACCTCTCGTTCGCCTACCCGTTCGCCGCGCTCGCGTATGCCGGCGGCGTGCTCGCCTCGCAGTGGCTGCTCAAAGAGCGAGTCTCCCGCATGCGCTGGGCGGGGTTAGGGGTGATTATCCTCGGTGTTTTGTTCGTCGCCAGCAGTGGTGCCGTAACCACCCGCTGAATCTGGAAAAAAAAGCCTTGATCTGCTATGCTTTGACTGACAGGAGCTTGTACCATGTATGACCGGTTCGCTGAGCGCGCTAGGAAAGCGATCGCGTATGCCCGGGAAGAAGCGATCCGGCTTGACCACGATTACATCGGCACCGAACACATCCTCCTTGGCATCGTCCGGGAAGGTAACGGGGTGGCTGTGGCTGCCCTGGAAAATCTCAATGTGGATCTCGCCAAGCTGCGCCAGGAAGTTGAGAAGCTCGTCGCGACCACCGGCGGAACCCTCACCCTCGGGAAAGTTGAATTTTCCATGACCGCCAAGAAGGTACTGGAGATGGCGCAGGAAGAGGCGCAGAATCTTGGGCACAACTACATCGACACTGAGCACGTCCTCCTCGGGCTGATCCGGGAGGGCGAGGGCATCGCGGCGCGGGTCCTGTCCTCGTTCGGCGTCACCCTCACCCGGGCGCGGGAGGTGACGATCGGCCTTTTGGGTGGTACCGTGACGCACTACTCCACGGGCGCCACCAAAACCAAGACCACCGCCCTGGATACATTCGGACGCGACCTCACTCAGCTCGCACGCGAGGGCAAGCTCGACCCGGTGATCGGGCGCGAAAATGAAATCGAGCGCGTCATCCAAGTGCTCTCCCGCCGCACGAAGAACAACCCCGTGCTGATCGGTGAGCCAGGGGTGGGCAAGACCGCGATCGTGGAAGGTCTGGCCCAGAATATCGTGGCGAGCAATGTGCCGGAGCCCCTCCTGAACAAGCGCGTGGTCACGCTTGACCTCGGGGCGATTGTGGCGGGCACCAAGTATCGTGGCGAGTTCGAGGAGCGCTTGAAGGCCATCATGAACGAGATCCGGCACGCCTCTCACCAAATCATTCTCTTCATCGACGAACTCCACACCCTGGTCGGCGCGGGAGCGGCGGAAGGCGCCATCGACGCCTCCAACATGCTCAAGCCCGCACTCTCCCGCGGCGAGCTGCAGTGTATCGGCGCGACCACGCTGGAAGAGTTCCGCAAATACATCGAGAAGGATGGTGCTATTGAACGCCGCTTCCAGCAGATCATCGTGGACCCGCCCAACACCGAGATGACCATCGCCATCTTAAAGGGATTGCAGAGCAGGTACGAGAAGCACCACAAGGTCAAATACACCGATGAGGCGGTGCGGCAGGCCGCCTTGCTGGCGGATCGCTACATCTCCGGGCGTTTCCTGCCGGACAAGGCGATCGACCTGATCGACGAATCCGGGGCGCGCGCCCGGCTGCGCACCACGATCGTGCCGTCCGAGCTCAAGAACATTGAGAAACAGATCGAGGAAGTCACGAAGAACAAAGAGCAGGCGATCCGCATGCAGGAGTTCGAACGGGCCGCGAAGCTGCGCGATGTCATCCGCGAGCTGAGAGACGCCTACGCCGCCCAGCGGAAAAGCTGGGAAGAGACCAAGCGCGCCACTGAGGTTTCGGTGACCGAGGAGGATATCGCCTACATCGTGTCCAAATGGACGGGCATCCCGGTCTTCAAGCTTGAGGAAAAGGAATCGGAAAAACTCTTGCGCATGGAGGAGGAGCTGCACAAACGCGTCGTGGGGCAGAACGAGGCGATCTCCGCAGTGTCCCGTGCGATCCGGCGCGCCCGGGCGGGGGTCACGAACATGAAAAAACCCATCGGCTCCTTCATCTTCCTGGGCCCAACCGGCGTCGGGAAGACCGAGATGGCGCGGGCGCTCGCTGAATTCCTGTTCGAGCACGAGGACTCTCTCATCCGGATCGACATGTCCGAGTACATGGAAAAGTTCGCCATCTCCCGCCTGGTGGGCGCCCCTCCCGGGTATGTCGGGCACGAGGAGGGCGGGCAGCTCTCCGAAAAGGTGCGGCGGCGGCCCTACTCCGTGGTCTTGTTCGATGAGATCGAAAAGGGCCACCCGGACGTGTTCAACCTCCTGCTCCAGATCATGGAGGACGGGCGGCTGACCGACTCCCACGGGCGGACCGTGGACTTCAAGAACACCGTGCTGATCATGACATCCAATATCGGAACCCGCGACATGGAGAAAGGGAGCTTGGGCTTCCACAAGGACACGGACGAGGCCGGCTACGAGGCTGTGAAGAGCAAGCTGCTCGACGAGCTCAAGCACCTGTTCAATCCGGAGTTCCTGAACCGGGTGGATGAAACGGTTGTCTTCCGCCTGCTGAACAAGACCGAGATCCGCGCGATCGTGGAGATCATGCTTCGCGAGGTCAGCGAGGGCTTGAAGGAGAGGAAAATCGGAATCGAGCTGACCGAAGCGGCCAAGGAATTCATCATCGAGAAAGGTTACAGCGCGTCATACGGGGCCCGGCCGTTGCGGCGCGCCATCCAGAAGCACGTGGAAGACGCCCTGGCCGAAGAACTGCTCAAAGGCGCGATCGCCGAAGGCAGTCAGATCCACATGGATGTGGACACCGAGGGCAATCTGACCTTCTCCGCCCAACCACCTCAAGTCGCGCTCGTTCCGTAAGGCTGCTTAGGCTCGCAGACCCGCCTCGGCAGGGGGGGGCAGATAAGGTCGAATGAAACCTCCCCGGCAACAGGCTCCTGTCTCCCCCGCCGTGCCTCGTTCCTTAAGCGAATATAGATTTCTGCTGTTCAACGCCTTTCTGTTCCTGGCCGGCATGGGAGGCATGTTCTTCCGCATGGCCCGGGACAACGACGACATTGTCCGCGCCAGCCTGATCCTGGCGGCCGGCTCCTTGCTCACGGTCTTCCTGGCCACCACCCGATTGAAGCTGCCGGTGACCCTGGCGCTCCCCTGCCTCGGCTGGGCGCTTGCGGTCTTCCTGTCCTCCTTCGTGACCGTCAACGTGGCCGAAAGCTTGAAGGAGTTCCTGAAAATCGGGGTCTATCTTTTGCTCCTGCTGACGCTGGCCTCCGCCGCAACGCAACCAGTCGGCATGTCCTCGCGGACGCTGCGCTTCACCATTCCGGGGGTGCTTTTGATTCTCGGGGTGATCCTGGGGTTCGGCCACTCCCACGGGTTATTCGGCATCGAAAAATTCAAGCTCTGGACCGATTCACAAGTGATCGCCAGCCTGGCCACCGTCGGCCTCCTTGGCGCTGCGTTTACGCTGTCCTTAGGATCCAGCACCGTGCGGCAGGCCGTCTTGCGCGGCTTGGCGATCATGGCCCTGATCGCCTGCACCCTGGCCGTCCTGCAGTTTTACCACCTCGACCCCTTACGTCCCTGGGACCCCCGCCAGCCGTACAACATCTACATCCGGGGCTGGTCAGCCGACGTGCTGACCTTTCTCGCCTCCGTCACCAAGGGCCAACTGCAAATGGAGGGCGACGGGCTGGTCCTGGTCCTCCCGCGGATCTTGAGCATTTACGGCAACCCGGACTTTTTCGCACCCTACCTGCTCCAGTTCATCCCCATCGCCGTGGCCGTGACCGTCCTGGATCCTGCGCGACGTACAGCCGGGGCCATCATGACAGCGCTCCTGCTCTTCACGCTCTTCCTCACCGCGGTCTGGGGTGCGTTTTTCAGCCTGATCGTGCTCGCTCCACTCTTCATCGCACTGTTAGGGTTTGTCAGTGGCCGGCTGACCCAGCCCAAAGCCATCCGCCTGGCCGCTTCGACCCTGGCCGCCGGCGCCGTTCTGCTCTGCCTTCTGACGTGGCTGCTCCATGCCTCGGGGCGCAAGAGCCACGCCATCGAAGAGCGCCTGTTCAAGTACCGCATGGCGGCGGAGATGTGGGAGCGCTCCCCCTTGATCGGCATCGGGCTCAACGCCTATAAATCCTGGTATCCGCGCATCCAGCAGGAGGTCCGCCTGCAACACGACCTCCCCTTCGAGGCGCTGGGCTCCAGCTTCACCCAGGAAAACCGGACGCACAACGACCTTTTCCAGATGGTGGCGGAAACCGGCGTCCTGGGGACCGGCCTGTTCCTCTGGTTGATGGCCACGATCCTGTACGGGGCGCTCCGCTACCTCAAACGCTTGGAGACCATTCCGGCGCGGGAGCGAGCCAATGTCTGCGGGCTGATGGGCGGGGTGCTGGTCATTCTGATTTACGCGTTGCCAAACTTTCCTTTCCACATCGTGTCTTCCGCCGCCACCTTTTGGATCATGGCCGGGCTGCTGGCCTCGTACATGATCCCGGCTGTCCCCGAAGGCCCGTCCGTGCCAAGGGCAACCTCACCTGCCCTGAGCGAGGCCGGCGCTTTGGCCGGCCGAGTCGAAGGGTCCTGGGCGCCGGAGGGCCTGAAACGAGCGCTGCTGGTGGCCAGCGGAGGGACCTTCCTGGTCACCCTCATCTTCGTCAGGCACCTGATCCTTGGCACGCTGGAATACAAACGGGCGAATCCCAACCCGCAGCAGCAAAGAATCCCCCTTGACACAAAAAAAGCCGCCGCCAAGTACGAGCGGGCGCTGGACCTGGACTTCTCTAACGCGCAGTACGCGTACGACTACGGCGCCATGTGCTTCAATCTCTCCAACACCGATCCCACCATGAAGCCCAGAGCGGAACGCCTGCTGAAGAAGGCGCTGCGGCTGGGCTTCATGAATGAGGACCTGGTGTACGGCCTCGGCCACCTCGCCGAGCAGGAGGGGAGATTCGATGAGGCGCTCACGTGGTACACGCAAGCCACTGCACTGAACGAGCGGCACGAACCCTCCCGGCAGGGACGCCTGAGAATCATGCTGAAGGAATTGAATGACCCCGAGCAGGCGCTCGGGAAGAAGCAGTACGCCCGGGCCCGCGAGCTGTACGCCACAGCTCTCGCGCGCAACCCGAAAAATCACCTGGCGGCCTACAAGCTGGGCACGCTGTCGGTCACCCCGTTCGGGGATGTGGAAAGCGGCATCCGCCATCTGGATGCGGCGGCGCGGGCGGCGGTCAACGAACCTTCCTTCTATCTGGCACTGGGCCGCGCCCAGGCCGCAGGGAAGCATCTGGACGAGGCCCGCCGTGCCCTCACCCGCGCGGCCGTGCTGGATCCCAAGAGCGCTGAGATCAAAGCGGCTCTTTCACAGCTTGAACAGCTCCGGACCCAATCCACCTCTCCACCCCTTTAGACCCATGAAGAAGGGCCTCAAGATCCCCTCTCCCCCCGGAGGGGGGAGAGGGTAGGGTGAGGGGGGAGAGTGAAATTAGATAGGATAGCTCAGAAAGATTTCGCCCGGAGTCTGCGTCATGGGCA
>CAZPLZ010000103.1:0-12189 GCA_964587525.1 uncultured bacterium | reverse complement strand
GGGAGCGCAGGCTCTGCCGGCTGTGCCCGGCTACGTTTTCCACCACTGTCGTTCCGGTGGAATCAGCCATTTCCTCCAGCCGGAACCCCTGCACCGCGCCGGGCAACTCAAAGTGATATCGGGCCCCGCCCTTCGGAGTTTCCGGCGCCTCGCCGGCCAAGGCGCGGCCGATGTTGACAATGTGATACGCCTCGGTCACAGCGTCGCTGACCGCCCGCCCGCCATCCGCCGTGGGGAGATAGAGCCGGTCTGCAACCGGACCACGCCAGTCAGGGCCAGCCTCGATACCCGCCAGCCCGCCCCTGATGCCCAGGATGCATCCCACATTTCCTGAATTGCAGTCGGTGTCCCAGCCGCTCGTGTTGACCATCATCAAAGATTTCTGGAAATCGCCCTCGCCGTAGAGCAGGGCCAGAATGATCAACGCGTGATTGGGCACCATGTGGCAGTTGCCGCCGTATTTGTCGTAACCGTAACTGGCCTCGATGCGTTCCCTGGTCTTGCGCCAGTCCTTCTCCTGCGCATGCCAGCCCCGGATGTTGCCGATCATGCGGGCGATGACGGAGTCCTTGGGAATCCTGGAAACGCCAGCATCGAGCAGGTTGGATATGTTTGGCTCCACGAAGGCCTGCGCCTCGATGGCGGCTACAACCTGGGCGCCATAGACTGCCTCGCCATCGTGACTGACGCTTGCCGCCCTTTTGGCCAGATCGGCCGCCAGCTCAGGATCGCCCGCCGCGACCATCGCCCAGCCGTCGATGAAGATCTGCGCTCCGATCTGCTCGGCCACGACTTTGCCGTTGAGCTCAATGGATCCGCTGCGCGGCGCTGGAATCCCCCGCTTGAGGCGGAGGAAGGCGGTGTGCTCGGTGGAATTCCCCATGCCCCCCCACCACAGCACGGTCCGTTCTTCAATGAGGTAATTGAGCCAGGTCTGACCGATCTGCGCAGGCGTCAGGTCAAGGCGGTTCCCGTAGTCAGGCAGGGCACGCAGAAAGGTGAACGTGCCGGAGATGTCGTCATCGGTCACGATCAGAGGGCATTGACGCTTCTCGTGGACGTAATACGTGATCTCGCCCAACCGGGCCATGATGTCCTGGTATGTCCAGCCCTCGAAGGGCCGGCCCAGATAGACGCCGATAATCTTGCCCAGCACGCCTGCATAGACGCGCTCCGCGTAATCAATGGGGAGCGGCATTTAACCGCGCTTGAATTGCTTGCTCAAGGACACGCCCTGATTTTGATAGGAAGAGCCGATGGATGGTCCATAGACGATGCTGGGAGTCCGAAGCAATTTTTCGTAAATCAACCGGCCAACCACCTGTCCATCCTCAAGGAGAAAGGGAACTTCGTGCGAACGAACCTCCAAAACGGCTCGTGTCCCTTTGACCTCGCTGTGCCCGTAGCCGAAGCCTGGATCAAAGAAACCAGCATAGTGGACCCGAAATTCGCCAAACGCCGGATCATACGCGATCATCGCCGCCGCATATTCAGGAGGGACACGAACCTTTTCTTTTGAAACCAAGATGTGGAAGTCATCAGGATACAGAATAATACTTTTCGATTTGCCGCCCGTCACTGGTTCCCAATATTCCAACGGGTCGTAATAGCTAACTTTATCGAGATCAATTGGCTCTGGAT
Organism: uncultured bacterium; assembly: GCA_964587525.1. Lineage (GTDB taxonomy): Bacteria > Oederibacteriota > CAKKQC01 > CAKKQC01 > CAKKQC01 > CAZPLZ01. The sequence continues at coordinate 10,548 of CAZPLZ010000103.1, read as the reverse complement.
ATCTTTTTGCCTTGTACCCAATGATGGGCATCTCTTTCGTCCCTTGCAGATCAACTGAGACCCAGAGTCCCTTTGAAATCTCCGCCTTTCCGGGCCGACCGTCATCGAAGTAGACCAACGTGGCTTCTTTATCTAACCGCGTGATTTTAGAATCAGACATCTCGGCTGATTTTGATATGAAGCGCAACTGATTCAATTGACTCCCCTCTTTCACGATGACGCTAAAGTGAAGCGGGACAATTTCAACATACAACGGCCCATGATAGCCCGGCGGGACGTTTTCATATTCCGATCCAAAATCAGTAATGAGCCTCGTAAAAACATCCAGACGGCCAGTCGTACTCTTGGGATTCGCCTTGCCGGAGATAAGTTTCGGCAAGCTCAACCGTTCCATGAGCGGTACGATAAACACCCGGCCTTTCTCCAAAACTTTTGGGTTGGTGAGATCGAGCTCGTTCAATGTTAAATCCTTGATCTTGTCCAGTACCGTTGATTTGCTTCCCGGCAGGAAGCTCGTCTGAATCTGGTACGCACGATTGCCCAATCTGAGATCGAGACTCGCCGGTTGAATCTGCCTCTTCGCGATCTCAGTTTTGGCGAAAATAACGCTGCCCTTAATGAGGTCAAGAATGTTTTGTGAAGGCAACACTCCCGCGCCAGCATGGGACACGTGCTCGCTCTCAAACAATCCTGCAACGCTCCTTTCGGGGGCCATCAATACGTCGCACGGCCTCCGGACAGGTCGAACACAAATCCGGTCGTGAAGCTACACTCCGTGGAGACAACCCACGCAGACAGCGCGGCCACCTCGTCCAATGTTCCAGTCCGCTTCATGGGAATGCGGTCAGTCATGTACTTCACTTGGCTCGGGCTCACAGAGTCCAGCATCGCGGTATGGATGACGGCGGGTGCCAGCCCATTGATCCGGACTCCAGTTTCGGCAAACTCCTTGCCCAGCGCCTTCACCAGGCCGACGACCCCGGCCTTGCTCGCCGAATAGCCCACCATGCCGGGGTTCCCTTCCTTCCCGGCGATGGAGGCGATCAGGAGGATCCGGCCGTAGTCGTTTTTGAGCATCTGTTCGATCGAGTATTTGGCCATAAGGAACGAACCCCGCAGATTCACGTCACACACCGTGTCAAAATCCTCGGCCGCGTACTCGGTGATCTTGACGTTCGTCGGTCCCGGGATCCCAGCGCTGTTGACCATGATGTCCAGGCGCTTGGCCGCGTTCATCACCTGAGCGATCCCCGCTTTGACGGATTCCTCCTGGGTAATGTCCACCTTGACGGCCATGACCCGGAGCGACTCTTTGGCGAGCTCACCTTGCGTTTTCTCCATCAGCTTGGTGTTGCGGTCGAACAGCACCACATTCCCGCCCTCTGAGGCAAGACGGCGGGCGATGGCCTTACCGATCCCATCGGCGCCACCAGTGACAATCGCAACTTGACCCTTGAAACGATCAGAAGCCACGGTGTTCGCCCCCCTCACCCGAGAAACTCTGGAGCCGGAATGCCTCGCACGCCCACACTCACCTTAAACAAGCCGCCGGCGAGGGGCTGGGAAGCGAGCGCGGCATCGTCCAGGCCAACGCGGGCCGAGGTGATGTACAGCGTCGCCAGATCGGGGCCACCGAAGGCACAGGAGGTGACCCGGCTCACCGGCAACTTGACGGTGCGCAGGGCCTTCCCGGTCCCAGGATCGTAACAGGTGACATTCCATCCATCCCAGTGCGCCACCCAGAGATGGCCCTCAGCATCCAGGGTCGAGCCGTCAGGATGCCCGTTTTCCTTGGGCACCTTGACCGCCACCCGCCGGTTTTTGATGTCGCCAGTCGCGTGGTCGTAATCGAAGGCAGCCACCTCCTGAGTTGGGGTGTCGATGTAGTACATCGTCTTCAGGTCCAGGCTCCAGGCGATCCCGTTGGAGGTCCTTACCCCGTCGAACATCTTGCGCACCGTGAGATCACGATCCAGCCGGTACAGGCTGGCACCGGCTTTGCCCATGGTGCCAGCCCAGAAGCGTCCGGCCGGATCGCACTTGCCGTCATTGAACCGGTTTTGAAGATGGCTCTCGGGATTGGTGATAGGAGTGATCGCGCCTGTCTCAAGATTCAGCGCAGCGAATCCATCACGCAAGGCGACCATCACCCCACCTGAAGCGCGGGGGACCACGGTGCCGACCGGCTGGCCAGTGGAGAGGGAACGATCCCGGTTCGTTTTGGGGTCGTAGATGTGAAGGAGCCCGGCATCGATGTCCACCCAGTACAACACGTGCTTTTGCGAGTGCCAGATGGCGCCTTCACCCAACTGAGTTTTAGCATCCAGCACGAGCTCGACCTGATCCGCCATGAGTGGTTTCTACATTATCATGGCTTCCAGAGGTACGAGGCCGACGCGCCGATCCGCCAATAGCGGTACGATCGGTGCGCCACAACGGGCGCGGTTGCTGTAAGGCTTAGCGCACTTTCCGGCGTCAGCTCCCACCGCACGCCGGCGCCCGCCCAGATGCCCCCGGAGGCTAACACCAGGTTCGCGTAACTGTCCAACAGCGGCTTGATACTCTCCGGGGACGTCTTGATGTCACCGCGCGGTGCCCAGAACCCCTCCAGGCGGCCGGTCAGCCAGAGGCCCTCGCCCACCAGCCAGGCGGGACGCACCCAGGCGAGAAGCGGCGAGGGCTGGTGCACGGTGATCTTGTGCAGAGAACTCAGCTCGATCGCCGTGGCGCGCAGTGGGAATTTCAGGATGTAACCAGCGAGCGCATCCACCTTGAACGTTTCCGTCTCGTACAGCTCCTGTAAAGCCAGGAGCAGCTTCCAGGTCCCGTCTCCCACAGCCAAGCTGGGCTGGTCCGGACTGGTCCTGATATAGGTGAACCGGGGGTATTCCCTCCACACGTTGGAGCCAAGGGGCAAGATGGCGCCGGCTGCCAACACCGTGGTCCATCGCTCCTCGTCACTTTGCCAGGCTCGCCACCGCACGGCCAGCGCCGGGTCACCGAAATCGGCGCCAGACACCGTGCCGTCAAACGGCTCCGGCGGTGTGAAGAACTCTCCCGCGAACCGCTGCGGCGAGGTGCCCCAGTAAAACGGGAACGCGCCGTACACTTCCAGGCTGCCCCTCAGGCCGTACTGGACCAGCAGTGGAGCTACCAGGTAGTTCCGCATCTTCAGGGATCGCTCCGGGTCAGCTCCGGTGTAGCCGCCGCTCGACCCCATCTCCGGCCGGACGGAGATGCCGGCTTGAAACTCCGGGGTCAACCTACCACTGACGAACCACTCGAACGGGGGCACGCCTTCGAGCGCCAAAGCGGAACGGGGACAGACGGCCAGCGCCAGCACAGCCACTAGGGAAAACCGGAACAACATCCGCTGTATTGTACTTGCCTCCTCCCCCGGACGCCTATATGATGTGGCGGTGCAAATTCAACCGTTAGCGCCGCCACCCCGGCTGCTGCTGGGCCCAGGGCCCAGCATGGTGGACCCCGCCGTGTATGCCGCACAGGGACTTCCGCTCATCGGACATCTGGACCCGGAATTCCTGAAGCTGATGGACCGCATCAAAGACATGTTGCGGCACGTGTTCCAGACGGGCAACGCCTTCACGATACCGATCTCCGGCACCGGGAGCGCCGGCATGGAGACAGCTTTCGTGAACTTCCTCAAACCCGGCGATAAGGTCGTGATCGGCGTGAACGGCGTCTTCGGCACCCGCATGGCAGAAGTGGCTTACAAGTACGGCGCTGTCGTGGAGCGGGTGGTCAAGCCGTGGGGCCAGGTGTTCAATCCTGACGATCTCCTGCCCGCCCTGCAAAAGGGCAAGCCCAAACTCCTGGCCGTCGTGCACGCGGAAACCTCAACCGGCGCCTGGCAGCCGATGGAGGACTTAAGCAAGCACGCGCACGACCACGGCGCCCTGCTGCTCGTGGATACCGTCACCTCGCTCGGCGGCGTCCCGGTGACGGTGGATGCCTGGGGCGCCGATATCGTATACAGTGGCACGCAGAAATGCCTCTCCTGCCCGCCGGGGCTGGCGCCGCTCACCTTAAGCTCCTTAGCCATCGAGAACCTCAAGCGGCGGGCGCAGACCGGATCCCTCTTTGCTGGCACCTCGCCGCCCCCGTCGAACCCGAACTCCATCCAATCCTGGTACCTGGACCTCACCCAGCTTGAAAAGTACTGGGGCCAGGACCGGGTCTATCACCACACCGCGCCAATTTCTAACCTCTATGGGCTGTACGAGGGCTTGAGACTGATCGTGGAGGAAGGCCTGGAAGCCCGGTTTGCACGGCACGCCAAGTGCGCCGAGGCGCTCTGGGCGGGCCTTGCGACATTGCATTGTACGCCCTGGGCCCAGGAAGGCTGCCGGCTGCCCACCCTCAACGCGGTGACAGCCCCCGCCGGCGTGAATGAAGCCACCGTGCGAAAAGTGCTCCTGGAAAAACACTCCATCGAAATCGGCGGCGGTCTCGGAGAATTGAAGGGCAAGATCTGGCGGGTGGGACTCATGGGCCACTCCAGCCGCGCTGAAAACGTGCTGCGATTTCTTGAAGCGTTCACCAACGTGCTGAAAGAGCACACGAAAGTACCGGAGCCCGCCGTTCCCCTGGCTGCAGCGCAGGCCGTCCTTGACAGTTCTCCCCCCCTCTCCCTTTCCCTCTCCCCCCAAGGGGGGAGAGGGTAGGGTGAGGGGGGAGGTCGTCCTGCCTCCCATGGCAGCTCCTGAGCTTCCTGCCGAACTCAAAGCCTTTGCTGACAGGGTGGTTGAACGCAGGCTGCCCAATGGCCTGACCACACTCATCGTCCCGCGCAAAACTTCAGCCACAGCACACTTTGCCATCGGCTTCAGGGTGGGCGGCGTGGACGAGCCGGAGGGGCGCTCCGGCATCGCTCACCTGTTCGAACACATGGCGTTCAAAGGCACCACCCGGATCGGGACGAAGAACTGGGCGCGGGAGAAACGTCTCCTCCTGCGCCTCGACGATCTGGACGCGCAGATCATGACCGAGCGGGCGCGAGGCCTGCAATGTGACGAGAAGAAGCTCGCGCGGTTGAGAAAAGAGTTTGAACGGACCGAAGAGCGTGCCGAGGCGCTGGTGAAACCCAACGAGCTGGATGAGATTTATGCGCGCAACGGTGCGAAGGGGCTGAACGCCTACACCAGCAAGGACGCAACGGTGTATATCGTGAATCTCCCCGCCAACCGCGTAAAGCTCTGGGTTGCCATGGAAGCGGCCCGGATCCGCGAGCCGGTGCTCCGCCAGTTCTACCGTGAGCGCAACGTGGTGATCGAAGAGTTGCGCCGCTATGACGACAACCCGAACTGGCGCCTCCAGGATGCGATGCCCATGCTGGCCTTCACCGCCCATCCTTACCGGACCCCCATCATCGGCTGGCGTTCCGACCTCGAGCGCATGACCAGGAAAGACCTAGAGTTCTTTTTCCGGCAGTATTACCGTCCGGACCGCGCGGTACTGGCGGCCGTTGGAGACGTGGAGCCGAAGGCCCTGCTGAAATTGATCAAGAAGGAATTTTCCTTCTGGCGCGCCGGAACACCACCCCGGCCCATCACCACCGAGGAGCCGGAGCAACGCGGCGAGCGCCGTGCCGTTGAGCATATGCCCACCAACCCGCTGGTCGGGATCGTATATCCGACGCCGACCTGGGGCCATCCGGACAAGGTGGCCATGGATGCACTGGCTGCGATCCTTGGGCATGGGGACAGCTCCCGGCTGCACACGGTCCTCGTCAAGCAGAAGCAACTGGCGGTTGGGGTTCATGCCGGGACAGAATTTCCCGGCGAGCGGTTTCCCAACCTGTTCCTGATCTTAGCGGTGCCCCGCAGCCCGCATGGGCCGGCCGAGTCGGAGAAGGCCATCATTGAAGAGATCGATCGCGTGGCCAACGACGGCGTCAGCCAGCGGGAGCTGGACAAGGTCACCAACCTCATGGAAGCCGAAATTTTTCAGCGGCTGGCCGACAACTCGCATCTTGCCGCAACCCTGGCCCATGTCCAGGCGGTCACCGGCGACTGGCGCATGATCCTGAAAGTTCTCCAGCAGCTCCGAGCGCTCACACCCGCTGACATCCTGCGTGTGGCCCGCGAACGTCTGGTCCCCCAGCGCCGTAGTGTCGTGACCATCCTACCGCCAGAGTCCAAGTCATGAACTCGCTTGATCCACGAAAGCTAAAGTTCGGAAAGCTTTCGGTGAAGCCGCGCACACCCGAGCGTGTCGTCCTGAGCAACGGCCTCATCGCGCACCTGCTTGAAGACCACGAGCTGCCCGTGGTGCACTTTGGGGCGTTGCTCCGCACCGGCGCCATGTATGATCCCAGAGATAAAACCGGACTGGCCTCCATGACCGCGACGGCCATGCAACTGGGCGGGAGTGAGCGCTTCCCGGGCGATGCCCTGGACGAAGAACTGGATTTTCTGGGGGCTCAACTGGACGGCGGCGCGGACGACGACGCCTTCACCGTCACGGGCTGGTGTCTGAAGCGTCATCTGCCGCGTCTCCTTGACATCTTTGCTGATGTGCTCCGCCATCCCGCCTTCCCACCAGACAAAGTGGAATTGACCAGGGCCCAGGAGCTGGAGATGATCCAGCGGCGCTGGGATCAGCCGTCCATGTCAGCCGGCCTCATGTTTCGCCAGCAGGTGTACGGCAAGGAGACCGTCTGGGGAAGGCTTGACAGTGAATCCACAGCTAAAAATATTTCACGGGACGATATGGCGGCCTTCCATCACCGCTACTTCAACCCCAACGCCATGATCTTCGCCGCCGCCGGCGACTTCACGAAAAAAGAGATGGTTGACTCGCTCGAGCGCGTGTTCAGCGACTGGCGGGAGGCCCCATCGGATCTGCCCTCAATCTCTCCCCTTCAGGTTTCGTTTCCAGGTGGAGTCTACCTCGTGCCTCGCGCGATCGGCCAGACGAACTTCCGGATCGGTCACCTTGGCACCAAGCTTGGACACCCGGACCATTTCGCGTTGAAGTTGATGGATATGATCCTGGGGAACGGCACGTTCAACTCTCGCCTCTTCCGCGACATCCGGACCGAACGCGGGCTGGCCTACTCAATCTGGAGCCGGATGTCGCCTCGCCCGTTTGAAGTGGGCACCTTCCAAATCGGGGGTGAGACCAAATACGAAACAGCCGGTATTGCCCTGGGCGCAATCCTAAAGCACATGCGGGACCTGCAAGCGAAGGATACGACCGACGAGGAAATCCGGCTGGCCAAGGATGGGCTGGAAAACAGCTTCGCCTTCGAGTTCCAGTCATCCTGGAACATCGTCTGGCGCCAGGCAAGCTACGAGTACACCGGCCTTCCGGCGGACTGGCTGTTTCAGGAGCGTGAGAAGGTGCTGGCGTCAACCAAAAAAGACATTCGGCGGGTGGCGCAGGCTCATCTGCATCCCGAGGGCGTCATCATCCTGGTTGTCGGCGACCCCGCCAAATGCCGGGATACCCTGGCCACCTTCGGCCCGGTTACGGAACTCCCCATTCCCGACCAACCTCAGTGACACGAAAAGGTCGGTTCCCACCCTCAGCTCCAAGTCGTCCGGGCCAAAGAGCTTCTCAGATGAGCGATTTCCTCGCCCTATTACTTTAAAACCGCCAGGCTCTCCACAGCAAGACCAGACCGACGACCAGAAAGATGACGTTGGCCATCCACACGGCGATGAGCGGCGGCAGCACGCCGCCGACGCCCAGCGTCTTCCCGAGCTGTACCAACCCAATGTAGGCGAGCGCCACCACAATGGCCACACCAAAGGCCGCGGCCTGGCCCTCCCGCGGGTTGGTCTGAAAGTTAAACGAGATGCCAACCCCCAGCAGGGCCACGATGACGCTCGCGAAGGGGATGACCCATTTGAGGTAATAGAAGACCTGTTCCCTTCTATATTCTCGGCCTGTCTTCTTCAGCCGCTCGATGGATCGAGTGAGGTCAGACATCGTCTGCGCCTCCACGGGTTTGTCGCCCCGCAGGAAATCGTCCATGACCGCTTGGACCGGATACACCGCGAGGCGATGAAGGTAGAGTCGTAGGCCATCGCGCCTCCAGCGGTAGACTTGGGCCCCCTTCAGCTCCCAGGCGCCCTTAACGGGTCTGGCGGATGCCGCGTCCACCCTGGCGATCAGATTCAGGCCCTTAAATTCAATGATGGTGACCTCACGCAGCAGGTTATCCCTAGCGTTGGCCTCCTCCACATACACGAGCCGGGAGCCCAAGACCCATGAGGTCCAGAGTGCCACGCGCTTAGCCACCCGCCGGGTCTCCAACAACGGCTGTTTGTAGAAGTGAACGCGCTTGATCTGACCCCGCTTATGATTCGCCCAGGGCACCACGGTTGCGGTGAAGGCAACCGAGAGCAGGCTAATAACCAGCGCCGAGGCCAAGAACGGGGTGGCGATCGCGTACTGACTCATCCCCCCCGCCCGCATCGCGATCAACTCGTGCGATTTGAGCATGGTGGCCAGAGTGAAGAGGGTGGCCAGCAGGACTGCCAGCGGCGTGGCCTCCGTTATCGTTTTGGGGACCTTGCAGGCCATAAACGCAGCCGCCGCCCAGGCAGGAGGGTCATGCCGGAGCACCCGGAATATCTCGTCGAAGACATTGCCCAGTGTGATCACTAGAACCAGACCAGCCAGCGACAGCCCTAAATTTTTCAGAAACTCCATCAGCAAGTACTTCATCATCCTGCGCGGCCACCCCAGATGAGATGTCTCAAGACTTGAAACTTGAGACTGGATTTTATGTCTCATCGGCCCCACCTCATCCACCGAGCTTCCCGGCTGGCCACCCAGAACGCCAGCGCACCGAGGGCCGCCAGGAACAGGTTCGGGATCCAAAGCGCGAGCCATGGCGGAAGCACATTGCGATCCGCGAAACCGTGCCCCAGCATGAGCATGGAATAATACGCGAAGATCACGAAGAGGCTGAGGAGCACGCCAAGTCCGCCGCCGCGCCGGGCCAGCGCCCCCAGCGGCGCGCCGATGAACACAACGAACAGCGGCGCACATGCCAGCGCCAGCCGCTGGTGAAGCACGGCTTCGTACGAGCGCCGCTCTTCAGAAGAGCGCCTCAGCGCCTTGATTTTATCGATGAGATCCCCGTAGGTCATCTCGTCCATGCCCTTCACCGATAGCCGGCTGCCACGCAGGGCGTCCCGGATATCCAGGTTCACCTCATAATGGGCGAACGTGATGCGGGTGTAGTGTTCGCCAGTCCGGTCCGCCGGTTGATCCACCGTCCCGTTCTCGAGGACGAGCTTGACCGCAAACCCGTCGGGGTCCACCTGCAACCGGCCGCGCTGCGCGGTGATGACCCGTGGCGGCCGTGGCGGACTCTCGATGATGTACACGTCCTTGAGGGTTCCTTCCGTCCCCTCCTTGGTGTTGAAGTACAGCAAGTATCGGTCAAACTCCCGCACGAACACCCGTTCCTGGAAAGCGACGGTGGCCCGCTGCCGGATGATCGAGATGAACAACCGCTTGTACGCAGCCGTCGCGTTGGGCAGCACACTGCCGTTGAACACAACGAGGATCAGGCTGAAGAAGAACCCCATGACCACGAGCGGTGCGGTCAGCCGGATCAGACTCACCCCCGCCCCCTTGAACGCCAGCAGCTCCCGATCGTGCGCCTGACGGCCGAAGGCCAGCACGGTGGCCAGGAGTGTGGCCATCGGTAGCGCGACCGCGACGATGGACGGCAGCAGGCAGGTCACCAGCTTCAGCACGATCCTGACATCAATCCCCCGGTTCAGGACCAGATCCATCAGATCGAACAGGCGCTCCACCACGAGAAACGCCATGACCAACCCCAGCCCGGCCAGCAGGGGGAGCAAGAACTCGCGCAGGATATACCGGTCAACGACTTTCACAGGGGAATCGAAAGGTTGCGCGCAAACGCCAGGAGCTCCGGGTGGTCCGGTTGCTGACGCAAGATGCCACGAAGAATTTCAGTGGCCTCAGCGTGGCGGCGCATCTTGACCAGGAGGTGACAGGCGTTCATCGCAGCCTCGGCATTCCCCGCATCGCAGCGCAACGCCTCACGGTAGCTCTCAAGCGCCCCAGCCTCATCACCAGCGATCACCCGAAGGTTGCCCTGGCTGTTGTAGTCTCCCGCCGCCTCTTTGCCGCCTGGCCGAAGTTTAAGCGCATACCCGATGAGGTCCTGGGCTTTCTGGAGCGCACCTGGCTCCCCCTGCGAGGCGCGAACGCCATAAATCACGCCCAGGTTTCCAAACCCTTCAGGAAAACATGGGAATCGAGCCTGGTCTTGCTCAAACTGGCGCTGGGCTCCGGCAAGGTCGCCCGCGTAAAACAGCATCCGGCCATGATGAAAGATCAGCCGGAGATGCGCATCATCCGGCAAGATCGCAAGCGCACGGGTGAACATATCCCCGGACCGTTGGTACCGCTTGGCATCCTGATACGCCAGCGCCCATTGAAAATACGAGCTGCGCATGAGGGGGCGGAGGAGAAGTGCAGCCACGGCCAGCGCGACGACCAGCGACGCCGCGAATACCACCCCCCGGCCTCGCG
>CAZPLZ010000102.1:0-12192 GCA_964587525.1 uncultured bacterium | reverse complement strand
CGACAATCGCACCGACGCGTTCCGCCGCTGCTATGTCGCCCACTATCTGAGCGCCTGCGCAAAGTACGTTGGGGAAGGCAAGGTCCACATGCCGCCGATGTGGGTGCGCGGGAGGACATACCCCGGGCACGTCCAGGCGCATGCCACGGACGTGCTACCGGAGAACCAGTGGGACTAAGGAGATGGGAGGGACAGGAGAAGGTTTTTAAAATTCCAACTGTATCACACAATTGTGATCCCGCCAAAATCTCGAAAAATTCCTGATTACACGGGAGTACACGTCCGTACCTGTCATCGCGGGATTGCTGGTGGATCGTGGGGCCCATCTGGACTTGGTAAAGGAATACGCGGCGAAGGGATGCATTGCCGCCAGCATCAGTTACCGGCTCGCGAACGTCGCGGCGTTTCCAGCCCAGATCCACGACGCCAAGTGCGCGATCCGGTATTTGCGTTCGCACGCCGAGTCCTATGGGCTGGATCCGGACCGGATCGGGGTTGTCGGTTTTTCGGCGGGCGGGCACATCGCGGCCCTGCTGGGGACCTCGGTCGGGGTCGCCGAGCTCGAGGGGGACGGCGGGTGGCCGGGCGTGTCGTCCCGGGTACACGCTGTGGTCGATTACTTTGGTCCGTCGGATTTCCCCTCCTGGGGTGCGATGCGGGATTACCCCTGGTCGAACGATCCGAATGACGGGCTCCTCATGCTTTTGGGAGGGGCGATCACGGATCGGATGGAAATGGCACGCATGGCGAGTCCGGTTACGTATGTTTCAAAGGACGCCTCGCCGTTCCTTCTAATTCACGGATCGAAAGACGCGGTCGTACCGTTTACGCAGAGCGAGATCCTGCGCGACGCTCTGAATAAGGTCGGCGTCGAGGCCGAGTTGATGACGATCGAGGACGGCGATCACAGCGACGAACTGTTTTGGGTCGCGAATCCGAGGAAGCGCGAGGTAGAGTTTTTGAGGCGCATTCTTGTCATGTCGACGGACGGGGCTGACAGGAGTAAATGAACACTCTCTCTCCATTTGTCGGTGTTTTGTTAGTTGGGGTCATTGTGGGACCTGTCGCAAAGGCTCTATCAGATCGCGCTCAACGATCCACCGTGACCGGGTTCTTCACTGTCGGGCCGCGCGACCGGCCACGCCAAGCTCGCCTCTTGACTGTTTTCTCAGCCGGCATTCTGTTGCTGGATTCATCTGCAAGGGGAATGACAAAGTCGAAACAAGATATGCTCGACGAAATGAAGGGTTTCTACGGCTTGATTGAGGGAACGGTTTCTTCAAAAACAACGAAGGGATTCACACTGAAAATCACTGCGGTCAAGTCCTGGCGAGACAGCAAAGCCAAGGCGCCAGAAACAGTCAGAGGGAAACAGCTCTTTATCACGTTCGGCAAGCAGGGGCCGGGACAAGCCGTTAATCCTGTTCAACGCGACTTCATTCTTAAGCGGGTCAAAACCGGTCAAAATCTTGGGATCGCTGTTCATGACAATGGCGATGCCGGCTTGAGTCTTCTTGCGCTTTCGAGATCCCAGCACGGCCTTGAATTGTGGGAGAGGAAGAAGAATTGGCCCTACAACCCGGTCATAAGCTGGGACGAGAAGGAAGAAACCATCTTCTGCGAGAACGGGAGCCTGCGGGTGCGCCCAAGCCATTTCGGGATCATCTGGTTCGATATCTACAGCCCGGCCGATGCGAGGTGGTACTTCAGCAAGAACAACTTGGACCTGACGGTGATGGTCGGGAAGAAGTGGAATAACACCGAGTTAGATACGATCATCCCGCGGGTGGAGGTGCTGGCCGAAGGGGGAGAAGAAGCACGGCTCCGGTATAACTACATCTTTCCTAACGGCGCCCGGTTCTACGTGGATGTTTCCATGCGAAAGGGCGAGCCGGAGGTGTTCTTCCGCGTCCATGCGAAACCCGGCGCGAAGGAAATCGAGGGCTTCCAGTGGAACATCAGCAACGGCCAATCGGAGGCAGTTGCCCGGCTGGAGTTTGGCGAGGAGAAGGTTCTTGTCCGGGACCTGCCGCTTCCTTTTCCGGGCGCCCGCGTGGAAGTGCAGAAAGTTCTTTGGTACCGGAACCTGAAAGACGTTGTTTTCCGGTTCAGCGGTGACGAGACTCGTGAGCCCGATCCCAACAACCCCTGGTGGATGGGCCGGGTGCTGGGTTTGAAGCAGGAGGCGACCTGGGGCTCCCCGATGCGGGCCGGGGACTGGTTCGCCTTGGAAGCGCGGGACCAGCCATGGCAGCCTCACTGGAAGGTTCCGAAGACGATACCGTGGATTGAAGGGCTCTGGTTTATCAGGAAACCTTTTCTGGAAGGCGACTCTCTTACTTACCGGATAAATAATTACCAAGATTTCCTGAAAGTCGGTTCAACGAAAGATATGGAATAACCCCGTACCTTCGTACCACCAGAAGGGGGGGTGAGCGCGTGTGGCCATATTGAAGCTATGATGTCCACCAGTCTGAGTGTAGAGAATGAAATCCAAGCAGATCCGACTCGTCCGCAGACCCCATGGCCTTCCGGTGCCGGAAGATTTCACTATGGAAGAGGTGGCGGTGGAGGAACCGCAGCCTGGACAGGTTGTGGTGCGCGTTACCCATGTTTCCCTGGACCCGTACATGCGGGGCATGATGAATGCGGGCCCCTCCTATATTGCTGCGGCGAAAATCGGCGAGGCGATGCATGCCATCGGTCTCGGACAGGTCGAAGTTTCGGCCGACGACCGGTTGCGAGTCGGAACCTATGTGAAAGGGCCAACCGGGGTGCAAACCCGCGCGGTGATGCCGGTGGAGCGGCTCGAAGTGCTTGACCCTGATCCGGAACATCTTCCCCGATATCTGGGCGCTCTCGGGATGCCGGGATTAACCGCTTATTTCGGCTTGCTGGACGTGGGGCAACTGAGAAAAGGCGATACGGTTCTGGTTTCCGGCGCCGCCGGCGCCGTGGGTCAGGTCGTGGGGCAGATTGCCAGGATCAGGGGAAACCGGGTGATCGGTATCGCCGGCAGGGAGGAAAAATGCCGGTATGTCGTCGAAACACTCGGGTTCGATGCCGCCATTAATTACGCAACCCAGGACCTTCGCCAGGAGCTGGGGCGGCTGTGCCCGGATGGCATCGATGTCTATTTCGACAACGTCGGTGGTCCGGCACTGGAGGCGGCGCTGACCTTCATACGACGCCGTGGGCGCATTGTGCTTTGCGGCGGTATATCCCAGTACAACGCGACTCAACCCGTCCCGGGACCGAATAATTACCTCTCGTTGCTGGTGCGCAGCGCGCGCATGGAGGGGTTCATCGTTACGGACTTTCAAGAACGGAATCCGGAAGGCATGCGTGAACTTTCAACCTGGGTACGGGAGGGGAAGCTGATCACCAGGGAACATGTCGTCGACGGGCTGGAGTCGTTTCATCGGGCCTTCTTGATGCTCTTTTCCGGAGATAATTTTGGAAAACTTGTGCTGAAAGTGGGGGCCTGAAGGAACGAAGCGACATGACGCCTGACGCGAAAGAAACCGGGCAACACCGCCCCGGCTACCATTTCACTCCCCGGAAGGGGTGGATGAACGATCCCAACGGACTCGTCTTCTACCGGGGGGAATACCACCTCTTCTTTCAGCACAATCCCGGGGCCACGAAGTGGGGGGACATGTATTGGGGGCACGCGGTGAGCTCCGACCTCGTGCACTGGAGGGAGCTTCCAATCTCACTCGAACCTGACGCGCTCGGCACCATCTACTCGGGGTCGGGCGTGGTCGATCGGCACAACATGTCCGGCTTCAAGCGGGGTGATGAGGATCCCATCGTCGTCTTCTACACATCCGCCGGCGACCACGTGAAGCCGCCCGTGCCATACACCCAGAGCATTGCGTACAGCAATGACCGCGGACGGACTCTGGTTAAGTACGAGGGCAACCCCGTGATTCCCAATATCAAGGGCGAGAACCGGGACCCCAAGGTGATATGGCACGCCCCGACGAAGAGATGGATCATGGCCCTCTTCGTTGACGGGAACGATTACGCCCTCCTCGGCTCGGCCGATCTGAAGAAGTGGGAGCGTCTGGGCGACGTCAGGATCGAACATGGCAGAGAGTGTCCCGACTTCTTCGAGTTGGCGGTGGACGGCAACGTGGAGAACAGGAAATTGGTTTTCTGGACCGCTCCTACCGTGTACGCGATCGGTAGGTTTGACGGGCGGGAATTCACGGTGGAAAGCGGCCCGTTCCGGGCGGGCGGGGGTTGCGATTATGCCGCGCAGACCTGGAGCGACATCCCCGAATCTGACGGCCGGCGGATACAGATCTCGTGGTTGACTGGCGGAGAGTACCCGGGAATGCCATTTAATCAGCAGATGTCGTTTCCGTACGAGCTGACGCTCAGGGCCTTGCCGCAGGGAATCAGGCTGTGTCGGATGCCGATCCGCGAGATCGAGGCCCTCTACGGGAAAGTCCACGAGTGGAAAGACGTGACGCTCAAGCCCGGCGAGGCGCTGGTTCCGGACGTCGACTGCGAGCTCCTAGATCTTTCCGTCGAGTTTGAGCCGGCGCCCGGAGCCATCCTTGGAGTTCGGGTGAGGGGACACGACCTCGTCTACGACCGCGACCGAAAGACGCTCTCCTTCGGCGGCCGGCAGGTTCCGTCGGAGTCCGGGACCGACCGTATGACGTTGCGCGTGCTCGTCGATAGGACTTCGATGGAGGCATTTCTGGGAGAGGGCAGCGTCACGCTTGCATCCTGTTTCCTTCCCAAATCCACGGAGCATAACCTCGAATTCTTCTCGAGGGGCGGCGAAGTCAGGATCGTGAAGCTCCGGGTGCATGAACTACGTCCCGCGGTGACGCAATGACGGGCCAGGTGAGCTTGCGGAACGTTAACAACTGCTACCTAGTGAATGGATTCTTACTCTATGCTGTGTGCGGTGGAAGGATTGTCCGAGAGGCGTCTGTTAAAACGCCGACCGCAGACTCAGGTTGACCTTGAAGCCACTAAAATCGAATTGCACCGGCTGATTCTTGCTGTTGGTGTAGCGTTCACCTTTCTTCACATCCACGACCCCGTCATCGTTGAAGTCCACGTCCTGAGCCGCAGTCATGTGCATCACGTTCGCCAGTCGGTATCCCGCTTCAATGAAGACTGCAAAATGTTTTGTGACGACCTTGTTCAGCCCTCCTCCGATTTCGACGGCAAACGTCCTGCCGGTGAACAGGACCGACTTGTTGAATCCTTCCCTGATCGAAAGTGCGGGGACCGTGACCTGATACTGATGCCTGAATTCGCCGCGGGCAATGGCTGGACCGAAAAAGAGAGAGCCCCAGGCCCGGAGACCACTCTCGTCTTCGCTGCTCTCGATCCATCCACCCATCAATAGAGGCACCAGCAACAACGAGACCGAGTCCGAGTAGGCCGAAAACGCATCGTGCCCACGATACGTCCCCTGGGCATCGCCCCTTGCGGCCATCTCACCTGGCTGGAACCATCCCAGTCTTCCGCCAATCCCTATGTGTTCCGTAAGCGCATACCCGATTTCTCCTTCCACATTGAGTCCACCTTTTGTTGTCTTTGAAGTTACCCGCCCATCCCCGTAGAACAACTGCGTGAATATCTGATTGACGTCCGCCGCCTCTGCGGTCATGCTCCCTCCCAGCTCGTCTAGATTGACTCCGGCCCACCCGATTGATGCACCCACGCGCCAACGGCTTTCAGGGACCGCGTAAAATCCCGATGCCACCTTCCTCCCGTCAGCCGTAATGGTCTCCACGCCCGCCCAAACGGCCTGGGTCAGCAGGATGCCACCCAGCGTTGCAGCCAGATGAAAGGGCTGCTTGTTCACGAGGTGGCGGCCAGGACCGGACTTGGACTCAGCAAGGCTTCGACCCGGCCCTCAAGGATACGGAGAGAAAACAGCTTGACGATATAATCGTCGGCTCCTCTGCTGAAGGCATCCTCAATGTCCTGGATCCGGCCTCTGCCGGTGAGGATGAGTACGGGAACGTGCTTCAGTTCTGGATCCGATTTCAGAAGGTCGCACAGAGTGAGGCCATCCAGTGTTGGGAGACCAATATCCAGAATGATCAAATCGGGACGGCTCTCTCGAGCTTTTTCGTGACCTTCCTCACCGTCGCGCGCAATCGCCAGTTGATGGGTACTGAAAATTTCAGCTAGCAGATTAGTCAGCGCTTGTTCGTCCTCTACGATCAAGATATTTGCCATGATAGATCCTCCGTGATGTTAAATTGGGCAGGTTTTGCCTTGTAGATTGATTCGGTTTGAAGACCAAACTTGAAGGTGAAACTGATCTGGTGAGACATGCCACGCCCGCTACCAGGGAGAAGGCCGTAGTCAACCGTGATGTTATGGTACGACATTCCCAAACCGGTGGAGAGACCCGTAGGCTGACGCGTTCCGATGTCGGTCAGGCTCTGCACATAGCCTGCGCGCACCGCGATCTGTTTGAAAAATGTCTTTTCGGCTCCGACGCGGATCAGACCGG
The DNA here is from genome assembly GCA_964587525.1 of uncultured bacterium. GTDB lineage: Bacteria > Oederibacteriota > CAKKQC01 > CAKKQC01 > CAKKQC01 > CAZPLZ01. The sequence goes on along the minus strand of CAZPLZ010000102.1, from coordinate 5,693 downwards.
CACCGTGACGCAAAAGCTGGGCGTCCGCAGCCAGCAACAACCAACGACTTTCGTGCAGGTCGAGATCATACGCACCGCCAAACTTTAGGACCGAAGCTTCCTGGTCCCCGCTCGCAGCCGGATTGTGCGAATAGACGATTCCCAGGCCCCATACCTCGCTGATCCCGATTGTGGCCAAAAGTTTCTTCATCCTTTTCATGTCCTTCTCCTCCTTAGGGTTTTGTTTATCTACGACCGCCCGTTTGAATTCGGGCGTTCATCCAAAGCTGGAGAACTAACATTGCAAGGACAATGCCGTACAAAAAATACAATAAATTCAGCTATATCGCTAGGAACGCTCTTGCAGGCGGGGGATTACTCCCTAAGGGAGGGATTATTTCCTATATCTCGCGCACTATAACTTTTTCCGCATTCACAGCAGCACAAAAGCCACCCCTGCCACGTCCGCAGGCTTGATTTCAGCGGCATGGACTCTGGATCAGCTCATAGGCTAGAATCGCCAGAAACATACAAATCTTATAATCTACAGCTGCGTATCGTATTTGCCTCCCTCGTAATGTGTTTAATCACGGGATGCCATCAAAGTATACCGACGACGCCATCGTCCACCACGGTATGCTGAGGCCCGGCACAGCGTTTCTCGAGAAGCCGATTATGCCGAATGTGTTGCTGAAGAAGGTGCGGGAGGCTCTCTACACCTAAGCTGCAAAATCAAACGGCGAACGAGAAGCCTCGATACCGTCCAACGAGAAAAAATCCATCCACTAGGGAAAGGTTCCTACCCACCTGCTCATCTGATCGCGGCGGAAGTTGTTGAGAGAGCAGTGTTTTTTATGTGGCATCACGCTTGCACTGTTCCCTGCTTAGCGTCCATTTCCAGTTAGGAGATGGGCGAAACGAAGAAAAACTTTAAAGGAGGGTACAGAATGAAAAACTTTGGAAAGCTTATAGCGGGGATCGGTGTGGTTAGCTTGGCGCTCGTGAACGGTGCCAGGGATGCGCAGTCCTTGACCGCCAGCACCACCGCGAGCGCTTCGGCCACCATCAACACCGTGTTCACGCTTTCGCTGGGCAGTTCCAGTGTTGCGTTCGGTGCTTTGAACGTGGGGCAAACCAAAGAATTTCCCGGTTCCACTGGCTATCATCACACGCTTACGGTGAACAGCAATCAGACCCCCTGGTACGTCAAGGTGTCCGTCACGGGCTCGCTCGCTTCAGGGGCGGACACGATTTCCAATACCAATTTTTATTGGATTTTGGACTCCACGAATGGCACCGGGACCATTGCCAACCTGGGAACCTATACGGCGTTTACCACCAGCCCCGTGCTGACCTATACCGCCAGTACGGGCGACACAGGAGGACAAGACATTGATCTCCGCTATCGCTACCAACTTGTTGATCCTTCCGACCAGGAAGCCGGCACATACACAGCCACCATTACCTATGAACTCACGCAGATACTTTAATCGCGTTGCCCTTCTTCTGCTTGCGGGGTTGGTTGCGGGGCTGAGCCGCCCTGCGCCGGCGTTGGGGGCGGCGTTCGGCATTCACCCCACCCGCCAGGAATTCACGTTGAAGCCTGGGGCCTTCAAACGGTACCGGTTCCGGGTCCAAAGCTCCGAGCAGCGCATGCCGATTGAAGTGAAGTATTACGTTGCCGATGTCAAGGTGGCGGCGGACGGCAGCGTGGATATCGTGCCTCCCGGGACGACATCCTGGTCGGCAGCCCCCTGGATCAAGCTTGCCAGGAAGCGGGTGAGACTACGTCCCCAGGCGCATGCTTTCCTGCTCTATGAGATACGCGTTCCCCAGGGCGCCCAGGGAGGACGGTATGCCTGCATCGTTAGCGAGACGGTTCTTCCCTCATCGGCCTCGAGCAGGGGGGTGGTACGGGTGAATATGCGCGTCCCTTACCTGGTTTTTATCACCGTGCGTGGGACGGAGGTGTGTCAAGCCGAGGTGGTCTCGCTGACTTGCTCAACCAATCGTACGAAAGAGCCGGTGCGGTGCTCGGTGATCATCAAGAACACGGGCAATGTTTTGATACGGCCCCGGGGAGATTTGGAGCTTGCAGGGGCGACGGAAGCGGGTCGCGGCCGGATCAATCCCCGAAAGTTTGCGCTGCTGCCGGGTGTCAGTCGTCGCTTTACCGTGGATCTTTCTTCCGACGTCAAGGAGCCAGGGGAATATCGGCTCGACCCCGTGATGATATTGGCAGAGGCAGCGAGCTCACAGTGAGATCGAAGCTGGCTCTCCGGTAAAGGTTTTGCGTGACGATGGCTGCATTCCTGCTGTGTCTTGCGTGTTGAAATCCCGCTGGTGCGTCGAGAGGGCTGGTAGGAGATACGGTAAAATATGCAATATGTTGATGCTATACAGCCGCACCAAGACGTGGTCCTCTTGCCCGCCGCATAAATCCGTATCCCAGGTCCATTCATAAGCCCATCATGGATCAGGAGAAGGAGATCCTCCTCGTTGTAGAAGATGAGCGGGCGGTTCGCGACATGCTGAAGAAATCCCTGGAAACGCCGGGCCGGGAAGTGCTCACCGCCGCCACGGGCGATGAAGCGCGTGCGTTGCTAAGACGCTACACGCCATCGGTCCTGCTGCTCGATATCGATTTGCCGGACACATCCGGCTTGGACTTGCTCACGGAGTCTTTGAAGGACGATTCCTCCCGGATGATCATCATGCTCACGGGATTGAGTGATGAACAAATGGTTGTGGACGCTATACGGCAGGGTGCGATGGATTATGTCACCAAGCCATTCAGTGTGGCCCATGTGCAAGCGCAGATTGGCAAGGCGTTCGAACTTACCCGACGCAATCGTGCTTCCCTGCAGCAGCCAACGGGTGTGCCGAAGCGACCTGATGGTGACGTGGAACGATACTTGATCGGTCGGTCGCCTGTGATGATTGAGCTCTTTAAGCTGGTCGGCAGGCTGGCGGATTCGGCCATTCCGGTCATGATCGCCGGGGAGAGCGGGACAGGCAAGGAGTTGGTAGCCCGCGCCCTTCACCGGCACAGCCCGAATGCCAAAGGACCGTTCGTGCCGGTGGACTGCGGGAGCCTGCCGGCGGGACTGCTGGAGGCTGAGCTCTTTGGATATGAGCGAGGGGCTTTCACCGGTGCCGTAGCAGCCAAACCTGGCCGGTTCGAGTTGGCCAACGGCGGCACGCTTTTCCTGGATGAGATTGGGAACATTCCTCTCGAACTGCAGGCCAAGCTCCTGCGGGTGCTGCAGGAAAGAACCACCCAACGCCTTGGAGCCAATCGTGGCGTTGTGTGGGACGCGCGCCTCATCTCGGCGACGAATGTCAATGTCAAGGACATGGTGGCGCAAGGTAAATTCCGGGAGGATCTCCTGTACCGGATTGTAGGGATGGAGCTGCACGTTCCCCCTTTGCGTGAGCGGATGGAGGATCTGCCCCTGCTGTTGTCACATTTTCTCGGTAAATGGAATACCGGCAAGAAGCGGGTGGCCGTGTCGGACGAGGCCCTGGAGATCATGAAATCATATCACTGGCCGGGCAATGTGCGAGAGCTGGAGCATGTTGTGGACCGCGCTGCGACACTGACGCATGGTTCAGTGATCGGCCGGGAGGATTTGCCAGAGGAGCTGTTCGGAATACGCGAATTGAGTGAGCTGGGGGTTTCGGCTTCTGCCGGTCACGCAGGGCTGCTCCTCTTGGAAGAACTCAAACGCCGCTATGCACGCTATGCGCTCAGCGTCTGCAACGGCAACAAAACGGAAGCCGCCAGGGCCGCTGGGAATTGACCGCAAAACGCTCATCGGCCTCCTGGAGGAGCCTTAACCATCCTGGCGTCATGCCAGGCCATACGGAAGCGCCAACCATTTATTAAGGTATATTCCCGGGTCGGTACCTGGGAAAAATCCCTCCCTTTAGGAGATATTTCCTAGCCCGAGCGCGCGGTGTGTTCGTCAAAACTTCGAAAATACAGGCTCTTGCTTGTCGGCACCAACCTTGCATTTGATGTGACACGATGATGAAAATGTCGTTCTCACTGTCCACCAGAGAGGAACCGTCATGGCTTCTCTAAAGGGTGCCCGGATGTTGGTGGTGGATGATGGGAAGCAGCTCGTCGAAGTGCTCAAATTAATATTAAGCGGGGCGGGGTATGAAGTGAGATGCGCCTCCAGCGGAAATGAAGCTTTACGCGTGGTTGGGAAGCAACGTATTGATCTGGTTGTATCGGACATACAGATGCCAGACGGGGACGGGTTCCAGTTGTTGGCAGGGATCAAACAACTCGGACTCCGGATCCCAGTCATTTTCATGACAGGGCTCGCCGATTGTGATGAGGAGGAGATTATTAAAAGCGGAGCGTACGCCTTCCTGCGCAAACCGTTCGACACCAAGCGATTGCTGGAATTAACTGCATCTGCACTTTCTGCCAGGCCCGCAAAGAGTTAGCCTGAATCCTGCGTAATCTCGTTGGGCACACGACGCTTGTGATGACGATGCGGTATTCTCATTCGTACCTGTCAGTGGTCCCCATGGTCCCGGTGTTCCCATAATGGGAACATGTGCGCTATACTGGGGGTGTGAGAATCATCGCCAGGAAGACGCTGAAAACTTTCTGGGAAAAGAGCGCCTATCGGGATTCAGAACAGCCGTTGCGGGCTTGGTTCGCGGAGGCCAAGAAAGCGCGGTGGAGGACTCCCCAGCACGTCAGGGCGCAGTATCGAAGTGCCAGTGTGGTCGGCAACGGGCGAGTGGTCTTCAACATTGGAGGGAACAAATATCGGCTCGTTGTGGCGGTGAGGTATGACATCGGAGTCCTGTTTGTGCGATTCATCGGGACACATCAGCAGTATGATCAAATCAAAGCCGAGGAGGTTTGAGATGAAACTCAAGGTGATAAAAACCGAGCGTGAACATCGCGCGACGCTCAAGGCGATCGAGGCTCTCTGGGGGGCTCGCCTGGGCACGGCCCGTGGCGACACCCTGGAACTTCTGACGATGTTGGTGGAAGCTTACGAGGAGAAACGGCACGCCATCCTCCCGCCCGATCCCATTGAGGCCATCAAGTTCAGAATGGAGCAGGAGGGATTAACCAATTCTGACCTCGCCAGGATTGTCGGGGGCAGGAGTCGTGCGTCAGAAATCATGCGCAGGAAGCGGGGGCTCAGCCTGGCGATGATCAGAAACCTTCACCGCAAGCTGCGCATTCCCGCCGAGTCTCTTCTGGCCGCATGATGGAGATGGACAAATCTGGTGGTCCGAGGGACATAGTAAACTTGTAAACTTACCAGTTGATGAGGCAAGCCGGGTGTAAGAGTCTGGCTCCACCCTAGAAATTAGGGAGTCCCATTCTCCTGTCCCTTCAACTATCAGGTATTTCTCGCCTCCTCAGAGCACAAGGAATCCCAATCGCCGTGCAAAGGAAAGTAGTCCCTTGGGGATCACGGAGGGATCATGGACGGTTTCAGACCTGACGTTCGTAGGGGATAGGTTTCCAAGGACACGGTAGAATCGTAATTCGAGCACATTGCCGGGGTGGTGGAATTGGCAGTTGGACTCAGCTATGCAACGGCGCGTGCGCCAAGGGAGTCCACTAGGTGAAGGTGATCGGGGGATGTGGCGGTTGTTTGGGGACTCGCGGACAAGGCTCTTGAGGAAATGAAGAGGGGGCCCTCTGCCCTTGGCTTGGTGGCAGTAATCTT
>CAZPLZ010000101.1:0-12197 GCA_964587525.1 uncultured bacterium | reverse complement strand
TGCATATCAAGCCGGGCGTTGGAGCGCCGTGCCGTGACCGTGGCTTTCGTGCTTTGTTTGACCCTGCCCGTGGCGAAGTCGGCGGCCCAGGTCATTTCGGCCGCGAGTGGCGCGACGCGTGATCTGCAGGCAGCCCTGGACACCGCGAAGACCGGCGACACGGTCATCATACCCGCCGGCGTATTCAACTTGAACGGCACGGTCAACGTACCGGCCGGCATTACCCTGCAGGGCGCCGGACAGGATAATACCATCCTTGCCAAAGCCGGCGACTGGGAGGGCTTCCTGTTGAGCGTACGGGGCTCGGAAGGTCTTCCCGTACGCATCACCGGCATGACCCTGGACGGCAGCGCTCCCGACGATGCCGAGCGCCAGCTTGGCCGGCACTGGAATTCCGGGTTAAACCTTGGCGGAAACTTCGAGGGCTTTCGGGTCTTCCAGTGCACGTTCAAGAGGTTTGCCGGGACCGCGATCGCCATAAGCGGTCGGTCATCGCCCTTTGCAGGCGGTCGGTCCCGCGGGGTGGTGGATCATTGCACCTTCATTGACATCCATGCCTACGGCGTCGTGGTCATCGGAGACGGAGATGCAAGTTGGGAGAGACCCTTGACTCTCGGTACGGAAGATGCCGTTTTCGTGGAGGACTGCAGCTTCATCGAGGAGCGGTGGTGTGCCATTGCTTCCGCGTACGGCTCTCGTTACGTGTTTCGGCATAACAAAATCGCCAATAAAGCTGCCGTACTTACCTGTGGGGCTGATGCCCATGGTCTGGCTGCGTATCCGCGAGGCAGCCGGAGCTGGGAAATTTATGAGAATACGATCGACGTGGATTGGGCCTATGTAGGCATTGGTATGGCCGGCGGCGATGGGGTCATTTTTGGCAACAAGATGACAGGGAATTACTCGGGCGCTCCACTGCGTCTGACAAACGGCGACCAACCCCCCAACGGTGAGGGAGGAGACTGCGCGTATCCTTGCAAAGACCAGATCCGAAGCGCCTATCTCTGGAATAACACGCACAACGACCTGCCGGCTGAGATTCGGGTCCCGTATCCACATATCATCCAGCTCGGCCGCAACTATTTCACCGAACCCAAGCCGGATTATACGCCATATTCCTATCCGCATCCCTTGACTCAGGAGGGCGCGCGGTGACGTGACCCCGGAAGTTTGACGGAGTAATGTGAGTCGTAGGCCCCGACTGGAGTGTGGTGGATGCCTGCGCCCAGATTTGTGCCCTCTTGCATGCCTGAGGATGCCCATGGGTTACTAAAGGATGCATGTCAATGGTCACAATATACTCGCGCATCTTCTTAGATTCTTTGTAGATATATTCTTTAGGCATAAAGTGATCCAAGAAGCAGGAAACGACGTGCTGTTGCTTAGAGTGCGTGCTTGGGTTCCGGTACCACATGAACTGATTTATCGGTTTCTGCGCAGGGCTCGTGAAGAAACGATATTAATTATTTGGAGACGGCATCGTAAGCTAGGGGATCCAGTTTTTCCATCACGGTAGATCATTGGAAAGGAAAGGGCTTCCAACCTAAAGGTAGGATGAAACAAAGTTTAATAAGTGACATTCTTGTCCCGTTGTTAAAACGATCAGGAAAAGTGTACCTAGGAGTTGTTGGAGTAAAGATTTATCAAGAACCTGTTGGCACTTTTAGTTTCATCCAAGATGACTACAGATTTATCTCCGTCCTAGATAGGCGATCATTTACTTTCTATGGTAACACTAAAGAGTGGATTAGACTTTTGTATGTGAAACATAATGGCTCGCTAGACATGGGTTGGATATTGGCCAAGCAATATAAGGAATTTACAGTTGCAGAATAGATCCACATGTACAAATTGCTGCATGATATTGCTGTGCCAACTTCCTGGCCCAATAGTACCCACACGTACCAACAAGGCCCTATCAGCCACGTACCCTCTGTTAGACGCTCTCCCCAAAAGCAAAGCCCGCACAGACGTCTCGTTCTGCGCGGGCCTGTACCAAGCTCTCCGGTGAGGGTCTCAATCAGAGTGAAAGCGGTGCAAAGCTCCTTTTTTACTGAGACCGGTACTGATACATGGTGTACCCCACCTCGCGGCTGGCGGTGACCGTTTCCCCGTACGGGGTATCGCAGATATCCAGAAAACCGATCTGATAGTTTTCCCCGTCACCGCGGCCGGTAACGTTCTGATCGTGATACTGGAACCAGTGGGTGCCGACGATGTGCCGGTGGCGCAGCGCACCCCGCACGTACAGTTCATAGACCTTGCCGCGCTGCGCCTGGCTGCCCACGCTCCGCAAGCCGGTGTGGAGCATCCCCCGATCCAAGGCGCCGAAGTGGAACTCGCCGATCACCACCGGCCGGTCCATACCCCGCGGCAGCCGGTAATCAGCGGCCGTCAACTGGTAGCGGTTGATGCTGATCACGTCACAGTGCCTTCCCGCGGCCCGGGTGACGTCTTCATCCCAATTGTTCAGCCGGCTGCCCAGATACAGTTTGTCCGGTGCGGCGCGCCGCGCCTCTTCCCGGCAGATCCGGTAGTACGTTTCGGCCAGCTTGGCACGGTTCTTCCGCGGCCAGTGCAGCTCGTTGTTCACAAAATAGCCGATGCACCAGGGGTCATCCGCGGTTCCCTGTGCGGCCTTTTCCAGCGCCGCCCGCAGCGCCGGGCGGAACTTCTTGTGGTTCACGTCCGGAAACTTCTTGCCAATCTGCGGACACGAATAATGAACGGCGACGGTGTACGGAGTCCGCTGGCCGTCCAGCTTGTACACACCCTCTTCCGACCAGTTGGCGATCGTGTTCATTCCCCAACTGCGTAGCCGCACATGCGCCCGCCGGGCTGCCGTGTCCCACCAGTCTTCGCCGTACTTGCGCCAAAGATTGGCCGAGTAAAAATTAAAGCCCCATTGACTGGAGAATTTCGCCGCCTGCTTTCCGCCCGGAGGCGTCGCGGCGAAAAAACGCTCCCGCCCTTTTACTCGCGTGGTCTCCCGAGTGTTGACACAGGTGACCCCGTGCGACCAGAACAGCCGGCCCAAAGGATCCACCAGCCACCACTTGCCCTTCACCTGCTCCACTCGGAAATGCCCTGTGGCCTCGCGTTGCGGCCCATCGCGCCATCCACCGTACCGGTTCCAGCTCTTCGGACCGGCCTGGTTCGTCAACCCCACCTTTTCCTTCTTCCTGATCCGGGCCAAATCCTCCTTTCCCGAGATCTTTCCAGGCCACTCCCGGTGCATGTACTGTCCGTACCGGTCCACAAACGGGAAGATCTTTTTGTCGCAAGGGCACGGCTCGGAAACCTTGGCGTACCGCCCGACCCGGAGATTGCTGACCTCAATAATCTGCGGCACCTTCCCGCCGACGGCATAGAGCTGAATCGAATTGAACGTCTTGGGATCCACCTCGCTCCAGAGCCACACATGTTCGCCTGGACAGCCGTTCATGGCCGGGAACGCCTCCTTGATCTCCGGCGGATGACCCCGCTTCAAGATCACCCACAACGTTTCGGTCTTTCCCGGCCCGACCACCACGATTCCATCGATCCATCCGTTCCCTTGCGCCCGGGCGATAAAGGCACCTTCCTGCTTCCCGCGATTGGTAATATCCAGGGCGAGCGCCGTTTGCCCATCGATATCCCAGCGGCCCTGGGGGACCGTAATGGTCATGCCCGGCGCACGGGCGTCCTGCCGCAAGGTCACCCGGACCACCGGTTTCCCTTCCCGTTGCCGCCACGTCACCTCGGCGTGGTTGCCACGAACATGTTGTTTTGCAAATTCCAGTGCGCGCATCGTTTCCCCCATGTCCTCTCCGCCAACCACCACCGTACCCCAAGTCAGGATGAGGCACATCGTTAACCCGAAGAAGCGCTTCTTCACCCGTCGATTGTCGCAAAATGCAGCACGAGATGCCTGTCTATAAGCCAGATAGGACCTCTATCCTAGAGCCATTGACATACGGCACCCCTGATTGTCACAGTTGGATGGTTCCGTGCGGCGAGACGCACGGAGGATAAACGCTGAAAAAGGAGACCAGAAATGAGCCGCATCCCTATTGCCCTGGAGTTGTACTCGATCCGTGAAGACTGCGCCAAAGACCTGCCCGGATGCCTGAAAAAAGTCGCCGGGATGGGCTACGAAGGGGTTGAATTCGCAGGCTTTCACAACTACAAAGCCACCGAATTGAAGAAGATGCTCGACGACAACGGGTTGAAGATGGCCGGCAGCCACACCCCGTTCCCGGACGTTCAGCCCGACAAGCTCGAGGCCACCGTGGAATTCAACAAAACTCTGGGAAATAAATACCTGATCGTCCCCAGCATGCCCAAGGAGAAGATCAAGACCGCGGATGGCTGGAAGAACATGGCTGACTTCTTCAATGGCGTGGCCGACAAACTCAAGCCCCATGGCATGCTCACGGGCTACCACAACCATTCCATCGAGTTCCAGCTCCTGGACGGCAAACTACCCTGGGACGTCTTCTTCTCCAACACCAAGAAAGAAGTCGTCATGCAGGTTGACACCGGGAACTGCATGCACGGCAAGGGCGACCCGATGGAATATCTCGAGCGTTATCCGGGCCGGGCCATTACCGTGCACTTGAAGGAGTTCTCGGCCAAGAATCCTGCCGCCCTGCTCGGCGAGGGGGACGTTCCCTGGCAGCGCGTCTTCGACTACTGCGAGAAGCGCGGCGCCACGGAGTGGTACATCGTTGAGTACGAAATACCGGGCAAGCCCCCGATGGAGTGTGTTGAAGGATGCCTGAAAAAGCTCAAGGAGTGGGGCAAGTAGCGCTCCAGGTTCCCTATTCTTTCTCCTTCGGCGCGGAGATGCTGACGGCCCGGTAACCGCCGCGTGCGCGGTGGTACAGCCCAAACGCGACGAAGATGACAAAGGGCACGATCGGCACCGCGGCCAAGTAACGGAACGTCATCGCGGCGCCATGCTTCTCCGCTGCGCGAACCGCGGCCCAATGTTCAGGAACGTGCAGCGTCTCCACGGCGGCCGGACTGAACCGGCCGTCCACCACCACGACCTTGGCCACCTCCTCTGGCAGATGCTGGATGGTGTGCCGGTCGTAGATGCGTCCGATCATCGGGCTCGCCAAGCCTCCAGCAACCATGGCGACCGCCACCAGCATGGCCATCAGGAGGGAGCCGCCGCGCGGGTAGCGCTCCGCGGTGACGCCCACCAGCGTCGGCCAAAGGCAGGTCTTGCCGATGGCAAATACGGTCACGGCCGTGAAGGCCATGAGCGAGGTAAAGGAGTAACTCATCCAGTACAGGCCGAGCCCGGCAAGAAAACATGATCCAGCCAGTAACCCAAAGGGGGTGAACACCCGCACGAGCACGCCAGCGTAGAGTCGCAGCACCAGCATGAAAACAGACGAGTAGACCAGGAACACGATACCCCTGATACCCACGGTGGCCGTCATAACCGAGCCGATCCACTGGTCGGGTCCCATCTCGACCACCGCCGTGAAGGCCATACAGGCCAACAGGACCAGATACCCTGGCCGTAGCGTCTCTTTGAACATCGCGCTCATCGGAACCCCCGATGCCGCCCGTTCAGTCTGCGGGAGCTTCTGTCCGAAGATCAGCGCGCCGTAGAGAACCGCCGGGACCAGCACCGTCGCCATCTTTACCTTCCAGCTCAAGCTCACGCTGGCCGCCGCCACGTTCGGAGCCGCCAGCCCGAACATCCAACTGATCGCCACGCAGAGGAGTCCCCCAATAATGAGCCCGACCGGCCACGCCGCATGAAGCACGTTAATCACCCCGGTTTTGTTCCGCGGGTACATCGTCACCACGAGCGGGTTGATGACCGCCTCCACGACCCCGTCCGACAGCCCGATGACGACCGCAGCCAACAGCAGCACGGGAAAGCCAAACGTTGGTGACACAATGGTGAGCACAATCCCGGCGATGTGCCCCAGGCAGGCGAGGCCCATGAGCCGCCCCATGCCGATCACGTCGCACAACGTGCCGGCGACGAGCACGGCCACCGGGAATCCCAGGCCGACCGCGGTGTTAATGAGTCCCTGCTGCTGGTGGCTGAGATCGAACTCGCGTCCCAGGGAGCTCAGAATGTCGCTGCGGATGGCAAAGAACATGGCGAGGGCGATCATGGCGACGAAGCTCGCAAGGAACAACCGGCGCTGATTAATAATCACAGGGGATTTCATCGAAACATCCTATTCTGCCGCCAGGGAGGCGATCTCATCGGGAAGAACTGAGGAGCTTCGGCCTCCAGTCGTTATCTATCTGTCCCTCTCAGCAGCCTAGTTTCTCACTTCCCCGGACTGGACCCTCGCTCATGCGCTCCGATGTCGAGGCCGGAGCCACCAGGGAGCACGTTGCCAAAGAAGTCGCGGGAGCCAGGGTCAATGGCAAAGAGAGTCTTGAGATCCAGACCCCGGTCAATGAGCGGTGACTGAGGCAGCAAGGTGTAGGCCTTAAGGGGTGAACGTGTGCCCAGGTCCGTGATCTTGATGACCGTGCCAGCCTGAGATGCCAATTGGGGATCGGCGAAGAGGCCGGCCAGTTTACCCGCAACCATCTCCTGTCCGGTGGCCGAGGCCCAGGCCTTAAGGGTTGAGTGGCCGTCAACGCTGAACGTGCCATCCGAAGACCAGTAGCAATTGCCCTCGTAACGGACACCCCCATGATCCTTGAGCACGACGCCGCCGCTGGGCCCAATGAAGATGTTATTGCGAATATTAACGTTGGACACGCCACCCGACTGTCCCATGACGCACGGCACACCCTTGCTGATGACCAGGTTGTGGTAAATCTCAATGTCCGTCACGTCAAACCCGCCGCTCTTGCCGAACCGGATGCCAGCCTCGCCATCATGCACGAAGATGTTGTACCGGATCGTGTTGCGCGTGAGGTGTTTCTTGGAACCGTACTCCCAGAGCAGCATGCCGGAGGACTGATTCTCGTACGAATAGTTGTACTGGAGAATCGAATCGCTGGTGCCCCCGTCAAAATCGAATGCTCCCCCATCGCCCGAGGTGCTCTTGTTGTGATGGGCCACGCAGTGCTGAATGATGACCCGCTCGGAATCGTGGCACCAGATGCCCACGGGTCCGTTCCCCTGTCCTCCCACGAACTGATCCCAGCCGTTTTCGGCGGACTCGCAGTACTCCACCACCACGTCCGCGCAACCGGAAACGACGATCCCGTTGCCGCTGTGGTTGTGTTTGATTGTATGATCACCGGGGTTATTGATGGTCCGGCAGTAACCGATATAGAGCTTGGTGGTGGTGACGGCGGAGATGCCCGCGTGCCCATTTTCGTGCGCGTAGAAGTTTGTGATCCGCACGTCCTCGCTGTCCCGCGGTTCAATTCCCGCGCGCTGGAACCCACTGGCCTCCACGTGGTCCACCACGGCGCCCTTAACCTGCCTGAGATGGACTCCCCGACCCTGGTCGCTGCCCTCCTTCCTGCCCGCCCCAACCAGCTTGAGGTTCGTAATCTTGACATTCGAGACGCCCTCCGCCAGAACACCATCGCCTGCGCCAGCGCGGATTTCCGCACGCCCTTCTCCATATGATGTGATCTCGATGCCTGACGGCTCGCCGTCTTTCCCCCGGATCGCCACGGTGCCTTCGAACACCTGGCCGCCGGCCAGGAGAATCCGCGTATGGGAGGAAAGTGGCGCCGACCCCAATCGGGACAAGGTTTTCCAGGGACTGTCTGGAGAAGTGCCGGAGTTGGCGTCATCCCCCTTAACCGAGTCTATATATATAGAAGTCATTTGCGGCCCCCCTTTGAGTGCGGCGCAGCTCACGCCCGCAACCAGCATGATAGCCAGCCAACCTGTATGCCGCATCGCTGGCCAGCATAGCCCCCCGGTATGGAAGCTGCAATAGCTCTAGCCGCCGGCGTTAGATCTCGCCCACTCTCTTATGCCCTCGCGTAACGTTCAGAACCCCATCGCCTTCATGGCGTTGACGGCGAAGATGTACTGGGCCTGGGTGTAGATGCACGCCTCGTTGTGGCCGTAGTAGCCGTATTCGTCAATGTAGGCGACGACACCGGAGTACCAGAATCCCCCCATGCCGGGGATGACCGCGCCGGGGATGTTCGATGGCGCGTATCCGTGCAAGGCGTGCAGGTGGCCGCTGTAGAGGTGTTGCGGTTCGGGGTAGCCGAGCCCGCACACCAGGACCGTGTCGCAGGTGGGATGAAGACCGAAGATCCAGAACATGTTGCGGAGAGGGGCGTCGGGTGCGAGCACGTCGGGCGCCGCCCGGGTGAGCCAGTAGGTGTCAAAAACCCGCGCCAGCGAAGTTGTACTGTTTCCCCACCGACCGGAATGCCACCAGTTGACCGGCCAGGGACGGATGGCCATTCGGTCGGCCTTCAACTTTGCGGCCCGGCGACAGGTCTCGATGACCGTGTCCTTGAGCTTGCCCTCCCGGAGACGCGGTACAAGCCGCGCGAGAAACGGCGCGACATACCGGAACCCGCCCGTGCCCGTCGCCCGGGGCAGCGGCCAATCAAGGTTCAGCCCGGGCAGAGAATCGGCCAGACCTCGCACCACCCGGAGGTAATCGTCTGTACCCGTGGTCAGGTAAAGCTCAACGGCCGCGGCCATGACTGACGCGTCCCGCTCCTTGCCCTTCACCTCCGAGGCCGTGTACGCGCCCGGCCGGTACACTTCCCGGTTCTTCTGGAAGTATCGGAAGGCTTTTCGCGCCGCCTTCTCACAGCGTTCCGCCAGCTCCCGTCGCCTGCTCTTCAACGCCCGGCTCGCCGCCGCCAGCGCGATCGCGTAGTTGAGCTGCGCGTCGGCGTGGTAGTCCACGTACACCCGCCGGTCATCCTGCGTCCCGGGCTTGCCATCGGTCAGTTTTCCAAGCGGTTTGTGGAATCGCTGCGGTTCGTTCGCGCACACGCCGTTGTAGACCCGGCCATCCTGCTGCTGCACGCGTAAGAGCCACAACGCGCCCCACTCGATCTGCTGAACGACGTCGGCGATGCCGTCAGGTTCCCCGCCCACAAACGTCCGCGCGTCAACGTCCAGCCTCGAAACGTCACGGTCAAGACTGAACTCCTCGTGGGCCAGAGACAGCATCCAAACGGTGAACGACTGTGCGGGGACATTGAGATCGTGATCGCCGGCGTCGTGCCACCCGCCCCTGGCGAGGGGGATATGGTCCCCTTCCCCGTACGGCGTTCCTTCACATTCGTAGGAGACGAACCCGTCGGGCCCAGCGTATCGGGCCGCGACCCGCGCGCCATCGTCCCGATGGCACTCAGGGTGTCCCTGCACGCCTCCTTTGAAGCTCACCGTGGCGTGGCACATCTGGAACGGAACGAACCAGTCCAGCGTCCCGTGCCAGAGACGGTCCTCGAACACGTTCTTCCGGATCGGGAACCAACCCGTTTTCCCGCCGGACCAGACGATGCGGTACTCGCCTGGCGTCCTGATGTCCGAGAAATCGAACGTCGCGTAGTAGTCCTGCATGTAGTCAACCGTTTCGGTCTCGCTGAACGTGCCCTCTCTGACGGCCTTGCCGTTCCGATCCACCAGCCGGACCGCGTCACCGGGGCGAGGACTGTTCCTGGGCCATTCCAGAATCACGAACTTCTCACCCGCGATCGGATAGCCTATGTGCGACCACCGCACCGCGCGCCAAGGCGGAACGTCCGGCAGGGCCGGCAGCGTGATGAAGAATTCGACTTCCTCCCGGCCGCCCTTCGGAACGCCCACGCTCACCACGTAGTACGGCGCATTGAACCGGCGGTGATCGCCCAGTCCCAGGCCCTGTTCGCATTCGAACACGAGGTTCAGGTGCGGCTCGCCCAGGTGGCATTCCAGCTTGCGTATCCCGCCAGGGAACTCGTGCCCGGTCGTGTGCTCAGCCGGAAACACGTGCCGCTTGCCGTCGGCCCGGTACGCAGCGCCCCCGTATTCGCTGACCGGCAGCAGGATCTGGAATGAACCCCACGTGTCCTCCGGCCATTCGCCGAGAAGCCGGATCGCGACCCGGATGCGGCTCCCGGCGACGGCGGCGGACTGCTCGAACTCGATCTCGTGGCCGCGAACCTTGCCGCGATAGACCACTCTCCCGGTTTCCTTGGTATACGAGACCTTCGTGAGGTCACGGGGTTTCGTATATCCGTTGAGGCCGGAGAAGACACCCATACCGTGAATGAGCGGACGGCCATTGTAGAGCAGGTGCATCATCCCCTCCTCGTCGCCGCAGAAGAGATACGGCCCTTGGGCGATCAGGCCGTTGGGCAGCCCCTTGAGCACCGTCCTCGCCCCGGCGGCGTGCGCATGAGCCCCCAGGACAGCAATCGCCAAGCCCGTTGCTGCCGTCCCGAGTTTCCGCACCACGCCCATCACGATGTACTAAGTTATCTGACCGCGTCCGCCATGGCTAGCCTACTGCCAACCTCCTATCTGTAAGCCCCCAAGCGCGCGCCTGATTCTTCTCTGTTAGGATATGCCCGATGGCATTACGCATCACACTGATTGGCGCTGGGAGCCGGTGCTTTGGGCCGGGCACGGTGACGGATCTGCTGCTCAGCCGGCCGCTTGCGAAACGCGGCTTGCGCATCATGCTGATGGACACCGTGCGCAAGCACCTGAATGACTCCACGGCCTGGGCCCGGGCGGCGGTCCGAAAGGCGCGCAGCAAGGCGCGGATCGAATCCACCACGAGCCTTTCCCGGTCGCTGGACGGCGCCGATGCGGTGATCTCCGCCATCGAGGTGGACCGCTACCGGTACTGGAGCCAGGACTACCATATCCCCCGGAAGTACGGCATCCGCCAGATCTACGGCGAAAACGGCGGGGTGGGCGGCCTGTTCCACGCCCTGCGCAATATGGGACCCACCCTGAAGATCGCCCGGGCCATGGAGCGGCTGTGTCCGCGCGCCATCCTGCTCAACTTCACCAACCCGGAGACCAAGCTCTGCGAGGCGGTCACCCGCCTCTCATCCGTGCAGACGGTGGGCCTGTGCCACGGCGTCTACATGGGCATGTGGCAGATCGCCCGCATCCTGGGACGGAACGATATGGATGGCATCGACTACACGGCGTGCGGGCTCAACCACTGCACGTGGTTCCAGGCCATCCGGGACCGGCGCACCGGCGCGGACCTGTACCCCGAATTCAAACGGCGGGAGCGGGAGGGTGACTGGCTGAGCGATTGGCACGAGATCGCGCTGTCACGCACCCTCTTCCGGCGGTTCGGGCTGTGGCCGTCACCCGGCGCCAACCACATCGGGGAATACTTGGGGTGGGCCGAGGAATTCTACGCCGGGCAGCTCCAGTACTACCACGACCCCGTGGACGGTCCGCCGTGGAAATCCAAGCGCACCCCGGAATTCCTCTACACCGCCGATGGTTCGTTCACCTCCCGCCCCTGGAAACCGGTGCCGGAGCGGCCCCGCCGGCGGAAACCCGGCCGGCTGAAGCCCTCGAGCGAGCTGGCCATTCCCATTCTTGAATCCCTGTTCGCGGGTGTGCGCCACGAGCTCCCGGCGGTCAACGTCACGAACGACGGGGCCATTCCCAACCTGCCGTCCGACGCCGTGGTGGAGGTTCCCGCCGTGGCGGACAGCTCGGGGCTGCACCCACGACGGATGGAGCCCCTGCCGGAGGGCATCGCGGCCATCCTCCGGCTGCAGACCAGCATCAACAAACTGCTCGTCGAGGCGTTCGCGGAGCGCTCCAAGGCCAAGCTGCTCCAGGCGGTCCTGATCGATCCCACGGTGGGGTCCTACCGCAACGCGGTGGCCTGTGTGGACGAGCTCTGCGCGTCTCAGCGCTCGCTTCTTCCTCCGCTTCGCTAGTCCCTTCCTGGCCCGGCCAGGCCCCTCGAGTCGTTCATTCCAGGGACAATCTGGTTCAGGGGCCAGGCGCGGGGATGAACAGGAGATAGTTCAGGTCGAAGCCGCCAGCGCCGGCGTCCATCCTCAGCACGTGCGTCCCTGCGGGCAGTTCCAGCCCCGGCAGCCGCACGTCGCTCCAGTTCGTCCACGAGCCCGTCGCCGGAACCTCGGTGGGCGAGCCGAGCGGCGCGCCGTCCAGCGAAAACCGGACCGGCCCTCCGCCCTTCCAGGATGACGCGCGCATCACCAGATCGTACCGGCCCTCCCGCGGAACCGTGATCTCCCAGGTCAGCCATTCATCCTCCGCAATCCAGCCCACGTAGTACCCACCCTCGCTGCACCGC
>CAZPLZ010000100.1:0-12542 GCA_964587525.1 uncultured bacterium | reverse complement strand
CGGGCCATGCGGATGGAGGCCAGGGTGTCTGCCGTCTCGCCGGACTGCGTTACCGCGAACACCAACGTGTTCCGGTCCAGTTTGGGGGATCGATACCGGAATTCGGATGCCACCTCTGTTTCCACCGGCAACCCGGTGTACTGCTCCAGCAGATACTTGCCGGCCACGCCCGCGTAGTACGCAGTTCCACATGAAACGATGAACATTTTACGGACCGTCTTGAGTTCTTCCGGGGACAGGTTCATGTCCTTGAGGAGGATGCTTTGTTTGTCAGGAGAGATCCGGCCCAGCAGCGTCTCACGGATGACGCGGGGCTGCTCGTAGATTTCTTTCAGCATGAACGTTTCGAACCCGCCCTTTTCCGCGGCATCCACGTTCCATTCAATGCTGGTTACCGCATGGCGCCTTGGGTTGCCTTCAAGGTCGGTGGCCTGGTGCCCGTTGGGGGATAGTTCGATCACTTCGCCATCATTGAGATAGATGATATTCCGGGTGCGGTTCAGAATTGCCGGAACGTCACTCGCGATGAACCGTTCACCTTCCCCGACACCGACGATGAGGGGACTGCCCAGGCGCGCGGCCACCAGCACACCAGGCTCCTGGCGGCGCAGGATGCCAAGCGCATAGGCACCTTTGGCCCGGCGTAGTGCCCGGCGGGAGGCTTCGGCGAGGTTCTCCGCCCCTTGTTTCAACTCGTCCTCGATGAGGTGTGCCACGATTTCGGTGTCGGTCTCTGACTTGAACGTATGACCTTTGGCCGAAAGCTCCGCTTTTAACTCCTGGTAGTTCTCGATGATGCCGTTGTGCACGACTGCAATCGAGCCGGTACAGTCCTTATGCGGATGCGAGTTATCCTCTGAGGGAACTCCGTGGGTGGCCCAGCGGGTGTGTCCAACGCCGGTGCCGCCCTCGAGGGGGTCATGTTTGAGCGATTCGATCAAGGTGGCAAGCCGTCCCACACACCGCCGAACCTTGAGGGAACCGTTCTGGATGACCGCCACACCCGCGGAGTCATAACCCCGGTACTCGAGACGGGCTAGCCCGTCCAGGATGACTGAGGTCGCATCTCCTTTGCCGATGTAGCCGACGATGCCACACATAATTTGATTAGAACACAGGAGAGGGGGAGGGGCTATCTTGTCTTCAGGGGGAGCGTAACGGGTTGGTGTGCGCGAGACGACCGGTATGCGGCTAGCACGACTTCAAGTGCGCGGAGGCCGTCGTTGCCGGTGATACTCGGCGGCCGGCGTTCTCGCACGGAGGTTACAAATTCTGTAAGGAGTCCGAGATCCATAGAGCTTCCCCATTCGTGATACTGGGTGCCACGCGCGCCGTGCACGGTGACACGCTGTGCAAGGGCGTTCGTTTCGATGACGCCTCGCTCCCCCCAGAGGAAGAGCGTGACATCGCCCCAGGTGGGGTACCCCTGAACCCGCGACCAGGAGGTGTCGAGCGTCGCGATGGTCCCGCGCCTGAAACGCATCGACAGCAGACCGCAGTCGTCGCAGGCCAGGTGAGGATAGAGCAGCGTGCCGGCCTCGGCGTACACCTCGGCGACTTCGTCTTTCAGGAACCAGCGAAGCAGGTCCACCACGTGCACGGTGTGGTCCATCACCGCCCCGCCTCCAGAGAGGCGAGGCTTTACGAACCACCCCCCGGGCATGCTGCCGTGGTTGGTCGTGTTGGCCCCCAACACCTTGCCGATCGAGCCCTGGTCGAGTTGCTGCTTGGCCCGGAGAACCGGCGGGCTGAACCGGACTGGGAAGGCGATCATGAGATGCACGCGTGCCCTTTGGCAAGCCTCGATTTGGCGGCGGGCGTCTTTCAGTGTGGTGGCGATGGGTTTCTCACAGAGCACCTGTACCCCGGCTGCCGCCGCGGCCAGCACGTCCTCCGTGTGACGTGCATTTTCCGAGGCGACAATGACCGCATCCAACCCTTCTCGAAGAAGATCCGTGACCCGGTGAAAGTACCGGGTGCTGAATTGCCGGGCCTGTTCCTTGCCCCGGGACCGGTTGGGGTCGGTGATGCCGATAAGATCAACGCCCGGAATCTGCCTGGCGCATGCCGCATACGAGGTTGCGTGCATGTGAGCGAAGCTGATCATGCCTAGACGAATAGCCGGGGTCACAGGGAGACCGCTTTACCCGAGCGGGCTGATTGTAAAGCGGCCAGGCCGATCCGTATTGCCTCAAGCGCGTCTTCCCCAGTCACGGAGGGCTTCACGCCATGACGCACACTGTGGATGAAGTGTTCATCCTCGAGTGTGTAGGGCGATTTGGCCAATGGGCTCTCGGGAACCGCAACAGCCGGCTTGCCGCTTCTCGTTTCAGCCCGGTGCATGGAGACGACCACGGGGTTTTGAGAGTCATATTCAGCGAGTGCTTTGCTGCCCGCCAGTTCGACTTTTACCCTGAATGGCAAGTCATGTCCCCAGAATCCTTCTACGTGGGCCATGCTTCCGCGGGCAAAGCGCAGCACCGTGAGGGTGTAGGCCAGTGGAGGCCCCTTGGTTCGATTTCCGAGACGATAGTGCGTCCGTGCATAGACGCGCTGTACCTTGCCGAATGTCCAGCGCAGCCAGTCGAAGTCATGAATGACCAGGTCCAGCAGCGGACCACCACTGGCCTTGACGTTGGCATACCAGTTACCCAGGCCACGGGGGAACTGGCCGCCACGGCTCACCCGAATGACGGCCGGCGATCCTAGCTCCCCGTTGTGCACGAGGCGCCGCATCAGGATGAATTCGGGAAAGAATCTTAACACGTGCCCTACCATGAAGATGACGCCAGCTTTGCGGCAGGCTTTGATCATGGCTTCCCCGTCTTGGAGGCTGGCCGCAAGCGGCTTTTCACAGAATACATGGAGGCCGGCCGCTGCGGCCTGGAGCACAACAGCTTTATGAGATGTGGTGGGAATACAGACATACACGGCATCTGGCCGGGTGAGGCGCAGAGCTTCGGCGATATTCCTGAATGCCCGGGTTTTATACCGCTCGGCTAGTTGTCTGGCGCGAGGGTAGTCTTCACTTGCAATGCCCGCCAGCGAGACAGCGGGCATAGCGGCTAGGGCCTCGGTGTGGGCCGAACCCATGGTGCCCGCACCAACTACAAGAACGGAGACGTTATGCAGGCGTGGCTTCCACTCGTGAGAGACGGCGGGGCAGTGCCGGAACGACACGGCCTTTTTTCAGACACTTTGCGCAGATCCAGATGGTTTTGACTTTCCCCATGGACTGGATGCGTATCCTGCGCAGATTGGGCAAGGCATGGCGCACGGTCTTCCGTTTGGAATGACTCACCAGGTTTCGCTGCATGGAGCTTTTCCCGCAGACCTCGCAATGCTTTCCTGCGAAGAGCACGAAGGTAGTGTAGCAAGCGGCTGGATCAGGAATCAAACTGTGAACTCCGTTGAGCCGTCGGCGGTTTCCACCTCGTCAATCGGAGGGATGGTTCCGTACTGTCGCTGATAGACTCGCATCAGATCACGTTTGAGTGCTTCCACCTGGCCAGTTTCAACCAGTGCGATCGCGCAGCCGCCGAACCCGGCCCCCATCATCCGCGCCCCCAGCACGCCGGGGACCTGTTGGGCAGTGTTCACCAGCGTATTCAGCTCCGGGCAGCTCACCTCGTACAGGTCGCGCAGGCTAGCGTGAGAAGCGTTGAGCAGTTTTCCGAAGCTGGCCAGATCACCTCGCTTGAGAGAGGACACCGCCTCGGTGACCCGGTGGCATTCCCGCACCACATGTTCAGCACGCTTGCGCGGGATATCCGGGAGCAGGGGAAGAGCGGCCGGCAGGTCTTCGACGGTCAGGTCACGGAGCGCTCTAACTTTTTGGAATTTCGGTTTGAGGAGTTTGACCGCCTCGGTGCACTGCTCTCTTCGCTTGTTATATTCTGCGGAAGCAAGTTTGTGTTTGACCCGGGAGTTAATGACCACCAGCCGGTGCCGGTCCAGTGCCAGCGGAACATGCTCACAGCGCAATGACCGGCAGTCAAGGAACAAGGCATATCCCTTCCGCCCGAACGCTGACGTGTACTGATCCATGATCCCGCACGCCACTCCGACAAACTGATTTTCAGCACGCTGGCACAACTTGACGATAGACAGCCGGTCAAGCTGGTAGGGAAAGAGCGCCAGGCAAGCGTACGCCACGGCACATTCGAGTGCCGCGGACGAACTCATGCCACCTCCTAAGGGGACATCACTTTCGATATACATGTTCAGCCCTTCCAGCTTCCAGCCACGGTTGACCAAGGCGTGCATGACCCCTTTGGGGTAGTTGGCCCAGCCGTGGTCGGGATCAAAACGCATCGTGCGGAGGTCAAATTTGATTTGCTCTTCGACGGTGGATGAGTAGACCCACACCTGGGTATCAGTCCGGCGTTGCGCGGCCACCCACGTGGCGCGATTCACCGCGGCTGGAAAGACAAACCCCTCGTTATAGTCGGTGTGTCCCCCGATGAGGTCGACCCGGCCCGGTGATCTGGTGACCGCGATCTTTCGTTGCACTGCGCGGAACGTCTTGACGAATTTCTGACGGAGGGCTTGGGCCCGCTCTTGCTCTGTTAGTTCGGTCATGATGCCGGGTCTATTTCACCACTCACCCTCCCCGGGAGAGGGAGAGGGGGCATCAGGCTGGGCGGGAACGGGCTTTTTTCATCTTGGTGCGCACACGACTTAGAGAACGTTTGAGCTCGTTGCTGTCAGGATCTAGCTTCAGAGCCGCAGCCCAGGCTTTCTCAGCTCCTTTCAAGTCGTTCTGCATGTACGCAAAGATGCCTTGCCTGTTTAGTTTCTTTATTTTTTCTGCGGATACCTTGGCCTTGGATTCCTTCCCGGTCAATTTTTTGATGGCCGTAGCGGCTTCCCTGTCATTTGGATTGAACGCGAGGACCGCTTCGAACGCCTTCCGGGCGGCTTCTTTGTCGCCGCTGCGCATAGCATCCGTGCCGGTCCGTTTGTTCCTTTTGATGGCGTTGTCGATGCGCGTGTTAACAATCAGCAACTGCTTGCCGACTTGCTTATTTTTGGGGTCCGCCTTCCTGGCTCTCTCAAGGTTCCGTTTGGCCTGAAGGAGTTTGCCCGCCTTGATGAGTTTGTCGACATTAGCCAAGGTGGCCTTAACACCGGAGGACTGCTGCCGTTTAATCTTCCGCTTCAAAGCGAGCGTGGCTGCATCCTTGGGTTTGATTTTGAGCACCTCATTGATTTTGGCCATGGCGGTCTGCATGTCACGTGCGTTGTAGGCCGCCAGCGCTTGTCTGCGAATCGCCTCGACGCGTTTACTCTTAGAAACCTTTTTCAGTTTTCCTTGCAGTGTTTGATTGTCCGGATCAAGCTGAGCGGCGGCAGTCCACTCATTGGAAGCGGTCAGCAGATCGCCTTTTTGATAGGCAGTGTCTCCACGCTGGGTGTGTTCCTGAATCAGTTCATCCCGGTGCACGCGGGCTTGCTTGATGTACTGCGGAGCATCAGGGTTGTGCGGATCCAGCTCCACGACCCCTTCCCAGTGACCGATCGCCTCGTTGATCCGGTCTGCGCTGATGGCTTCGGTCCCTTTGTTCATGAGGTCGTTGATCCATGCATCATGAATATTGTTAACGAGGTTGTTGGTGTCGCGATCTTTCGGTGAAAGTTTTTTTGCCTCCTCAGCCTGACGGAGAGCATCCGCAAATTGCTGTTTACGGTATTGAGCCAACCCGAGCATGTACCTGGCCTCGGCCTGGTTGGGATTGATCTTCACCGAGTGTGTATAGGAGTTGATCATGTCGCCGTATTTTTCAAGTTCAAACTGTGACAAGCCTGCAAAATACCAAGATTGGAAATCATCGTCGTCGATCTTGGTGGCGCGCAGGAAGTTCCGTTCAGCCAGTGTAAAGTGCCGCTGGAATTCCTTTTTTTCATCCGGCTCCTCTGTATCCTTCAGCTGGGTGCCGAGCTCATAGTGGGCCCGGGCGGACGCCTTTAACGCATCGGCGTTGGATGGATCAGCGGCGGCGGCTTCGTCATACAGCGGCGCGGCCTGTGCGTACTGTTTCTTCTTTGCAAATCGGTCCCCCTGGGTGAGGAGCACGATGGCGAGGTTGGTCCCGGCTTCCTTGGATTGCTTCGGGTACTCTTTGATCACCTGGCGAAAGTATTTGGCCGCTTCGTTGTATTGCCTTTTTTCCATGGCCATGGCCCCGAGATACGTCAGGGCGGTGGGCGCCTGCTTGGAGGCTTTGGGTTTGCCGGCCGTGGTTGACAGGTATTGCTCCAGCGCTTTCTTTGCTGCTTTGGGGTTCTGGCCGTAGAAGTAAGCTTGCCCTCGTCTAAACAGACAAACTGGATCGTTGGGTTTCAGCTTCAACCCACTTGCAAACCAATCCGCCGCCTTGCCATATTTTTTCTGCCGCAAAGCGATGAACCCGAGGTTCTGGTAACAGTCCAGATCCACATCCGCGTGTGCCTCTTTGTTCTTTTTGCCGACCTTCAGCGCCTTTTGAAAGGCCTTGCTGGCTTGATCCAGCATGTCGCGGTTGTGGTACTCGATAGCGAGGTTGTAATGGTTGCGTGGCTCTTGCGGGTCAGATTTTATAGCATCGAGCCGGATCTGGAGAGTACGGTCTGGAGGTTTGGCTTTGGCGCTGGCTGTTCGTACTGCTCCAGTTACGCAAAGCGCTATGCAGGCTACGCTGGTCACATATCGAGCGATTTTCATTCGTGTTAAATTAGCATGAAGCGAGGCCTTGTTTCAAAAGGGGGAAAGAGAGCACACGTCTTGGCTGAAGTCGCCGTTGTCGGGTTAGGGCTCATCGGGGGTTCCCTGAGCCTCGCGTTGCGCCGCTTGGGGATCCGGGTCAGGGGCATTGATCGCAATTCTCAAGTCCTGGCGCAGGCCCGGCGGCGTGGCGCGGTATCCTGGGCAACGACGGCTCTCGCTGAAGGGAGTCGCGGAGCCAAGGTTATCTTCTTGTGCGTTCCGGTGCACGAGATGGCTCGTTGCGCGCGCGAATTGGCCGCTGTCGTGAACGAGGAGACTGTGATTACCGATACCGGCAGCGTCAAAATCCCGGTGATGAAAATTATGAAACACCTGCTTCCGTACCCTCACCAGTTTATTGGTGGACATCCCATGGCGGGAAGCGAACACTCCGGTATTGGGGCGGCGAATGCCAGGCTCTTTAGGGGACGCTGCTGCGTGTTGACACCCACCCCGTGGGCTTCGCCTGCAGCGGTACGCCAAGTTGCGCGACTCTGGCGCCGGTGCGGGGCCAAGGTGATCAAGCTCACCCCGAAGCGGCATGACGCGTTGGCTGCCCGGATCAGCCACCTTCCACACGCTCTCGCGGTCGTGCTCATGCGCGCTGTCTTGAAAGATCCCGCTGCCGCCAAGCTGGTCGCGGGAAGTTTTCTGAATGCCACACGTGTGGCGTCCAGCTCACCAAAGCTGTGGGAAGGGATTTTTATGGCCAACCGAGCCGCACTCCTTGCGTCGATGGCTGAATTTTCAACCGGATTGGGAGAACTTCGCCGCCTCCTGCGCGCCGCGGATACCAAGAGACTCCGTCGTCTTCTGCGTCGTGCGGAAATTCATCGCTCACGGCTGGACGAGGGTCGGGAGGGATCCCGATGCTGACGACTTCCTCCTCAGCTTGGACGATCTCACGCTCAGGCGGGTTGCGCGGAACGGTGACACCGCCAGGGGATAAATCCGTCTCGCACCGTGCGGTGATGCTGGCCGCACTGGCAAGGGGGACGACGAAAATAAACAACTGGCATCCTGCGGAAGATTGTCTTTCCACTCTCGCCGCTTTGGAACGGCTGGGTGTCAAAGCCAGGAGGCTTCATACCGCCCAGACGTCTCTGGAGGTGGAGGGTCGCGGCTTGACCGGGCTTCAGGCACCTCAATCGGATGAGCCGATTAACTGCGGAAATTCGGGGACAACGATGCGGCTCATGCTTGGGATTCTGGCGGCGCATCCTTTTCGTGTGACCCTGACAGGTGACGACTCGCTGCTTCGCCGCCCCATGCTGCGGGTGGTCGGGCCCCTGAGGACGATGGGGGCGCGTATCGTTGGATTGGATGAAGGAGAACACGCGCCGCTTCAGGTGGAAGGAGGGCCGCTTCAGGGCCGGACATTTGACCTCGAGGTCGCGAGCGCGCAAGTGAAGTCTGCCATCCTGCTGGCTGGAATTCAGGCATCTGGGTTGACACGCGTCCGTGAACCAGCGCGAAGCCGCGATCACACGGAACGTCAGTTGAAACGGTTGGGGGCGAAGTACTGGCAGGACGCAGAGGGCTGGCACTGCGTGGAGGGAGGCGCTGGATACGAGGCGCAGCCGCAGACGGTGCCCGGTGACATCTCGGCCGCTGCGTTTTTCCTCGTCGGTGCGGCGATTGGCCAGCGTGCCGAGGTGGAAGTATTGAACGTTGGGGTCAACCCAACCCGGACAGGCATCCTGGAAGCGCTGCACCGGATGGGCGCTAAGATCATGGTCACCAACGCACGAGAAACGGACGGCGAGCCGGTGGCCGATCTGGTGGCCAAGGGGGGGACGCCGCTGAGGGGCATCCGGGTGGCGGGAGAGTTGATCCCCAGGATGATCGATGAGCTTCCCGTGCTGGCGGTCGCGGCGTGCTTTGCCGAGGGGGTCACGGTCATCCGTGATGCGAGTGAGCTCCGTGCCAAGGAATCAAACCGTATTACGGCCATGGCTGCTGAGCTTTCTAAACTCGGCGCGAAGGTGGGGGTGTTACCAGATGGTCTGGCGATCGAGGGCGGCACCGTGCTCAAGGGTACGGAGGTTTCAAGCCACGGTGACCACCGGATCGCTCAAGCACTTGCCATTGCGGCGTTGGGGGCGCAAGGCGAGACCACCGTCACCTCAACTGAATGCGTCGGCACGTCCTACCCCGGTTTCCACGACGATCTGAGCCGGCTCCTGGGGGAGGGATGAGGCTGCGCAAGCCGCTGCTTATTACCATGGACGGCCCTGCAGCTTCTGGCAAGAGCACGATCGCTAGAAAACTTGCGAAGGCGCTGGGCCTGCCATACTTGTATACCGGTGCCATGTACCGGGCTGTGACCTGGTTGGCCTTAAGGCGTGGGATCGCGCTGGACGAAGAGCGAGCCCTCGCACGGGTCGCACAGCGGCTTAAGATCCGTTTTAGGCTTTTGGCAAAGGGCGCACCCAGAGTGTTCATCGAAGGCACAGAGGTCACGCGTGCCCTGCAGCATCCGGATATCTCACGGTTGACGTCTTCACACGTGGCGATGTTCCGCAGGGTCCGGGAGGCGCTGGTTGGAAGGCAGCGCCGTTTTCTGACCCGTCGTGGGCTGGTGGCAGAGGGTCGCGATTGTGGCTCGGTAATCTTTCCCGACGCGCCGTACAAATTTTATCTCACCGCGACACGTGAGGTGCGCGCGCTTCGCCGGCGACGGGACCTGGCCAGGGTTGGAATCCGCATCCCCCTGATGCGGATCCGTCGTGAGCTGGCGCGCCGGGATCGGGAAGATCAGACGCGGCCGCTGGGTGCGCTTCTCCCTCAACCGGATGCTTGGATCATCGACAACACGCATCTTGAGCAGAGGGAAACGATCGCACGCATGCTCAGGAGGATTGGTCGCGTTTCTGTATAAGCTGATGCATGTGTTGATCTGGCCATTATTGAATCTTTTGTATGGCTTCACCGTGCGTGGAATTCAAAACGTTCCCCTATCCGGTGGGGTCGTGTTAGCGGCCAATCATGCCAGTTACCTGGACCCACCGGTGGTGGCCTGCGCCACAGTACACCGGTCACTGTTTTTTATGGCCAGGGATGACCTCTTCCGGTATCCTCTGGTTGGCTGGTTGATCCACAAAGCCCATGCGCTTCCCATCCGGCGTGGAAGTCTCAACCGCAAGACTTTAAACGATTTTAGATCCCTCACAAAAGATAGCGGGGCGGCGTTGCTTGTGTTTCCGGAAGGCACCCGATCGCCGGACGGTGCCTTGGGACCACCGCGCCGGGGGGTGGGGGCCATCTGCCGGGCAGCCCATGTGCCGGTGGTCCCGGTGCTGCTCCAAGGCACCTACTCAATCTGGCCCCGCTGGCGTCGCCTGCCGAAGCTTTACGGCAAGATTGAAGTGCGCTTCGGGCCTCCAGTACAATGGACCGACGAGGAGCTGAACGCAACTGGCGATCCCAGCGGCGCGTTGGCCACACTGATCATGAAACGAATTGCGCAATTACAGACAACCCATGAGACCCCGCTCAGTTTCTGGAAGGGCTACAAATTGATCTTCCGGCCATTGAGGTCTTGCCCTCTTTAGACCATGTCACATGTCACTGAGCGTGTTCAGATGGACGAGGCGGCCGGCTCCAAGGTGGACTCCCTCGAAGCTTTAGATCAGAACGCACTGGAAGCGCAGTGTCTTAAAAGCCTCCGTGATGTGCAGGAAGGGGAACTCCTCAAGGGCCAGGTGATCGCCATTGGGCCGAATGAGGTGGTGGTGGACATCGGCTACAAGTCGGAAGGTGTCATCAACTGTCATGAATTCCTTGACCCCTCTGGAGAGTTGACCGTCCATGTCGGTGATGAGATCTATGTCTACCTCGAACGCAAAGAGGGTTTTGACGGCGAGGTGGTGCTCTCATACGCGAAAGCTGCACGTATGCGGATATGGGAAGTGGTGTTCGAGGCGTTTGAGAAGAACCAGCCGTTGGACGCCACCGTGCTGCGACGGGTGAAAGGGGGTCTGATGGTAGACCTGGGGGGGGTGGAAGCGTTCCTGCCCGGTTCGCAAGTGGCGCTGAAAACCGTGTCGAATCTAGATCAGTATGTCGGTCAGACCTTTCCTGTCAAGATCCTCAAGCTGAACAAGCGCAGATCCAATGTCGTGGTGTCCCGCCGCGTGCTGCTTGAAGAGGAGAGCGCGCGTAAGCGTGAGGATATTTTCGCTGCCATTGAGCCTGGCCAGTTGCGCAAAGGCATTGTGAAAACCCTCACCGCCTATGGAGCGTTTGTGGATCTCGGTGGGGTGGATGGGCTGTTGCATATCACCGATATGAGCTGGGGTCGGATTTCTCACCCTTCCCAGATCATCAAGCCTGAGCAGGAAATCGAAGTGGTGATTCTGGCGGTTGACCGCGAGAAAGGGAAAGTCTCGCTGGGGCTGAAACAGCGGACCCGCGATCCGTGGTCCTCGATTGATCAGCGTTACGTGGTCGGCCAGCCCTACCAGGGCACGATCACCACCCTGGCCGAGTATGGAGCGTTTGTCCAGCTTGAGGACGGTGTTGAAGGCTTGGTGCACATCTCCGAATTAGCCTGGGGAAAGAACGTGAAACACCCCTCAGAGATTTTCAATCCAGGCGCCACGGTGACGGTGAAATTGATCGGCTTAGACGCGAAAAGCAAGCGCATCTCGCTATCGTTGCGGCAGGCAGAAAACGATCCGTGGGATAACGTACCTGAGCGGTATCCCGTCGGTGCGAAAATCCAGGGAACGGTGCGGGGGGTAGCCGATTTCGGTGTCTTCGTTGAAATGGAAGAGGGCGTTGAGGGCTTGGTGCACATCTCGGATCTCACATGGTCAAAAAAGATCAAACATCCCTCGGAGATTGTCAAGCGTGGTGACCGTGTCGAGGTTGTGGTGCTGGGCTCGGATAAAGGGCAGCGGCGGCTTTCGCTGGGCATCAAACAGTTGCAGGCAGGCCCCTGGGTCAACATTCAAGAGAAGTATCGCGTGGGCATGGTCGTCAACGCTGTCATCAATAACATTACGAGTTTCGGGGCATTTGCGGCCTTGGACGACATGATTGAAGGTCTCATCCCGCTGACGCACCTTTCCGCTAAGTCAATTCAGAAGCCAGAAGATGTCGTGCAGGTGGGGCAGGAAGTCGTCGTGAAGATAACCAAAATCCAACCTCAGGCGCACAAGATCGCTCTGTCTATTCGCTTAGCCAGTTAGGAACCCAAGCGGAATCGCCCTTCACATCGGCCGAGCGAGGAGCGAGGCCGCGCGAGCCTCGGCTGTGCCGAGGCGAGGCGGCAGTGCTGACGAGTCAGCGATTCCGCGCAGCGGAATCGCCCTTCACATAAAATTGAGATGTCCACTACGCTGAGTGTTTTTTTAGGCGCCTTGGTGCTGGCGCTGGTGTTAACCCCCCTCGCGATGCGGATTGCGCGCGCGTACGGTGTGTTGGACAGGCCCGACAAGCGGTTGAAAAAGCACAAGGGCCCTGTGCCATATCTGGGGGGCGGGGCGATCTTCATCGCGTGTGTAACGGCCATCGTGGGGATGAAACTGATCCTCACCGGGTCACCGGCTGGTGTGGTCGGGATTGTGTTGGGGGCCACCGCGGTGTTCGTGCTCGGGCTGTGGGACGATCTTTCGCCCTTAGGGCCTCGCGTCAAGTTGCTGTTCCAGGTTGTCGCTGCCACCATCCCATTGTATTTCGGCGTCCACATAAAATTTATCGAGAACCCCTGGGTCGCCCTCCCGCTGACGCTGGTCTGGATCGTAGGTCTCACGAATGCCTTTAATTTTTTGGACATCATGGACGGCCTGTG